>NZ_JASE01000005.1:3474306-3790153 GCF_000622325.1 Sulfitobacter geojensis
CTGCCGGTCAAACGCCGCTGGTCTCATCGCCTGCGTTGGCAACCTTAACTGGTGTGGCAGACGTCCATGTCAAAGACGAACGTGCACGCATGGGCTTGGGCAGTTTCAAAGCACTCGGCGCAGCCTACGTCATCGCCCATGATGCACAAACCGGACGCGCCGAAGGCCAGACCTATGTGACCGCAAGTGCGGGGAATCACGGTTTGTCCGTTGCGGCGGGCGCTGCTGCTTTCGCAGCGCATGCGATTGTTTTCCTCGCTGAAACCGTTCCGGAAAGTTTCGCAGACCGGCTGCGCGGCCTTGGAGCGGACGTCCGCCGTCAGGGTGCCATTTATGAAGAGGCGATGCAGGCCGCGGCAGATCTGGCCGAAACGACAGATGCCATATTGCTGTCCGACAGTTCATGGCCGCAATACATGACCCGCCCGCACCGTTTGATGGAAGGCTATCTTGTTCTGATGCAAGAAGCCGCCGCCCAGATGCCCGCCCCGCCGACACATCTGTTTTTGCAGGCCGGTGTTGGTGGACTTGCCGCCGCTTCCGCCGCCTACGCCCGCAAAATCTGGGGCAAGACGCCGAAAATCGTGGTGGTCGAACCCGAAGTCGCCCCTGCCCTCATCGCCTCGATGCAAGCCGGTGCGCCGCAAATCACCCATGGCCCCGCCTCTGAAATGGGGCGGCTTGATTGCAAAGAACCCTCGCTGATCGCGCTAAAGGGGCTGGCCCGCGATGCCGATATTTTCATGACCCTGACCGAAGCCGAAGGCAAAGCCGGACATGATGCTTGCGTCCAAGCCGGCCTGCCCTCGACCCCATCAGGTGCTGCGGGGCTCGCGGGTCTAATGGTGGCCGCGCAAAACCCAGATGCATTTGAGCTGACCCGCGACGCCCGCATTCTGTTGATCCTGAGCGAAGAGCCAAGCGGATGATCCGGCCTGCGCGTGGCTTTCCCAAGGCGGAGTTCGAAAACCGCACCAGCCGCGCACAAAGGTTGATGGCCGAGAACGACATCTCTGCACTGTTGTTAACCACAGAAGCCGAAGTGCGATACTACACCGGTTTTCTTACGCGCTTTTGGAAAAGCCCGACGCGCCCTTGGTTTGTTGTTCTACCCGCCTCCGGCGCTCCGATCGCGGTGATCCCGTCGATCGGGGCGCATTTGATGCGGCAAACCTGGATCACCGACATCCGCACGTGGCAAGCACCCGATTATATTGACGACGGGATTTCCTTGCTGGCTAGCACCTTGATCGAGGTTACCGCCGCAGGTGCGCAGATCGGCATCGCGGATCAAATGGAAAGCAGTTTGCGCATGCCTCTCGCCGGTTTCAGGCGGTTGGAACAGATACTTGCCCCCCGCGCGATCACCGGCGATTGCGGCATCACCCGCCAACTGCGTCTGGTGAAATCGGGCGCTGAACTTGCGAAGATCAGAACCGCCACAGCAATTGCGGATCGCGCTTTTGATCGCCTGCCCGAAGTAGCGCAGGCTGGAGCACCATTGGCGCAGGTGTTTCGTGACTTTCAAAGGCTTTGTCTGGAGGAAGGTGCAGATTACGTGCCCTATCTCGCGGGCGGTGCGGGGCATGGGGGTTACGGCGATGTTATCTCGCCCGCGACCGATAGGCCGCTCGCGCGGGGGGATGTCCTGATGCTGGATACCGGTTTGGTTTGGGACGGATATTTTTGTGACTTTGATCGCAACTTTAGCATTGGCCCACCGACATCTGCGGTTGTTTCGGCCCATGAGAAATTGATCGGTGCCACACAGGCTGCATTTGATATTGCGCAAAGCGGGAGCGTCATTTCGGATCTGTTTCACGCGATGAATACACGGGTCAATCCCACCGCCGCCAGTTCCAATGCCGGCCGGCTGGGTCACGGGTTGGGCATGCAATTGACGGAATGGCCGTCAATCATAGCCGCAGATCACACGCCGCTTGTGCCCGGGATGGTGCTGACGCTGGAACCGGGGATCACCCTGCCTGATGGCCAGATCATGGTGCATGAAGAAAACATCGTCGCCACAGAAGGGGCCGCAGAATGGCTTTCCACACCGCAACCGGCTGACATCAGGGTGATCTGATGGCATTGCCTTATACACTGACAGCCAAACGTCCGTTACAACTCGGCCTTGTCGTCTTGCAATCGGACGAAACGTTGGAACGCGATATGCGCAGGCTTTTACCGGTTGAGGCAGAGACGTTGGTCAGCCGCGTAGCCTCCGGCACCGAACTCGATACGCAGATGATTGCGGGCATGGAAAGCAGGCTGACCGGCGCGGCAGCGCTTTTGCCACGCGGTGCGCAGATTGCGGCGGTGGGATACGGGTGCACCTCTGCCACGGCGCAAATCGGGGCCGCACGGGTGGCCGCGTTGATCAAGGGGGGCGTGCCTACCCCCCATGTCACCGATCCTGTGACCGCGTTGATCGCCGCCTGCGCCACATTGCGCATCACGCGACTTGGGATCATCACGCCCTATGTGCCTGAAATTTCGGATCAATTACGGGTGGTAGTTGAAAACGCCGGCATTCGCGTGACCGGCTTTGCCAGTTTCGAAGAACAAACCGAAGCGAATGTCGTGCGCATTGCAGAAAATGCGGTTTATGCGGCGGCGGTCGGGATGGGACAAGCGCAGACCTGCGATGCTGTTTTTCTGTCCTGCACCAATCTGCGCACGCTGGGTATCATCGACGCAATTGAGCACGATATCGGTAAGCCGGTGCTCTCCAGCAATCAGGTGCTGGCTTGGGATATGATGCGGCTGGCGGGGGTCACGCCGCCCGAGGATCTGCCCGGGCGGTTATGGCAGCTTTAGCTCGGGGTGATGCCCCGCAACCGTTCTGACCGGCGTCGTAGCAATTCAACCACGAACAGCAGCGCAATCGAAACCGCAATCAGGATCGTTGCGACCGCTAGAATGGTCGGGCTGATCTGTTCACGCAGACCGGTAAACATCTGCCAAGGCAGGGTTTTCTGTCCGGCGGAACCGACAAACAGCACCACAACCACTTCATCGAAAGACGTGATAAAGGCGAACAATCCGCCCGAAACCACACCTGGCAAAATCAGTGGCATTTGCACGCTAAAGAACGTTTTGACCGGCCCGGCCCCCATGTTCGCCGCCGCGCGGGTCAGGGAGTTGTCAAAGCCCACAAGCGTGGCTGTCACCGTGATAATCACAAACGGAATGCCAAGTGCCGCATGTGCCAGAACAACGCCGATATAGGTGCCAGTCAGCGTGAAGGGCAACTCGATCTTGCCAAAGGGTGTCGGTATGTAGGGGTTGGAGTAAAAGAAATACATCCCCGTAGCCGAAATGATCAGCGGTACGATCATTGGTGAAATCAGGATTGCCATGATGGCACGGCGAAATGGCACGTGGCTCTGGCTCAGACCAATCGCGGCCAAAGTGCCCAAGGACACCGAAAGCAATGTGGCGACCGGCGCGATCTTAAGCGAGTTGCGCAAGGCAAGCTGCCAGTCGGAGTTGGTAAAGAAGTCCTCGTAGTGTTTGGTCGAATAGCCCGCAGGGTCGAACGCCAGCATTTCAGGCGTGAAGGTAAAGAAATCCTGCGCGTTGAACGACAAGGGGATGATCACCATGATCGGCGCGATCAGAAAGAAGAAGATCAGCGCGCAGATCACTCGGAAGGAATAGTACCAGGCGCGTTGGCCTGTCGTTGCATAAGGTGGCAATCCGGACATGTGTTTAGCCCCCCAATTTCACGTTATCGATCCCGACAATCTTGTCGTAGACCCAGTACAGCACCATCACGATTGTCAGCAGAATGGTACCAAGTGCAGCCGCCAGACCCCAGTTCAGAGAGCTGGAGATGTGATAGGCGATCCGGTTCGAGATAAAGACACCTTTGGTACCGCCGACCAGTTCCGGCGTGATGTAATACCCGATGGAAAGGATGAAGACGAGGATACAGCCCGCCCCGATCCCCGGCACCGATTGTGGGAAATAGACCCGCCAGAAGGCTGTCCAATCCGTGGCCCCCAAAGATTTCGCCGCCCGCAGATAGCTGGGAGGAATGGTTTTCATCACCGAATACAGCGGCAGGATCATGAATGGCAGCAGGATATGCGTCATCGCGATGATGGTGCCGGTCTGGTTGTTGATCAGTTCCAGCCGGTTGTCGTCTGCGACAATGCCGATCCAGACAAGGGTATCATTGATCACCCCTTGCTGTTGCAGCAACACTTTCCACGCCGAGGTCCGCACCAGCAGTGATGTCCAAAAGGGCAGTAGCACGAGGATCATCAACAGGTTGGCGGTGCGGTCCTTGAGATTGGCCAGCAACCACGCGATTGGATATCCCAGCAGAACACACATGCCCATGATAGACAGCGACATGATCATCGTCCGGATGAAAAGGACAATATAGATACGCTCGTTCTCGGGCCGCTGTTCAATACCTTCGGCACCTTTCATCAGGTCCACCGAGTTCAGAAAATAGCCGTTGGTATAGGTCGGCGAATAGGTTTTGATCGTTTGCCAGACATCGGGATCGAGCCAGTCGTCATCGACATCGGAAAACTGTGCACGGATTGACACAGGTTCAATCTGGGAAACATCAACCGCGATGGGCAGTTCAGCGCCGTTTACGCCGTCATTATAAAGCGCGGTATAGACAAAATCCCACGGCTGTTCTTCGGTTGGAACATCGCCTTCGGCCTCGACGATCATCTTTTCCCAACCGTCATAAGCGCTGGTGGTCAACGGCAGTTTCGCGCGCAGCGCGTCATCGTCCATCCACGCGGCCCATTGTACCGGATCGGCATAGGCAGGATCAGCAGCGGCAAAGGCATCCGTATAGGCATCTGTATCAAAACGACTGATGCGGCGGCCTGATTTGCGAAACAGGGATGAGATGCCTGTTGTCTCATAGTTCAGGCGGCTGCCCAGACGTGTGTGGGATTTATACTCAACGGCGAGTGCCATGTCAGTGTAAAGTGCATTGAAAACAGGCTCGTCCGGCGCTTCGCCACTGGTGGCATCCCAGTCCTGCAATGCCACGACTGTGCGCGGAAGCGTGTTTTCAACAATCTCGTTTTCGACGGAGCGGAACAACATATCCGCAATTGGCATGACAAAAGAGATCAGAATGAACAAAAGCAACGGGGCGATCAGCGCCAGCGCGCGAATTTTTTGACGCCGTAATGCGCGGTTCAACGACGCTTTGAGCGGTCGTCCATCGGCAGCCATCATTTGTTCAGCCATGAGATGTCCCTTGTCGGTCTTTATGCCTGCCGGTTGGTCCGGCATGGTCGTATCGTAAAAAGGGGCGCAACATATGCCGCGCCCCTGATATCAATGGCTTACTGTGACAGCCACGCCTGGAATTTCGCATCCAGATCGTCGCGGTAGTCTGCCCACCACTCGTAGTTATACAAGAAGGTGTTCTTGGCGTTCTCTGGATCGGTAGGCATGTGTGGTGCCATCTCGATGCCCAGTTCTGCGTGCTTGCCGACCAGAGGTGCGGAAGACTTACGTGCAGGACCGTAAGAGATGTACTTGGCCTGATCCGCCAGACGCTGTGTGTCTGTCGCAAACATGATGTAGTCCAGTGCGCGGGCTTCACGCTCAGGGCTCAGACCTGTTGGAATAATCCAACCATCAAGGTCAAATACCTGCGCGTCCCAAAGCATCGCAACCGGCTGCTTCTGCTCTTCGATCAGAGCAAAAAGGCGACCGTTGTACGTGGAACCCATGACAACTTCGCCGTCGGCCAGAAGCTGTGGCGTGTCGGCACCGGCAGACCACCAGATGGTGTCGTCCTTGATGGTGTCGAGCTTGGCAAATGCCTGCGCCTGACCTTCTTCAGTCTCCAGCACGTCGTAAACGTCGTCTTTGGCAACGCCGTCACAGAGCAGCGCCCACTCCATGTTGTTGATCGGACGCTTTTCGAGGCTACGCTTGCCCGGATATGTTTCGGTGTCGAACAATGCGCAGATTTCGGTCGGTGCGTTGTCGCCAACCATGTCCGAACGGTAGCCAACTGTCGTGGAGTACACGATCTGTGGGATAAAGCAGTCAGAGACCAGCAGATCACCGAAGTCGTCGGACGCCTTGGAGCCGTCATCGCCATCAGCCAGCTGTGTGTCCGCGTCGATTTCCAGCGCCAGACCTTCGTCGCACAGGCGGATCGCGTCGGATGCAACAACGTCAACAACGTCCCATGTGACATTGCCTGCTTCGTTCATCGCGCGCAGCTTGGCCACGGCTTCGGCAGAGGATTCGTCGTTAATGATGTTAACGCCGGTCTTTTCTGCATAGGGGTCGTGATAGGCCGCCTGCTGTGATGCGGAGTATGCACCGCCCCAGCTGACGATCGTCATTTCGTTGGCCATGTGACCGTCAGCATTGGCCATTGCGGCCGTCAGCGTCAGGCACGAAGTCGCCATCAGTTTCATCGTTACTTTCATTGGTATCTCCCGTTTATTTCAGCCCGGTTTGGTCGTCCAAGAATGCAGCCCGGGCCGCCACATTCTCTGTTCTGTACAGTCGCTTGGCCGTTAGGCATCCAGCGCCCGACAATCCTGTGGCAACCAGCCGATTTCGATCACCTCGCCCGGTTTCAGGCGTTGTTGATCGGGGGCGTTGCGCGTTTTGATAACAAACTCATCCGTGCCGGCAACCCGAAGACGGGTGCGGAAAATGTCGCCCATATAAACGAATTCAAGTACTTCGGCCTTGAGCGTATGGGTGCCCTCTTGCAGGCGCTCGGGATTGAATTCGACGCGTTCGGGGCGGATGGAAACTTTGGTCCGTTCGCCCACTTTCGACACATTAACCGGCACCGCATCAATGATGTCACCGCTGTCCAACTTGACGATACATGTATCGCCCTTGATCTCTTCGACGACGCCTTCCAACGTGTTATTCTCGCCGATGAATTGCGCGACAAAGCTGTTTTCAGGCTTTTCATAAAGCTCGTCTGGCGGGGCCAGCTGCTGAATACGGCCATCGTCAAAAACCGCGACGCGGTCGGACATTGTCAAGGCTTCGGTCTGGTCGTGGGTCACGTAAACCGTTGTAATACCCAACTCATGCGCCAGATTGGTAATCTCGAACTGCAAGGTTTCGCGCAGCTGTTTGTCCAGCGCCCCCAAAGGTTCATCCATCAACACCAGCTCGGGTTCAAACACCAGCGCCCGTGACAGCGCGATCCGCTGTTGCTGACCGCCGGACAATTGCGCGGGACGGCGACCGGCGAAATCGCCCATCTGCACCATATCCAGTGCGCGCTTCACCTTTTCTTCCCGCTCGGACTTGCCAATCTTGCGCACTTCCAACGGAAAGGACAAGTTTTCGGCGACCGACATATGCGGGAACAAGGCATAGTTCTGGAACACCATGCCAATGCCGCGGTTGTGCGGCGGGATGTTGTTGATCGACACACCGTCCAGCGTGATATCGCCGTGAGTTGCTGTTTCAAACCCGGCAAGCATCATCAGGCAAGTGGTCTTGCCGGACCCGGATGGCCCAAGCATTGTCAGAAATTCGCCCTTGGGCATTGAGAGATTCAGATCTTTGACGACAAGGTTTACGCCGTCATAGCTCTTTTGCACACGATCAAAGGCGACAAAGGCCCCGTCGGTTGAAGTCATTCTGATTTATCCCCGTTTTTCCTGCCATAGCATTTGAACGTCGGGCAGGTTTTTTATTTGTCTGGTCTTAGACTGACGCGTGATCCATCATTTTACAACGCATTATTTGGAACGCGAAACGCGGCAATGGTACAGTTCCGCTAAATAGCGGGAAAAACGGGCAGCCGCGCCTGAAATCACGGCAAATATGATCAGAAAACGGCCCCGCTTCGCGACTTTTCGACTGGGGACCACCGCGGATCACAGGCCCGAACCGCCGGTGTCGCCGACCTAAAAAACCATCCACCGCCAATTTCGCGATTGCAAACGCACCAATCGTTTTAGCGCTATTCGCGTGTAAAATAGCACATAAGTCATGCACTTTCTTCCTGTCAGGAAAGGTGATTCCCCCCCCACCGCCTGGCGGCATGACGGGGGGGGGGCCGGTTTGTTCGAAAGCTGTGCGCGTTTCGCCCGCAGTCTATTTCAGCCGCTTGTACAGTGATGAGGTATCCCACCGGCCGCCGCCCATCTTCTGGACGTCCTTGTAAAACTGGTCGACCAGCGCCGTCACCGGCAGGCTGGCCCCGTTTTCATCCGCTGTTTCAAGGCAGATCCCCAGATCCTTGCGCATCCAGTCCACCGCGAAACCGTGCTCGAAATGGTCATCCAGCATCGTTTCATAGCGGTTCGCCATTTGCCAGCTGCCCGCCGCGCCCTGACTGATCACTTCGACTACATCACGACCGTCAAGCCCCGCCTTTGTCGCGAAATGGAGCGCCTCGGACAGTCCTTGAACCAAGCCCGCGATTGCAATCTGGTTGGCCATTTTGGTCAACTGTCCCGCGCCGCTTTCACCAATCCGTCGCACCAGCTTGGCGTAGGTTTTCATCGCCGGTTCCGCGCGGTCATATTGATCCTGATCACCGCCGCACATGATTGACAGCTGGCCATTTTCGGCCCCCGCCTGCCCCCCCGACACAGGCGCATCGACAAAACCCAGGCCGGCATCTTTTGCCGCGCCGTAAAGTTCTTGCGTTACCTTGGACGACACCGTGGTGTGATCAACAAACAATGCTCCTGCGGACATGCCCGCGAATGCACCATCCTCGCCCAGAGACACAGCGCGCAAATCATCGTCGTTGCCCACGCAGGCCATAACCAAATCGGCCCCCTTGGCGGCCTCTGCCGGTGTTCGCGCACTTGTGCCACCATGCTGTTTTGCCCATGCATCAGCCTTGGAGGCGGTCCGGTTATAGACGGTCACCTCATGGCCTGCCGCCTGCAAATGCCCCGCCATCGGATAGCCCATCACGCCAAGGCCAAGGAATGCAATTTTTGTCATCGTAAGGGTCCCTTTTGGAATTTTGTGCAGACGCCCTTGCACGCAAGGCGTCTTGATTATGTGCGGCATCACACTGCCGGTTTTGACTGTCGTTGCGTTAATATGTGCCAAGATCAAAGCCTTGTCACCCGTCCGTTGACTCAGGCTTCGTACCGCGCTGCGCGCTATCCGCCTCCCGCAATCCGCAGGTCCAAATCGCGCAGCAACGCATCAAACTCGGCGGGCGGCGGCGCATCGGTGATCAGAATGTCACTGCTGCGCAGCACAGGTTGGCGCAACGCAGGGCGATGACTTTGCGGCAGGAACTTGGATTGATCGACCGACATAATGGCCTGCGCCGCGTTTTTGAGCATCGCATTGGCCATATCAACCTCGCATTGCTCGTGCACCAGAAATCCCTTTTCCGCATCCACCATGGAGGCGGACAGGATCACGAAATCAACCTGCATCCGTTCGATCACATCAAAAGCGGAACGGTCAAATGCGGCCCCGTCATGGTCCCGCAACTGGGTTCCGGCCATCGACACCCGATTACCGGGAATGATCGCCAAAGTACTGGCGACAAAGGCCGAATTCGTCACCACCGTTAGTTTTTGACGTGTGCGCAGCGCCTGCGCGATAAAGCCGGAGGTCGAGCCCGTGTCGATGGCAACGCTCGCGCCGTCCGGCACGATTTCCGCCGCCAGCCGCGCGATGGCAACCTTGGCACTGCGGTTCTGGTTCATCCGCGCCAGAAACGGCGGGTCGGAGGCCGTCCGGTTCGACACCAATGCGCCATGCACCTTGTCCAACTCGCCACTTTCTACAAGCGGCTGTGACACCCGACGGATTGTCTGGTCCGACACCCCGAGAATCTGTGAAAGCTCGGTCACGGAAACCGTCCCGCGCATGTTCACGGCATGTAAAATCTGGGCTTTGTACTTAGACATACCCAACACATATACCCATAATTCCAACAGGGAAACGCAATTTTTGCAAGATATTCCGGCAAAATATCAACATAAATCAACATTTCGTTTGTCTGAATGTCGATATTGGGTAAGCATAGGATCGTACATATCCTTGCAGGCGGCACCATGGCACAGCACAGCGCGAAACACCTCATCATCGGCGGCGGCATCATTGGCTGCTCGATTGCCTATCATCTGACCCGCATGGGTGAGAAAGACGTGGTCCTGCTGGAACGCGCCAATCTGACCGAAGGGGCAACATGGCACGCGGCGGGTCTGGTCGGGCAGTTACGTTCCTCACGCAATACAACACGGATGTTGAAAAAGTCAGTCGAGATGTACGACCGCCTTCAGAACGAAGAAGGCCTGCAATTCGACTGGAAAAAGACCGGATCGTTGCGCTTGGCCGCCACCAAGGAACGCATGCTTGAGGCCAAGCGGCTGGCGACAATGGCGCGCAGTTTCGATCTGGAAATGCAGATCATCAGCCCCGCCGAAGCGAAAGAGTTGTTTCCCCTGATCGAGGAGAAAGGATTGGAAGGCGCGGCGTTTATCCCGTCCGATGGCTATGTCGATCCGGCATCTTTGTGTCAGGCTGTGGCGGGGGCCGCGCGCAAGCAGGGTGCTGATATCCGCCAGAAGGTCGAGGTGTTGGATTTCAATGTTACCAACGGGCGCATCACATCCGTTGAAACCACCGAGGGGCGCTGGGAGGCCGACACAATCATTCTGGCAACCGGCATGTGGAGCCGCGAGATCGCGGGCAAGCTGGGCCTCAAGATCCCGGCCTGCGCGGTTGAACACCAATATATCATCACGGAATCCACCGGCAGTGACATCGGTCACTACCCCACCCTGCGAGACCCCGAACGGCTGGTCTATTACAAACCCGATGTCGGCGGGCGGCTTGTGGTGGGCGGCTATGAGGAAGGCACCCTGCCTTTTGGGGATACCGCGATCCCGGGCAAATTCGTGCGTCAATTGCTGCCCGAAAATCTCGACCGGTTTTTGCCCTTGGCCGAACTGGCCGGCAAGGTGACACCCGTGATCAACGAGGTGGGTATCAGGCAGGTGATCAACGGGCCGATCCCCTATTCCGCGGACGGCGATTTCGTCATGGGATGGCAACCGGGCTATCAGAACCTGATGCTGGCAACCGGTTTTCTCTATGGTATTGCAGCGGGCGGTGGTGCTGGCGAAATGATTGCCGAATGGGTTGTTGACGGGCAGCCCTCGCTTGATCTGTGGCCCTTGGATGTGCGCCGCTTTGGGCCGCACCACGGCACACGCGCATTTATGTATCCGCGCGCGGTTGAACACTACGCGCATCACTACAAAATGCGCTATCCCGGTCAGGAACATGAAACCGTGCGCCAGTTGCGCCTGTCGCCCCTCTATCAACGGCTCAAGGATCAGGGCGCAGTTTACGGGTCCAAAAACGGCTGGGAACGCCCGCTTTGGTTTGCGCCCGAAGGGGTCGCGCCAGTGGACCAGCTTGATTTCCTGAACCCCGGCTGGAAGGCTTTTGCCGCCAAAGAACATATGGCCGTACGCGAGAAAGTGGCACTGATTGACCAAAGCAGCTTTGCCAAGTTCGAGGTGATCGGTGCCGGTGCGCTCGCGCTGTTGCAGCGGCTGTGTGTGTCGAACATGGACAAACCTATAGGTTCCGTCATCCATACCCAGATGTGTAACAAGAAAGGCGGGATAGAGGCCGACGTAACCTTTATCCGTCTTGCGAAGGACCGGTTCTATCTGGTGACCGGATCCGGCTTTGGCGTGCATGACAGCGACTGGATCAAACGGCACCTGCCCGATGACAGTTCTGTTCATATCGTCGAGGTCACAAGCGGCATGGCGGTGATCAACATCGTCGGTCCCAAATCCCGCGCAGTGCTGGCGGCGGCGTCTGAAAGTGATGTATCGGACGCGGCCCTGCCCTTTTCAACGGCGCGCGAGATCGTCGTTGGTGCGGCCCCCGTGCGGGCGGCGCGCATCGGATATGTCGGGGAACTGGGGTATGAACTGCACGTCCCGACCGAATTTGCCGCCCATGTCTATGACAGCTTGTGGCAGGCAGGCGAAAGTCATGGCATTGCCAATGTCGGTTATCGCGCGACTGAAAGTCTGCGGATGGAAAAGGGGTACGTTTACTGGTCAGGCGATATTTCACCGGACTATACCCCGATCGAGGCCGGATTGGGGTTCCGCGTGCATCTGAAATCCAAGGGTGATTTTATTGGCCGCTCCGTTCTTGAAGAACAGAAAACCAATGGCGTTCAGCGCAAACTCTGCACCTTTGTTGCGCCGCAAAATCTGCCCCTCACGGGCGGCGAGGCGATCCTGCTGGGCGATACACTCGTTTCACTGGCGACATCGGTCGGGTTTGGCTACGCTGTCGGGCAGATGATCATACGCGGCTATCTTGAGAAAAAGCATTGGGACACCAAAAGTTTCACGCTTGAGGTCTTTGGCGAACAACATCCGATCACGCAGGTCGAGGGGCCTGTGTATGATCCGCAAAACAGCGCGCTGAAAGGGTAAGCGAATGAGTGAACACACACAGACAGTTCTGGACGCCCTACGCAAAGCGCCGCAGTTTGCGACTGTTGAGACGGTCAACAGCATTACCCGTTTGGGTGGCTTGACCAACCTCGTGCACCGCGTCGAAATCGGCGATACTTCCGTCATCGTCCGCATCGCCGGCGACGGTACTGACGCATACATCGACCGCGGCATCGAGGCACATAACGCCGAAGCCGCCGCGCGTGCCGGTGTGTCTCCGCAGGTGATCTTTACCCAACCGGAAAGCGGATTGATGATATCCGAAACCGTGCCGGACATCGAAACCATGACGCCGGATTTGTTTGCATCACGCGCCGGATCCCCTGCCCGCGCGGGTGCGGCCTTGGCAAAACTGCACACCTCGGGTGAGGCATTCCAGTTCCGGTTTGAACTCTTTGCGATGATTGAGGACTACCTGAAAATCCTGTCGACCAAGGACGTAAAACTGCCCGACGGCTATGATGAAGTGGTCGCTGCCGCCGCCCCGATCAAACAGGTTCTGGAAGCTGGCGATATCACGCTTGCCCCCTGTCATTGCGACCCGTTGTGCGAAAACTTTCTGGATGACGGCACGCGCATGTGGATTGTAGATTGGGAATATTCCGGCATGAACGATCCCTTATGGGATGTCGGCGATCTGTCGGTTGAGGCGGGTATGAACGCAGCGCAAGACGCGGAGCTGATGACCGCCTATTTCGGACGCACACCAACGGCTGCGGAAACTGGACGGATGGTGATTTATAAGGCGATGTGTGATCTGCTTTGGACGCTATGGGGATTGATCCAGCACGCGGACGGCAACACAGCCGAAGATTTCTGGGCCTATAGCACCGCCCGTTTTAACCGCTGCAAATCCCTGATGCGGGACCCCGCGTTCCAATCCCATATCGACGCCGTGCGGGCCGGTTAGGTCGCGACCAGTTCCAGCAGTTGCGCGTGAAGTTGAGGTGTTGCCGCCGTCAAGGTGCGTCCGTCCGACCCCATGCCCAACGGTTGCCCTTGCCAGTCGGTCATGATGCCGCCCGCAGCTTCGACCACTGCGCTGACTGGCAGATAGTCATAGGGCTGCAAATCGAAATCAACCACCGCATCCGCAAGGCCGCGCGCGACCAATGCATGCGGATAACAATCCGCCCCCAAGCGCCGCAAGTCGCCTGCATGGATCAGCTGCGCGAATACCTCTGGCTCTTGTGCTGCAATCTTGTCCCCCTCGTTGATGAACAACCGCGCATTGTTCAGGTCTTGGCAATCGCTCACCCTGATTGTGTCGCCATTACAGGTCGCGCCAAGTCCGATGGCACCGGCATAGACTTCGCCCAGCGCGGGCATGCGAATGATCCCCAGTTGCGGCACATCCGCACGCAAGAAACCCAGCAACATCCCGAACAGCGGCAGTCCTGCGATAAACGAACGGGTCCCGTCAATCGGGTCGACAATCCACATGTCGCTGCCCGCGCCTGACTGGCCGAACTCTTCGCCAAAGATCGCATCATCGGGAAAGGCGCGGGCCAAGCCGTCGCGTATGGCCGTTTCGGTCTGCTTGTCGGCAATGGTAACCGGACTTTGATCCGATTTCGTCTCGATGTCTGGGCTCTTGCGAAAATGACCCATCGCCACCTGCGCTGCCACTTCGGTGATGCCAATAGCCGTCCGCAACCGGTTTTCCAGATCTGTCATAAGCGCCCCTTGTGAATGCCGGATCACGCCCATCTATTCCGCACCCAGCATCCAAAAGCTACAAAATTAATACAAATATGTTGATTTTTGTTGATTTAGATTTTTGAACCCTGTTGAATAAACCGTGAGAGCCCGCGCTATGTTCGGCTGAGTGCTATTGGTCATAGAAAAATCGGGCCCATAACAGGGAGATAACAATGAAATTTCTATCCTATGCAGCGGCCGCAGTTATGGCCGCGACGCCAGTCCTTGCACAAGAATCGACCGACCCGATCAAGCTGACGCTGCATGACTGGTCCGGCCAGCTGATCACAACAACGCTGATGGGCGAGGTTCTGAAAGAAGCCGGCTATAACGTCGAATATGTGCAAGCCGATTACATCGCCCAGTTTGCCGGTCTGAAAACCGGTGACCTGCATGTCGCTATGGAAATCTGGGAAACCACAGGACGCGAGGCGATGGACGAAGCGACCGCATCCGGCAACGTCATCAACCAAGGCGAAACCGGTATGATCGCAATCGAGGAATGGTGGTATCCGGCCTATATGGAAGAACGCTGCCCCGGTCTGCCCAATTGGGAAGCCCTGAAAGACTGCGCCGACGCTTTTTCCACCCCCGAAACGGCACCGCTTGGCCGGTATCTGGGCGGCCCGGTCACATGGGGCGGTTTTGACGAGGAACGCGTCGAAGCACTTGGCCTTGATTTCGAAGTGATCCACGCGGGCACAGACGCCGCACTATTCGCAGAGCTGGAATCAGCCTATCAGCGTCAGGACCCGATCATGCTGTGGATTTATTCACCGCATTGGGCACCGGCAAAATACGACGGAAAATTTGTCAAATTCCCTGAATACTCATCCGAATGCTATGCGGATGCCTCTGTCGGGATTAACCCTGATGCGGCCTATGATTGCGGTAAACCAACCGGCCCGATCTGGAAGGTATCCTGGGCTGGTCTGGACGACAAATGGCCAAATGCGGGCAAAGCGATCCGCAATTTCGACATCGACAACGCCGCAATGGGCGCGATGGTTGCCGATGTTGATCTGAACGGCAAATCCGTGGACGAAACTGTTGCGGCATGGATGGCCGACAACAAGGACGTCTGGTCCAGCTGGATTGCCAACTGATCCGTTCCACACATCACTGCGTGCCGGCATGCCGGCACGCAGCTGTCCGTATCCACTAAATTACAGGTCGTCCAACAGCTGATTGCGGCTGAATGCTGACGCTCGACCGAGGCCCGAATGAACAACACAACCATCCTTGAATGCCGCGACGTCTGGAAAATCTACGGCGCAAAGGCCGACAGTTTTCTGGAACACACCCCCGATCCGAAAAAGGGCGAATTGCGCAAGGAAAACCTGATCGGGGCCGTGCGCCGCGCCAATGTGCAAATCCGCAAGGGCGAGATTTTTGTGATCATGGGCCTGTCCGGTTCCGGCAAATCCACGCTGGTGCGCTGCCTCTCGCGCTTGGTGGAACCAACCGCAGGCGAGATCTTTTTCGAGGGCAAGAACCTGCTGACCATGAGCGAGGCAGAGCTGATCGAAATCCGTCGCACAAAAATGGGTATGGTATTTCAACAGTTTGCACTGCTGCCCCATCTGACAGTTCTGGAAAACGCCGCCTTTCCGCTGGACGTGCAGGGCGTCGACAAAAAAACCCGCGAAGCCCGCGCCATGGAAATGGTTGAACTGGTTGGGCTAAAGGGGCGCGAAAACAATTATCCGCGCGAACTTTCCGGCGGGCAGCAACAGCGTGTCGGCATCGCACGATCCTTGGTTGTCGAACCTGATCTGTGGTTTCTGGACGAACCGTTTTCTGCCCTAGATCCGCTGATCCGCCGCGAGATGCAGGATGAGTTTATGCGCCTGCAAAACATGCTGCACAAAACCATTGTCTTTATCACCCATGATTTTGACGAGGCAATCCGCCTTGCCGACCGTATTGCCGTGATGAAAGACGGCGAAATCCAACAGGTCGCAACCCCCGAAGAACTGGTGCTGAATCCTGCCACCGACTATGTCGCGGAGTTCACCCGTCATGTCAGCCGCTCCAAGGTGATCACCGCAGGCTCCATCGTGCAACCGCTCAGCGATGCCGCATTTGCGGGCACCGTTCTGCACAGCCAGTTGATTGACGACATCGCCAAACAGGTTGAGGATTCCGACGCCCCCTACAAAGTCGAAAAAGATGGCGAGGTCATTGGCCAGATCACCCGACAGGGCGTGATTGATGTGCTCGTGGGGCGTTCGTAAATGCCGCGTTGGCTGACAGCGGGACGCGCCTTTTGGGTGGCGCTGTTCGCCGTGACTTGGGCGTTATCCACCTGGTCATTCCAATTGTACAAAGCGCTGGACGCACGGTGGATCATCCGGTTTCCAAAGAAATGGCAGCTGGAACTCGATGGCGCGATCAGTGATTTTCTGGCATGGCTGGTTGAAGATGCCAGTTTCTATTTCTTTTCCTTCAAGGACCTGACCCGCGCCATCGCCGCCCTAATAGAAGCGCCCTATCAATTCCTGCGCAATCTGTTGATCGAAGGATTTTCAAGCGGTTACGGCGACACGGCGGTGCAACTGGCCCCCTCTCTCAGCTGGATTGCTGTTGTCATCTGCATTGCCGCGATCGGGCTTTATGCCCGAGACTGGGCCTTGGCTGCCTTGGTCGGCTGTTGTTTTCTATACCTCGCGATATTCGGGCAATGGCACAGCGCCATGATCACGCTGGCCTCGGTCCTGATTGCTGTGCCGATCGGCGCTGTGGGGGGGCTGTTTCTGGGCATCGCCGCCTATCGCCACCGGTGGATCGATATCGCGCTGCGGCCGGTGCTGGATCTGATGCAAACCGTTCCTGTGTTTGCCTATCTCGTGCCGATCCTGATCCTGTTCGGCTTTGGTCCGGTCGCCGCGCTGGTTGCCACCATCATCTATGCCATGCCTCCCATGGTGCGCATTACCATTGTCGCCCTGCGCAGCGTTCCCGACGAAATTCTAGAGGCCGGACGCATGGCGGGCTGTACCCGCCGCCAGATCATGTGGAAAATTCTGGTGCCCTCAGCCACCCCCACGCTTATGGTCGGGGTCAATCAGGTGATCATGCTTTCGCTGAACATGGTGATCATCGCCTCGATGATTGGCGCGGGGGGCTTGGGTTTTGATGTGCTGGCCTCCCTGCGCCGGCTTGATATCGGTGGCGGGATCGAGGCGGGTCTGGCCATCGTCCTGATGGCCATTGCGCTGGACCGCGCCAGCCAGGCCTTTTCCGAACGTAAATACCGCATCCGCAAAACCGGCAATCTGATGCAGCGTTACCCGCTTAGCAGCGCGGTCCTGCTGATCGCCGTCGCGACGATGATCCTTGGCAGGTTCATCCCTGCGATACAGACCTACCCGGACGCCCTGACTCTCACGACCGGACCGTTTTGGGCCGGTGCGATGGAATGGATCAACGTCAATTTCTTTGACACGTTCGAGGCGATCAAACTTGTCATCCTGCAAGGGCTTCTATTGCCCGTGAAGAAGTTTTTTACAGGTATCCCATGGGCTTGGGGCATCATTGCCACAGGATTGATGGCGGGGCGCATCGGCGGCTGGAAACTGGGCATCGTCGCCATGCTGATGATGGGGTTCATCGCGGCCAGCGGGCTTTGGGGCAAGGCGATGGTGACGATTTACCTTTGTGGTGTGTCGGTATTGATTGCAACAGTGATTGGCATTCCGTTGGGCATATGGGCGGCAGAGCGGCCCAAGGCGGGCAAGGTTATCCTTGGTTTTATGGACACGCTGCAAACCCTGCCCAGCTTTGTCTATCTGATCCCCGTGATCATGTTGTTCCGTGTCGGCGATTTCAGCGCGATGATCGCAGTTGTGCTTTATGCGTTGGCCCCTGCCGTACGTTATGCCGCGCACGGGCTGGCCGATGTCCCCGAACAGATGATCGAAGCGGGGCATATGGCCGGTTGCACCAAACGCCAGATCCTGTGGCGCATCAAACTGCCGCTGGCCACACCGCAACTGTTATTGGGATTGAACCAGACCACCATGCTCGCCCTATCCATGCTGGTGATCACCGCCCTGGTCGGCACCCGTGATCTGGGTCAAGAGGTCTATATCGCATTGACCAAGGCCAACGCCGGCAAGGGCATTGTCGCGGGTCTATCGGTCGCCTTTATCGCCATCATCGCCGACCGTCTGGTCAATGCCCTGGCCTTGGGACAACGCAAAAGGTTGGGGTTATGACACCTGAAATCATTGAAAACGTCACGCAGCTCAGCTGCTTTGAGAACCCGCAGGACATCGTTACACTTGGGGGTGGGCTGACCAATGTGAACCTGCGGGTGCGCGACGGGGACCAGCAATATGTCGTGCGTCTTGGCACGGATATCGCGGAACACGGGGTGATGCGCTGGAACGAACTGGCCCTGTCCCAAGCTGCCAGCGCCGCAGGGTTTTCGCCCAAGGTTGTACATCATGAAGCCGGTGTTCTGGTGCTGGAATTTCTCAGCGCGCAAACCTTTACAGAAGCGGATGTGCGCAACCCCGCGAACCTGCCACGCATCGTGTCACGGATCGCACAGGTCCATCGCGACCTTGCCGACCACCTGACACAACCGGTGCTGGCGTTTTGGCCGTTTCAGGTGAACCGCACCTATGCCGCGCGACTGCGTGCCGACGGTTCTCGCCACACCAGTGCACTGCCCGCGATGCTGGAACAGCTTGATCAACTCGAATCCGCCGTCGGACAGATTGACATGGTGATCGGGCACAACGATTTGCTGGCCGCCAATATCCTCGACGACGGGGACAAGCTTTGGCTGATTGACTGGGAGTACGGCGGGTTCAATTCACCCCTGTTCGATCTGGCGGGACTGGCGTCGAACAACGCCCTGTCCGAAACGCAAGAACGCGCGATGCTGTCGCAATATTTCGAAACGGACCCCGACAAACACTGGCGCGCTTATAGCGCCATGAAATGCACCTCACTGATGCGCGAAACACTTTGGTCGATGACTTCGGAAATCCATTCCGAACTCGACGTGGATTACGCCGCATATACCTCTGAAAACATGGACCGGCTTACATCGGCACTTGCCGACTTTACGCAGACATAAGGTTTGACATGACACTCCCATCCTCCTCGAAAATCATCATCATTGGCGGCGGCATCATTGGCTGTTCCACGGCCTATCATCTGGCCCAGATGGGCCAGGACGTGCTGCTGCTGGAAAAGGCACAGCTTACGTCCGGTTCCACTTGGCATGCCGCCGGTCTTGTCGGGCAGTTGCGCTCCAGCGCCAACATTACGCAGTTGCTGGGCTATTCTATCGACCTTTATAACAAGCTTGAGGCGGAAACCGGCCTTGCCACGGGGTGGAAAATGAACGGCGGTTTGCGCCTTGCCTGTAATCAGGAACGCTGGACCGAAGTGCAGCGGCAAGCCACCACCGCCCATAGTTTCGGCCTTGATATGCAGCTGCTGACCCCGCAAGAGGCGCAGGACTTGTGGCCGCTGATGGACATCGGTGATGTTGTGGGGGCGGCGTTTCTACCGACCGACGGACAGGCCAGCCCCTCTGACATTACGCAGGCTTTGGCCAAGGGGGCCCGCGCAAAGGGCGCACAACTGCTGGAAAATACCCCCGTCACAGAAATCCTGACCGAAAAGGGCGAAATCACCGGTGTGCGCACGCCGCAGGGCGATATCGCTTGCGAAAAGCTGGTCCTGTGTTGCGGACAATGGACCCGCACCTTGGCCAAATCCATCGGGGTGACGGTGCCGCTCGTGTCGGTTGAACACCAGTATATGATCACCGAAGCCTTTGGTGTGCCTTCCGATTTGCCAACCCTGCGCGATCCCGACCGGCTGACCTATTACAAGGAAGAAGTTGGCGGTCTGGTGATGGGCGGTTATGAACCCAATGGCATCCCTTGGGCTCAAAACGGCATCCCCGATCCGTTTGATTTCCAATTGCTGGAATCCAATTTCGATCACTTTGAACAACTGGTCGAACTGGCCCTGCCCCGTGTTCCGGCCCTTGAGACAACTGGCATCAAAGAGCTGATCAACGGCCCCGAGAGCTTTACCCCCGACGGCAACTTCATCCTTGGGGAAGCGCCCGAAATGGCCAATGTGTTTGTCGGCGCGGGTTTCAACGCCTTTGGCATCGCATCAGGTGGCGGTGCCGGCATGGCGCTGGCCGAATGGGTCGCAAAGGGCGAACCACCCTATGATCTATGGCCTGTCGACATCCGCCGCTTTGGCCGCCCGCATACGGATGAAGATTGGGTGCGCGCCCGCACGATGGAAGCCTACGGCAAGCATTACACGATGGCATGGCCGTCCGAGGAACACAGCAGTGGCCGCCCCTGCCGCCGTTCGCCGCTATACGGCGCGTTGCAAAGCAGTGGCGCGGTGTTTGGCGAAAAACTGGGATGGGAACGCCCGAACTGGTTTGCACAAGCAGATGAAGCCCCGCATGATATTTACACCTTTGACCGACCGAACTGGCACGCCCCTGTCGGGCGCGAACATAAGGCCGCACGGGAAGCCGCAGTTCTGTTCGACCAGACCTCATTCGCCAAATTCATCCTCAAAGGTCCCGACGCAGAGGCCGCGTTGAGCTGGATCGCCGCCAACCGCGTAGACAAACCTGTGGGGACGATTATCTATACCCAGATGCTGAACGACCACGGCGGGATCGAATGCGATCTGACCTGCGTGCGCACAGCACAAGATGAATATTACATCGTCACCGGCACCGGCTTTGCCACCCATGATTTCAACTGGATTTCCCGCAACATCCCCGAAGGGATGAATGCGCAACTGGTCGATGTGACCTCTTCAAATGCGGTGTTGTCGCTGTTTGGCCCCAAAGCCCGCGAGATTCTGGAACAGTGCACACGCGATGATGTCAGCCACGATAACTTTGCCTTCGGTCAGGCCCGCACCATCGGCATCGCGGGTTGTCCCGTGCTTGCCCTGCGCATCACCTATGTCGGGGAATTGGGGTGGGAACTGCATTTGCCAACCGAATATGCGCTTACTGTCTTTAATGCGCTGCACGACGCGGGTGCGCCCCACGGGTTACGCAATGCCGGTTACCGCGCCATTGAAACCCTGCGGTTGGAAAAAGGGTATCGCGCGTGGAGCTCGGACATCGGACCGGATCACACACCGGACGAGGCCGGCCTTGGCTGGGCGGTAAAAATGAAATCGAACATCCCGTTCAAGGGCCGCGAGGCCGTGCAGGCCCAGCGCGACAGCGGCGTGAAAAAGATTATGGCAACCTTTACCTGCGCCGGCGATGTTATCCTGTCGGGGCGCGAAACGATCTATCGCAATGGCGAACGCTGCGGCTGGCTGTCCTCGGCGGGCTTTGGCCACACCTTGGGCAAAAGCATCGGAATGGGTTACGTGCGCAGCGATGAAACGATTGATAAAGAACATGTTTTATCCGGTGAGTATGAGCTGGAGGTGGCAACCCGCCGCGTCAAAGCAGAGGTCACTTTGGCCCCGCTTTATGATCCGAAGATGACAAAGGTAAAATCCTGACGGGGGTACGATCCGGCGCAAAGCTACGTTATCCTTTGTCAAAACCAAGACACGGAAGGCAAGGGTCATGAGCGACGCAAACAATCCGATCGCGTATATGCAGCGCACCCGCGACTACTATCTGGCGCTGGGGTATGGTGCCCCTTACGCATGGGCCAGCTTTGCCGAGGTACCGTTTACACCTTTGACAAAGCCCTTGGCGGACAGCACCGTTGCGCTGGTCACCACCGCGGCCCCCTATCAACCTGACAAAGGCGATCAGGGGCCCGGTGCCCCCTATAACGCTGCTGCCAAATTCTACGAAGTATATGACGCTCCCACCGCCGAAATCCCCGATCTGCGCATTTCGCACATCGCAATCGACCGCGATCATACAACGGCTGAGGACATGGGCAGTTACTTTCCACTTACCGCCCTGAAAAACGCGGCAGACGCCGGCAAAATCGGCAAGCTGGCGGACCGGTTTTTCGGCCTGCCCACCAACCGGTCACAGCGCACAACCATTGACGTGGATGGCCCCGCCTTGCTGGCCCACTGCCAGAAGCACAACATCGACGCTGCAATTTTTGTGCCCAATTGCCCCGTGTGCCATCAATCGGTGTCGATCGTGGCCCGCATTCTGGAACAGGCCGGCATCGCGACGGTCATCATGGGCTGCGCAAAAGACATCGTCGAACATGTCGGTGTTCCACGTTTCCTGTTCAGCGACTTCCCTTTGGGAAATGCGGCCGGACGGCCAAATGATCCGGCCTCGCAAACGGCAACTTTGGCGATGGCCCTGAACCTGTTGGAAACAGCCGATCATCCGCGCAGCACAGTGCAATCGGATCTTGTCTGGGTTGGTGCGCCTGATTGGAAAGACGACTATTCCAACCCCGCCAAACTCTCGCCCGAGGAAATCGCACGTCGAAAACAGGCGTTTGACGCCGGCAAGGTGGCGGCGAAAAAGGTTCTGAACGGCTAGGTTCAAGGTTCTTTGTGAAAGAGTGCCTGAAGCAGCCGGACCAGACGAAAACGTTTGTGCATAAGTGATGCAATATGCACACCCACACTCCGTAAACGTGATTTGCTCCTTTGCGCCAAATCCGGCATACTGGGCCAAAGGCAAAACAGGATCACCAAGGGGCAAACCCCATCGGTCCGCGGCAAAGGCAGTAACTATGGTTCGTTTATGTGTGGCGCTGGTGGCGCTTTTGGGGTTGGTAGCTTGCGGCGGATCGCGTTCGCCACGGGCGCAGGCATTTGATCAAGTGCAATTTGCATCCGGGCCCATTCAAAAGGCCTGTCAGGCGCAGGGGCGCAAGCAGGCCTCCCGGGCGCGCTGCGGCTGCGTACAGGCCGTCGCGAATCGCGAATTGTCGGCATCGGATCAGCGCCGCGGTGCGAAATATTTCAAAGACCCGCATGCCTTGCAGCAGGTTCGCCAGAATCAGGACAGCAATGCAGGGAACAAACGGTTCTGGGCTGTGTGGAAAGCATATGGCCAGCGGGCGGCACAGGTCTGTTCCGGCGTTTAGGGCTGGCCCATTTTTAAGGACAACGGACGGGAACTTTCAAAGTTTCCGCCGCCTTTCGCCGGTCAGCTCGCGTCGACCGGCGGGCCGAAACGGTCAATCAAACGCTCGGTAATCTGGTCACGGGCCGCGCGAAACTGAACCAACTTGGCCTCACGTGTTTCGCCAAGACCGGTGGGATCAAGGATCGGCCAGTATTCGACTTCCAAGTGAAAGAAACGCGTAAGTTCTAATGCGCGCCGTTGGCTGGCCGGAGACAAGGCAATGACCAGATCGAAGGAAGACAGGTCGTCGCCCCATTGTTCCATTTCATCGAAACTGCGTGAGCGATGGCGCGACAGTTCGACCTCCAGCTCGGCACAAACAGCGATCGAAAACCCGTCGATTTCAAGATCGTTTTTGACGCCAACAGACTGCACATAGGTGTCGGTGCCGTAGAATTTTTTCATGATCCCCTCGGCCATCGGGGAGCGTACCGCATTGTGATCGCAGCAAAAAAGGACGGATTGGGGGAGTGTTTCTGTCACTCAGCCTCCGAAATGCAGAACACAGATCAGGGTAAAGAGACGGCGCGCGGTGTCGCTGTCGATTTCCGCCTTGCCCTCAAGACGTTCCTGCAACACGCGGCTGCCTTCGTTGTGAATACCGCGCCGCGCCATGTCGATCGTCTCGATCTGGCTGGGCGGTAATTTCTTCACCGCATCAAAGTAGGATTCGCAAATCTGGAAATAATCTTTGACCACCTGCCGGAACGGGCCAAGCGACAGGTGGAATTCTGCGGCTTTTTCTTCGGTTTCGGTTTCAACATCAAACACCAGCCGCTTGTCGCGGATCGACAGACCAAGGTGGTAAGGCCCTTGTGCAACCGGACGTTCATCGCGCGAAGGCAGCACAAAGGTATTGTCCTCAAGCAGATCGAAGACAGCGACCTTGCGCTCTTGCTCGATCTCCGGCGTGGGCGGCGGCAAGTTGGCGTCATCAAGGCGAATTTGAACGAGGCGGGACATGCGCGGGCGCATCCTTTTATGAGCGGTGTTGGTTCAGAGATACGCCAGCGGGCGGCCGCTGGCAATGTCGCCCGCCCCAAGTTGGTGACTGGTGACGTGAGGGAGTCAGCGGTTCAGCCGGTCCAGACGTGCCGTAACACTTAAACCGTGCGCCTCGAGGCTTTCGGAGGTGGCCAACCGTTCAGCCGCAGGACCAATCGCGCGCAGGGCATCCGGGGTCATCCGCGCCAGCGTCGTGCGCTTCATAAAGTCGAGAACCGAAAGCCCTGATGAGAACCGCGCAGAACGGGCGGTGGGCAAGACATGGTTCGGTCCACCGATGTAATCACCGATCGCTTCAGGCGTCCATTGACCGAGGAAAATCGCGCCCGCATGGGTGATCTTCGCGCTCAAGCCGTCAGGGTCCGCGACGCAAAGCTCAAGGTGTTCGGGCGCGATGCGGTTGGAAAGTGCAGCTGCCGCATCAAGATCGGGCACCGTGATGATCGCCCCGAAGTCGCGCCAGCTTGGCCCGGCAATCGCACGTCGCTCAAGTGTTTCGAGACGCTTTTCGACAGCCTGCGTAACGGCCTGACCAAAGGCCGCATCTGTGGTGATCAAAATGGATTGCGCGCTTTCGTCATGTTCGGCCTGTGACAGCAGATCAAGCGCGATCCAGTCGGGATCATTATCGCCATCCGCAATCACAAGGATTTCCGACGGACCAGCAATCATATCGATCCCGACCTTACCGAAAACACGGCGTTTCGCAGCGGCGACAAATGCATTGCCGGGACCGGTGATTTTATCGACAGGCGCAATTGTGTCCGTACCATAGGCGAGCGCCGCCACGGCCTGCGCCCCGCCGATGCGGTAGATTTCATCAACGCCCGCGATATGGGCCGCCATCAGCACAAGCGGGTTCAAAATACCGTCAGGCGTTGGCACCACCATGGCAAGCCGCTCCACCCCTGCAACTTTGGCAGGGATCGCGTTCATCAAGACGGAGCTTGGATAGCTGGCAAGACCGCCCGGCACATACAGCCCGGCCGCGGATACGGGTGTCCAACGCCAACCAAGGGTTGCGCCAGCCTCGTCCGTCCACTCCGCGTCTTCGGGAAGCTGGCGGGCGTGGTAGGCGCGGATGCGCGTGGCGGCGAGTTCCAACGCGGTTTTGTCTTCGCTGCTGACCTCATCCATCGCGTCTGCGATTTCTTCAGCCGTGATGCGCAAGGTGTCCGGCGTCAGGGCGATCCGGTCGAATTTGGTGGTTACATCGATCACCGCGGCATCGCCACGGCTGCGCACATCCGCGATGATCTCGGCCACCACAGCGTCCACATCCGGGCTGTCCTCGCGTTTCGCATTCAGCAGGTTTTGAAACGCCGCTTCGAAGTCGGGGGCCAAGGCATTGAGGAAGATGGGCATATAAGGGTCGCTCCGAAAGTGTTTTGAGGCCGCTCTGTCCATCGCTAGAACCTGCGCATGTTGACCGTGCGGACAGTATTTTGTGCCAAAAAGAGGAGAAGGACGGCGTGATTTTATTCAGGATGCTGTGGCAGTTTTTTCGACGGCGCAACATAGGGGCGCGTCACATCCTTCAGCGTCACCTCGATTGCTTCGACGTTCAGGCGGATGGCCCCGTCGCCCGCAAGCGTCAGCGTCAAATGCCCTGAGGGGGCGGTGGTTTCGTCAAAGTCGAGGGAAAGCAGCGACAGGATTGTGTCGGCGTCCCCCTTGGGCACATCCTGACTCGCAACGCCCTGAACCGTTTTGAACATCAGGACGGATTGCACGCGTTCGGGGGCGTGACGGTTTTTACCGCCGTCTTCCCAGCGGACACGGTTCAGCAACACGGCAAAGCGCCCTGCCTTGCGTTCCCAGCGCATTTCCGAAGCAGGAAACACCGCGTCCTGCACAAGGGACGAAATGACCTTGAGGTCGTCGACATCCATCGCACCCAGGTTCAGCGGTGCCTCAGCTCCATCTTCGAAACGCGCGTCCTCGGTCATTATTCCTTGATCCGTTCGATGTCTGCACCCACGCCGCGGAATTTCGCGACCACATGTTCATACCCGCGATCCAGGTGGTACACACGGGCAACTTTGGTTTCCCCCTCAGCGGCAAGACCGGCAAGGATCAATGAGACAGAAGCGCGCAAATCGGTGGCCATTACCGGCGCACCTTTCAGCTTTTTCACGCCCTTAACCGTCGCCGTACCGCCCTGTACGTCAATATTGGCCCCCATGCGTTCCAGTTCGGGCGCATGCATAAAGCGGTTTTCAAAGATCTTTTCCTCAAGCACGGATGTGCCATCAGCGATACACAAAAGCGCCATCATCTGCGCCTGCAAATCCGTCGGAAAGCCGGGGAAGGGTTCCGTCGTGACGTCCACGGCGCGAATGCTGCCATTCTTGCGCGCCACTTTAAGGCCCTTTGCCGTTTCCGTGACGGAAATGCCCGCAGCGTCGAGTTTTTCACAAAAGGCAGACAAAAGGTCGATGCGACCGCCCAGCAATTCCACCTCGCCACCGCAAATCGCGGGGGCCAGCATATAGGTGCCCAATTCGATTCGGTCGGTGACAACCTTATGTGTCGCCCCGTGCAGGCGGTCGACGCCCTGAATGGTGATCGACGGGGTGCCGTCACCCTCAATCTGCGCGCCCATTGCGCGCAGGCAATCGGCAAGATCCACGATCTCTGGCTCGCGCGCGGCATTGTTGATCACCGTGGTGCCTTTGGCCAGCGTGGCGGCCATCATGATGTTTTCGGTAGCCCCGACAGACGCGAAAGGAAAATCGATCACTGCCCCTTTCAGCCGCCCGCCCTGTGCTTTGGCGTGCAGATACCCGTCGCGCAGTTCAATTTCGGCCCCCATCAGCGTCAGCCCGTCCGTATGGATGTCCATGGGCCGTGCACCAATGGCACAGCCACCGGGCAGTGACACTTCGGCATGGCCTTCGCGCGCCAGCAATGGCCCCAGCACAAGGTTGGACGCCCGCATTTTGCGCACAATATCATAATCCGCATGGGTGTTGATCGGCCCCTGGCTCGACATGGCCAGCACCTTGCCCTCCTGAAGCGCGGACACTTCGGTGCCCAGCGAGCCCAGCAGTTCGGTCATCGTACGAATGTCACTGAGGCGCGGTGCATTAGTCAGCGTCAGCGGCTCCTCGCTCAGCAAGGTGGCAGGCATCAAAGTAAGGCAGGCGTTTTTCGCACCTGCAATCGGAATGTCGCCTTGCAGCTCTTTGCCGCCTCTGACCAGAATTGAATCCATGCTACTCGCTTTCCTCGGTGGCCCCTT
The DNA here is from genome assembly GCF_000622325.1 of Sulfitobacter geojensis. NCBI lineage: Bacteria > Pseudomonadati > Pseudomonadota > Alphaproteobacteria > Rhodobacterales > Roseobacteraceae > Sulfitobacter > Sulfitobacter geojensis. The sequence goes on from NZ_JASE01000005.1 coordinate 3,501,809, forward strand.
TGGGGTCTGTGTTTTCGGCCGCCCTGCCCCGTGCCTGTGCCTTGCGCCGGCCCATGTTTGCCTTGAGGGCAGCCTTAAGCCGTTCTTCGCGCGCTTGCGCTTTTGTTTTATGTGTCGGGGACGTCTTGCCTTGTGTCATGTGGCCTGTCTAGCGCAGGGTTGCGCAAGGGTCCAGATTTCGGTTGCAGTGTTTTTGGTTTGCGGCTAATCAGCGCCCACATCAGCTGTAGTAGCTCAGTGGTAGAGCGCGTCATTGGTAATGACGAGGTCGGGAGTTCAATCCTCCCCTACAGCACCATGATCCTTTCACAACATTCTGAACGATACGATCGGGCGCGTTTGATGGGCTGCCTGACTGCCTTTGCCGATTTGCAAGCAAGCCATGGGCGAAGGCGCAATATGCCATTATGAGGTTCCGGTGTTGCTCTTCTCGCATCTGCTTAAAAAGAAAGTTTCAGGGAACCCGGCAGGTCAGACGCATGCCATATATAAGGGCAACACCTGCAAAATCTGGCGGCCCCGGAAGGACTCGAACCCTCAACCTCGGACTTAGAAGGTCCTTGCTCTATCCAGTTGAGCTACGGAGCCGCTGTGGCCGTTTTCACGCAAAATCAAAAGCTATGCAAGGTGCCATGTGCCCCGTCTGGCACCGGTTGACGTCTGGCGATTTGCGGCATCGTTGCGGGGGGCGCCCTTTTTTAAAAAACGACGCGCGGCTCTCAAGAGACCATAGAACTTCGCGCTTTTGCGCTCATGTTGAAACGCCACGCCGGCTTGGTAATTCCCTGTCGGCAGCTTTATCCTCCGCAACTTGTGTCTTGCCGCGGCCGACTGCCAGTTCGTAAAGCCCGCAGCAACCACTACCGCGCTTTGCAACAATCACGGCAACTACAAGTTTGCAAATGAGAACAAAACATGAACAATACTGTGCGTGTATGATCACCGATTCCTCATATGGGCAGATTCTGCCATTCCCGCAGCCGGTCACCTTCGGGCGGCCTGCGCTGACCGATGTGCTGTGCGCAAAAACCGGCGATGCGGGGGCAATCAGCATTGTATTGGCAGAACTGGGTCAATCCGATCAGCCCATTGTCTGGGTGCAGGATTATCCGGCACGCCGCGAGAACGGTCAGCTTTATGCGGCTGGCCTGCGTTCGTTTCAGGTCACGCAGCCGATTTTGCGCATTACGGTCAGCCATCCGCGCGATGTTCTATGGGCGATGGAAGAAGCGGCGACTTGCGCGGGTTTGTCCGCCGTGATTGGCGAAGTTCATGGTGCGCCAAATGTGCTGAACTTCACAGCCACCAAACGATTGGCCATGCGGGCCGAGGTGTCGGGCATTCCCTTGTATCTGATCCGCAGTGGCGACCCCGGTGTGCTGAGTGCGGCCCGCGCACGATGGCGCGTAGCATCCTTGCCGTCCCAGCCAAATCCACACGACCCCAATGCCCCCGGAAAGGCGCAGTGGGATCTGGATTTGTTCCGCGCAAGGGGGCGCGAACCGGGCCGTTGGGTGGCGCAATATGACACGCAAGCCACAAGAGTCACAGATCGTCTCGGTCTGGTTCCCCGATCTGACCTTCGAGCGTTGGAAACGGGTGATCAGCGCGTATCGGACCGCGCCGGGCAGTGACGTGCCTGTGGTTTTGTCCCGTGAAGACACGCATGGCCCCGTTGTCTACAGCATCAACCAAGCGGCAAAAGAACGCGGTGTCAGCATCGGCGAACGCGTTGTTGATGCACAGGCGATTCATCCTGATTTGCATGTCGAGAGCGCTGATCTGGACGGTGATCAGGCCCTCATGCAGCGCCTTGTCTACTGGTGCAGGCGGTGGTGTCCCTGGACGGCTCAGGACGGCGTAGACGGGCTTTATATGGACGTGACAGGTGCTGCGCATTTATTCGGAGGCGAAGCGCGGATGCTGCACGATATGGTGCAACGTTTTGCGCTTCAAGGACTGACTGCGCGGTTGGCGATGGCCCCGACACCGGGGGCCGCGCAGGCATTGGCGCGATATGGGGCGCAGTATCAGATCACCGCGCAGCAGGATTTGATATCGGCTTTATCCTCACTGCCCGTGGCAGCTTTGCGCCTCACGCCTGACATGGTGCGTTTGCTCAACAGGCTTGGTCTCAAAGAAATCGGCGCACTTGCCGCTGTGCCCCGTGCCGCTTTGATGCAACGGTTCTCTGCTATACCGCCGGATCGCAATCCGCTGATGCTGATGGACCGCGCCTTCGGGGCAAGCCCTGATCCATTAAACGCCCCGCCGGATCATATCCAGTTCATCGTCCGCGCGCGCTTGGCAGAGCCTGTGATTGATCCCGCTCCCCACCTCAAAGGGCTTGTTGAGGATCTGTGCCATGACCTTGCCGATGCAGAACAAGGCGCACGACACCTGTGTTTGACGATCTACAGGATCGATAGCGAATGGCGTACGGTGCAACTGGCAACCGCCGCCAGCAGCCGTGATCCCGCCCACCTGTTGCGTTTGTTTGACGGCAAGCTGGATGGCATTGATCCCGGTTTTGGCTTTGATTTGCTCACGCTGGAGGCCATTCAGGTCGAACCTCTTTCGCGCATACAGCAAAGCCTTGATGGCAAGCGTAACGTACAAGCGGACATCGCAGGGCTGGTGGACAGGCTAACCGCGCGGCTGGGCCGTGATAACATCACGTGGTCCACATGGCGCGAAAGCCATATCCCTGAACGTATGGAGGGCCGAGTGCCCGCCTTACAGGGGGGGCCCTCGGATGCGCCCGAACTGCCGCACGAGCGCCCTATCCGCATAGTTGATCCCCCTGAAGAAGTCCGCGTGATCTACGCCGTTCCCGAAGGCCCGCCTTCGCAGTTTCGCTGGCGTGGTGTGCTTTACAAATCGACCCGTCATGCAGGACCTGAACGCATCGCCCCCGAATGGTGGCGCGACCGCCCCGGCACACGTTTGCGCGACTATTACAAAGTCGAGGTTCAGGATGGCCGTCGCTTTTGGCTCTACCGCCAAGGTGTGCTGCATGACGGGCGTGGCGATGATCCACGCTGGTTTATGCATGGGTTTTTCGCCTGATGCCGCAACAGGAAACACATCCGCGTCGCACGTTGGGCGCTGAGGATTTCAAGCCCAATCCGCCCAGCCCCTATGTTGAATTCGGGCTGGCCAGTTGCTTTTCGTTTTTACGCGCGGCTTCTGACGCGGTGGATCTAACCGCAACGGCCAACGTGCTTGGCTACGACCGGATCGGCATTGCCGATCGCAATACTTTGGCCGGTGTGGTGCGCATCCATACCGAAGCGGCAAAAGCCTGCATTCATCCGCTGATCGGGGCGCGTCTGGTGCTGCTTTGTGGCACGCAATTTCTGGCCTATCCACAAGACCGCGCGGCCTATGCGCGGCTGTCGACACTTTTGTCGCTCGGCAAAATGCAGACGTCAGATGGCACATGGCAGACCAAAGGCGAGACGCATCTGACGCTTGAAATGCTGCGCGATCATGCCGGGGGGCTGCATCTGATCGTGATGCCACCGGAAAATCTGGATGTGTTTGAAGCAGGCCTGCCACGTCTCGTTCAAACGCTACCTGATCTGGCCTATGTCGGCGCGACATACCTTTATCGGGGCGATGATCGCGCACGGATCAACAGGCTTGATACGCTGGCCCGCGCATATGGTCTGGCTATTCTCGCGACAAATGATGTGCTGTACCACGCGCCCGATCGTCGGCCGCTCCATGATGTTATGGTCGCAATTCGCGAAGGCGTGTCTGTACCCAAAGCCGGGTTCTTGCTGGGGGTAAACGCCGAGCGCCACCTGAAATCTCCCGCCGAGATGTGTCGTCTGTTTGCCGATTGGCCTCATGCGATTGCAGCTACACGCGCACTGGCTGACAGGATCACATTCCAACTGTCCGACCTACGCTATGAATACCCGCATGAAATCGTGCCAACCGGCAAGACGGCCCAAACCCAGCTTGAACAGCTAACATGGGACGGTGCCAAAACCCGCTATCCCGATGGCATACCTGATCATGTCACCGCACTGATCCACAAAGAATTTGCATTGATCAAAAGCAAAAAGATCGCCCGTTACTTTCTGACTGTCTACGACATCGTCCGCTTTGCCCGCCACGAGGCACAGCCGCCAATCTTGTGTCAGGGGCGGGGGTCGGCGGCGAACTCTGCGGTGTGTTTCTGTCTTGGCGTCACATCCGTGGACCCCAATGAAACCAGCGTATTGTTTGAAAGATTTATCAGCGAAGCACGTGACGAGCCACCTGATATTGACGTCGACTTTGAACACGAACGCCGTGAAGAGGTGATCCAGTACATCTACGGCAAATACGGTCGGCATCGTGCCGGCCTCTGCGCGACGGTCATTCACTACCGCCCGCGTTCGGCGATCCGTGAGGTCGGCAAGGCCATGGGCCTATCCGAGGATGTGACCTCGAAACTGGCAGGCACGATATGGGGCAGTTTCGAAGGGCAGATGGACGATGACCGCGCCAAAGAAGCGGGGCTTGATCTGTCCGATCCCTATCTGCGCATCGTTTTGAAACTGGCCAAACAGATGATCGGAATGCCGCGCCATTTGTCCCAGCATGTGGGCGGATTTATTCTGACCGAACGCCCTTTGACCGAAATTGTCCCTATTGGGAATGGCGCTATGCCAGAGCGCAGCTTTATTGAATGGGACAAGGATGACATCAACGCTTTGGGAATCTTCAAAGTGGATGTTCTGGCGCTAGGAATGCTGACCTGCATCGCAAAGTGCTTTGACCTTTTGGAAGCGCATTACGATCAGCGGTTTGAACTCGCAACGGTCCCACAAGACGACGCGGCCACATTTGATATGCTGTGCGAGGGCGACAGTCTTGGCGTCTTTCAGGTCGAAAGCCGCGCGCAGATGGCGATGCTGCCCAAATTGCGCCCGCGTGTTTTTTACGATCTGGTGATCGAGGTCGCCATCGTACGGCCCGGGCCCATCCAAGGGGATATGGTGCATCCATATTTGCGCCGTCGGCAGGGACTTGAGGCTGTCGATTATCCATGCCCCGGGCCCGAGCATCCCCAAAATGAACTGAAAAACATTCTGGAGCGCACCATGGGCGTGCCGATTTTTCAAGAGCAGGCCATGCAAATCGCCATGGACGCCGCAAAATTCACGCCTGCCCAATCCAATGCATTGCGTAAAGCCATGGCGACCTTCCGCTCACGCGGGACGATTGAACAGCTGCAATCGCAAATGGTCGGCAATATGATTGAACGGGGCTATGATCCCGTGTTTGCGCAACGCTGCTTTGACCAGATCAAGGGCTTCGGCGAATACGGTTTTCCCGAAAGCCATGCGGCAAGCTTTGCCAAGCTGGTCTATGTCTCCAGCTGGATGAAATGCCACTACCCTGCGGCCTTCGCCTGCGCGCTACTGAATTCGCAGCCCATGGGTTTTTACGCCCCAGCACAAATCGTCCGCGATGCGCGCAATCACGGGGTCGAAGTCCGTGATGTGGATGTGAATTACTCTGACTGGGATTGCACGTTAGAGCCTTCGGGCAACGGGTTTGCCTTACGGCTGGGCATGCGATTGGTCGATGGCATGAGCAAAGAGGCCAGCTTGCGGATCATGACAGTACGGGACAGGCCCTTTGTCGATCTTCCAGATATCAAGGAACGCGCGGGACTTGACCTTAAAGCCACCCGATCTTTGGCAACGGCAGATACAATGCGTTCTATGGGGATTGATCGACGGCAGGCACTTTGGCAAGCGCAAGCCATCAAGGACGCCCCGACTTTACCAATCTTCGCGCATGCGAATGCCAGCTCCCGTGGCATTGACCCAAAGGTCACATTGCCCAAAATGCCAAAGGCCGAACATGTGGTTGTGGATTATCAAACGCTGCGGTTGTCCCTGAAAGCCCATCCAATGTCATTCTATCGTGCAAGCCTTAGGAAACAGGGGTTTGCGGCCTCATCCGATCTTACGCAGATGCCGCATGGCCAGCGCGTTTCACTCGCGGGGCTGGTGTTGATACGGCAAAAACCGGGCAGCGCAAAAGGCGTTTGCTTTATCACACTCGAAGATGAAACAGGCGTTGCAAACCTTGTGATCTGGCCAAAGATGTTCAAGGCATATCGCCCCGTCATCATGGCCGCGCGACTATTGGTCGTCAAAGGCCGCGTGCAAACCGACGGACGCGTGATCCACGTGGTCGCCGATGATCTGCAAGATCGTAGCGACCGCCTGTCCGGCCTATCTGATGTTCACTTATCTGCAATCACGACACGTGGCGATCATCCAACCCACCCGATACCGGGACAGGTCGGTATCAAAGGTCACCCCCGCAACGTGCGGGTCATTCCAAAATCACGTGACTTCCATTAGAAACACCTCAGCCCAACATGCCTTATGCCGGCATGCGCAGCGCCGTCCGACTGGAACGCCCATCTCACTGACATGTTACAGAAAATAATCGCCCAGAGAGATCGTAAGATCGGCAGAAATGCCGCGACAGTATGCTTAACGCACCATCGGAAACCTTCAACGTCTCGGGTAGTGGCGGACCGAGGAGGATTCGAACCCCCGACCCCCTGATTCGTAGTCAGGTACTCTATCCAGCTGAGCTATCGGTCCACTGAGAGGCGGTTTAGTTGGCTCGCTTGGGGTTTGCAAGCCCCTGTTTGATGCAAATCGGCACAAATATCAAAGGACGTAAATCGTGCCGTCACCTTTCGGCAATGTCATGCGGAATTGCGTGCCCGAAGCGCCCGTCCTGGACAACACAAGCTGTCCGCCGTGGCCTTTCACCAGCTCTGCTGCAATGGCAAGGCCAAGCCCCGAGCCCCCCTTGCGCGCGCCCCCTTGAAACGGGGTGAACAGATGCTCTTGCGCTTTCGCAGGCAGGCCGGGCCCCGTATCAGTCACCTCGATGATCCACGCACTGTCGGTTTCATCCGCCTGCACCGAAATTTCGCCGCCCTGCCCGGCGCTCGCCAAAGCCTGACGGGCATTGCGGACCAGATTCGAAATCACGCGGTAAAGCTGTTCAGCATCCGCACGCACCATCATCCCCGCGGGGACATCGATGGCGTAACTTATCGCATGATCGCCGCTGGCCAGTTTTTCACCCTCGACCGCATCTTCGACCACAGTTTCAAGCAGCGCCATGGTCAAGGTCGGTCCCGGCTCTTCGGCCTTACCGAACGCAAGCGTGCTTTCACACAGATGCACCGCACGGGTGATCGACCCGACGAGTTTGGGGGCCATACGTTTGACAACCGGATCCTCGGACATTTCGATCCGGTCTGTGAACAGTTGCGCCGAGGTCAGGATGTTACGCAAATCATGGCTGATCTTGCTCACCGCTGATCCCAATTGCGCCAGGCGCTCCTTTTGCTTGAGCGCCTGTGTCAAATCGGTTTGCAGAGTCATCAGCGCCATTTCGGCTTCGCGCAGTTCGGTAATGCTGGCAGAGGGCTCGATAATGCGGCGGGCATCTTCGGGGGCGCGGGCATAGCGCTGCATATGACCGACAACCCCTTTGATCGGTTTAAGCAATAATGCCCGCAGTGCCAGAAACAATAGAACAGCGGTAATCACGGAAATCACCGCGGACAGCACAAGAATACGCTTGCCGTAATCAAACATCGCCATGCGCAACGGGGCGGTTTCCATCGTGATCTCGATCAGCAACCCGGCATCACGCACCGGCGCACCGATGACGCGCACGATTTCGCCTTCCGGTTTGACCATCCGCCGCAACGCATCGCGGATCAGGGTCACGGCCGCGGCATCGCGCAGATCAAAGGTTTCCGCGACGGCTTGCGGCATGTTCGTGGACAGTACCAGCTGCCGCGCCTCGTCACGGCGCAGCACAACGTTGAACACTTCGGCGTTGCGCAGCAGTTCACTTTCCAGTTCGGGGTCCAGCATGTCGTCGGCCAACAGCGCAAGCGACGCGATCTGCGCCCGCTCCAGCCGGTTCAGCATGTAATCTTCACGAAAACGCGCGATGGAGGGCACAAAGATCAGGATTTCGGCAATCATCACAAAGACGGTTGTCAGAATCAAAAGCCGGCCGGAAAGAGAGTGGAACATCCTACCCTACCGGATTGAAATCGCGGCAGGGGCGTCGTCGCAGACGCGCGCCGCCCCTGTCACACCGCAGCGGCGCGTCATGGCAGAAACCGTTGCACAAAACCGACCACACGTTTCACCAGATCACTTTCGAACAGGCGCGGACTGAAATAGGCCCCCGCCGCGCGTTTGTTGATCTCGCCGATTGTAGGATAAGGTGCAACCATAGCGGCAATCTGGCTCATTTTCAGTCCATTGGCCAGTGCCAAGGCCCACAGGTTGATCAGCTCTCCGGCCTGATAGCCGACAATAGATGCGCCCACGGGACGCCCCTTCACAACCATCACCTTGATAAAACCCTTGGTCTTGCGTTCGGCGATCGCCCGGTCGTTATGATGATAGTGGAACCGCACGACTTCCAGCTTGCTACCGTGCTTTTCCTTGGCCTGCGCTTCGGTCAGCCCGACTTGGGACAACTCGGGATCGGTATAGGTCGCCCAAGGGATATGCGTGGTCTTGGCCTTGGAAGGCAGACCGAACAGCATCGAACGGATGATCACCCCGGCATGATATCCCGCAACATGGGTAAATTGCAGCCCACCTGCCACATCCCCGATGGCATAGACCTTTCGGTTACTCGTGCGCAGGCTGTCATCGACTTTAATGCCCGATTTGCTCGGCTCGACCCCTGCTTTCTCCAGATCCAGCTTGTCCGTATTGGATTTGCGCCCCACGGCCATCAGCAAATGGGTTCCCTTGAAAACGCGCCCGTCCTTGGCCTCGACCTCGATTGCGCCCGCTGTGCCACGCACCTCTGACGCCAACGCGTCCTCTTCAATCACGACACCCTCGTCGCGCAAACTGTCCAGCACCACAGCGGCGAGTTCGGGATCGTCCTTGCCCATGGCCTTGCCGCCTTCGATTACCGTTACTTTGGACCCCATGCGGATATGTGCCTGCGCCATTTCCATGCCGATGGGGCCACCGCCGATGATCAACAGATGCTCGGGCTTTTCACGTAAGTCGAACAAGGTTTCATTGGTCTCATAGGGCACTTTGTCCAAACCGGGGATCGGCGGCACAAGAGGCGACGAACCTGTTGCGATCACGATCCGGCGCGCCTTGATCACCATATCCCCCGCCTGCACCTCGTCAGCAGAGATAAAGCGCCCGAATTCACGGATCACATTGATCCCGAATCCTTCAAACCGTTCCTGACTGTCTACCGGTGCGATCTGGGCGATCACGTCGGCCACGTGGTCCTTGGCCGCGGCATAATCCACCACGCCGGCAGCATCCGCCACACCATATTGCGCTGAATGTTGCTGGCCATAAGCCGCCTTGCCGCTGGCGATCAATGCCTTGGACGGCACACAGCCGTAATTCAGACAATCGCCCCCCATCTTGTGCCCTTCCAACAGGACGACATCCGCCCCCATCTGCGCCGCACCTGCCGCCACAGAAAGCCCGCCAGAGCCCGCGCCAATAATAAGAACGTCAGTTTTGATCCGGTTCATTTCACAAGTTCCTTTTTGCCGGTCACGGCTTTGATCAGGACGGGCAGCACGGACAATGCCGTCAGCCCCAGTATGGGCAACAAGATGTGCGGCTCAAAGATAATGCCAAGGTTTGGCGTTTCGCCGCGGGCAAAAACTTCGCCCAGCCCCGCCCCCACAGAGGTATAGACAAGACTGCCTGGAATGATTCCCAGAAAGGTAGAAACCGCAAAGCGGAACAGCGGTACACCGACAAAGGCGGGAATCAAGTTGGCGACAAAGAACGGCACCGCCGGCACCAGCCTGATGAAAAACAGCATCGACCACTGGTTTTCATCAATCCCCTTCTTGACCTTGGCGACCATCCCGTCGGAGGCGTCCATCTTTTCCTTCAATCGGTTTCCCAGTCCCATACGCGCCGCAAGGAAGATCAGGATCGCGCCAAGCGTCGCCCCGGTCACGTTGAACGCTGTGCCCAGAACCGTGCCAAACAAAAAGCCCCCCGTAAGCGTCACGATCACCGCACCGGGCAGAGAAAACCCGACGACCGCGACGTAAACCGCTATGAACATGAGCACGGTCAACAAAAAGTTGTCATCCCGAAAGGCCAGCAGCGCCTCGCGATTGTCGCGCAGCACATCAAAACTGATGTAGTCCCGCAGGGTGAACGCGCCGATCACCGCAACGATAGCAATCGCGATCAGCGGCAAATACCGCTGAAGGCCGGACCTTGTCGTTGCCGTTTCACTTCTATCACCCATGCATCGCACCTTTTCTAATCGCTTTATCCGTTGTTACACCCTAACTGGCCCGCCAGACCCCGCGAAGATAGCCCGATCACGGGCGCTTGAACGCCAGTGTGCCGTTTCGTGATGTATCCGCGTTCTGGAACCGGTATTGAAACATTCGAACCGCCCTCGTGGTGGAAAATGTTGCACATCTGCGCATTTTCCCTGCCATGGGGTTTGACTTGCGCCGGACACCCCCGTAATGAGCGGGCTTGAAATACTGTTGTCCCTGCGAATCCGGGACAGCCCGACACATTATGGAGAGAGCGCATGAAACGCACCTTTCAACCCAGCAACCTCGTTCGCAAACGCCGTCACGGCTTTCGGGCGCGTATGGCCACAAAAGCGGGCCGCAAGATCATTAACGCGCGCCGTGCCCAAGGCCGGAGCAAGCTGAGCGCGTAAAGCGTCTCACTGCGTTGAAGACATGACACCGCCGGAGGCCCCAATGGATGGCAACAACGCCGCCAGAGGGAATTCACCTCCGGCGGTTTCGTCGCGTCCGGTCGTCTTGACCCAACGCGCCGATTTTCAGCGCGCCTCAAGGGCGGCCCATGTGGCCAAGCCCGGTTTTGTGCTGCAAATGCGCAAACGTCGCGACGATGAAACCTGCCCGCCCGAACGCGTCCGCGTCGGGTTCACCTGCTCTAAAAAGGTCGGCAATGCGGTTGCGCGCAACCGTGCCAAACGCAGGCTGCGTGAAATCGCCCGCCTTGCCCTGACCCAACGTGGCCAGCCCGGTCATGATTATGTGTTGATCGGGCGCAGAGGGACGACGGCGGATCTTCCCTTTACGCAGCTGCAAGCAGACTTTGACGCCGCTCTCGACATCTTGCACGGCGTCCGGAAATGACGCCGTTTGCCCGCATTCTATCCATGCCGGTCCGCGCCTACCGCCTGGTTTTCAGCCCCTGGGTCGGCTTCAACTGCCGCTATCACCCGACCTGCAGTGCCTATGCCTTGGAATCGCTAGAGAAACATGGCGGACTGAAAGGCAGCTGGTTGGCCGCGCGGCGCATCGCCCGCTGTCATCCTTGGGGGGCATCAGGCATCGACAATGTCCCCGACTGACACGTCGCGCCACGGCGGCGCTTGATCGGGCCTGCCGCTTGATCTAAGCCAGCCACATGCTGGACAAACCCGACGATATTCACGCCCTGTTTCACGGTGCCCCCCAAACAACGGAGTTCAAAAAGCTCCGCAAACGTCTTGTGCGGCAGACCCGCGAGGCGATTGAACAATACGGGATGATCGAACCGGGCGGCAAATGGCTGGTTTGCCTGTCGGGTGGAAAGGACAGTTATACCTTGCTGGCCGTGCTGCACGAACTGCAATGGCGCGGATTGCTGCCGGTGGAACTGCTCGCCTGCAACCTTGATCAGGGGCAACCCGGATTTCCTGCAACGGTTCTGCCCGAGTTTCTTGACAAAATGGGCGTGCCCCACCGGATCGAATACCGCGACACCTACTCCATCGTCATGGATAAAGTCCCCGAGGGGCGCACCTTTTGTGCACTGTGTTCACGGCTTCGGCGCGGCAACTTGTATCGAATCGCCCGCGAAGAAAACTGCACTGCCGTTGTCTTGGGCCATCACCGCGACGACATTCTTGAAACCTTTTTCATGAACCTTTTTCACGGTGGTCGTTTGGCAACGATGCCGCCTAAGTTGCTGAATGAAGAGGGTGATCTGCTGCTTTACCGCCCCCTTGCCCATGTATCCGAAGCAGATTGCGAAAAGTTCAGCCGTGCGATGAACTATCCGATTATTCCTTGCGATCTTTGCGGCTCGCAAGACGGGTTGCAGCGCCAACAGGTCAAACAGATCCTTGATGGGTGGGAGGCAAACACGCCGGGTCGTCGCGAGACCATGTTCCGCGCCCTGATGAACGCACAGCCCTCCCACCTTCTGGACCCAAAACTGTTTGATTTCGCAGGCCTTGGGCGCAGTATCTGAGCAATTTTAATCATATTCTGATCAACCATTGAGGGCGCGTTAACACACGGCACACTGCTTTGGCGCTAAATTCACCCCTGTTGCGACGCCGTTTCGTCGCCTACAGGAGTCGGCCCATGCTGCAATCTTGGCCCCGTTCGCTTCAACGCTTGCGACAGCGATTTGCGCTTGTCCTGACAGGTCCGCCTGCTTTGGCTTTTGTTCCTGCGCTGTGTCTGGCCGCGTTCTGGTTCGGCGGGGAGGGCGCGCTTGTTGTGCTGGCCGGTTTGCTGCCAGTCCTCTATCTGGCCGGCGGCAATTTCCACGGGCGCACTGCCCTGACGGGCGAAGTGAACACCGGCATTCTGCCGCGCAATGTGTTTGAAGAATTCACCAGTCACACGCATCAGAAGTTGCAAGCAACAGGGGCGCATTCGGCAACGCTGTTTCTGGTCATTGAAGAATTCGAACAGGTTGCCGAACGCTTTGGCCAAGCGGCCGCCGACACAGTCGCCCAACGTGTCGGCGAAAGGATACTTGCGACCCTGCGTGCGGGAGACAAGGTCGGCCAGATGGGTGATTCCCGCTTTGCAATCTGTGTCGCCCCTGTCCGTCATCTTGACCTTGAACTCTGCATCCAGCTTGCAGGTCGCATTCAATCCGCCGTTGAGGAGCCGGTTTCGGTGGACGGCACCGGCATCTATATTTCAGCGTCCGTCGGCTTTTGCCAACACAGCCGCGCGCCCGGAAAAACAGGTGCGGATTGGCTTGAAGCGGCTGCAATTGCCCTGCGCGAGGCGCAAAAGCGCGGCCCCTCTGCCATTCGCGCCTTTTCCGAACAGATGCGTCAGGCCAGCAAGGCCAGCGCCGAGTTGCGGGATGAAGTTGTCCGCGCGTTGGAGGGCGGGCAAATCCAACCGTGGTTCCAGCCGCAAATCTCCACCGACACCGGCCGAATTACCGGATTCGAGGCGCTTGCCCGTTGGTCACACCCCGATCGCGGTATGATATCACCGGCCGAGTTTCTTCCAGCGGTTGAGCAGGCGGGCCAGCTTGAGCGTTTGGCCGAGGTTATGATGTATCACTCCTTTGCCGCACTCAAAGCATGGGACGGTGCCGGTGTGGACGTCCCCCAGGTGGGCGTGAACTTTGCCGGATCAGAACTGAACAACCCTAAACTGATTGACAAAATCCAATGGGAACTGGACCGGTTCGAATTGACGCCAAACCGCCTTGCTGTGGAAGTACTGGAAACAGTTGTAGCAACGGCACCGGACGATATGATCACCCGCAATATCAACGCCTTGGGGGAACTCGGTTGCCGCATTGACCTTGATGATTTCGGCACTGGTCACGCCTCGATCGCCTCAATCCGACGGTTCTCGGTGAGCCGGATCAAAATCGACCGCTCCTTTGTGATGAAAGCAGACCGCGACCCCGAGCAACAGCGCATGATCAGCGCGATCCTCACCATGGCCGAACGTCTGGATGTTGAAACTCTCGCCGAAGGTGTCGAAACCGTGGGCGAACATGTGCTGCTGGCACAACTGGGCTGCAATCATGTGCAGGGGTTCGGCATTGCACGCCCCATGCCCTTTGAAAAAACCCTCGACTGGATTGACCGTCACAACACCAAGCTGGAGGATGTCCCCCACATCATGAACAATAAAAGCCAGTAGTGCGCCCCCAATACACCGTCGCCTCAACGCAGGTTCTTCGCAAGTGCGTTAAACCGACTGTCCAGCGACAAACCACGCTTCACCGATGGAGGCCAAAAGCGCGCCAGCATCGCAAAGTCATTGCCATATCCGCCCATACCAATGGGCATATGGTCCCCAATGGCCCGAATCCGCTTGACCTTTAGGGCTGCACTCTGTTGAACCACCCTAGTTTTCGGCAGACATTCAGGTGGCTCTCCCCATGGACGATCAGAACAAAAATCTTATCCTCGCAACAGCACTCAGCTTTGTTGTGATCCTGATCTGGTTCGTCCTTTTTCCGCCGCCGGAACCGGATACCCCTGTCGACGGCACGGTCCAGACTACCGCAAACACGCCCGCTGATGCCACGGTTCCTGTCGTAACGGCAGAAGGCGACGCCCCTGCTGTGATCAGCACCGCGCCCCAAACACGTACCGAAGCGCTTCAGGCTGCCCCTCGCGTTCAGATCGAAACACCCAGCCTGACCGGCTCTATCTCCCTGATGGGCGGGCGGATCGACGATCTGCAACTCAAGGGCTACCGGACGTCGACCGATGATGGCGCGCCTATCGTGACCATGTTGTCGCCTCAGGGCTCGCTTGACGCCTATTACGCCTTGCAAGGTTGGGCCGCAGGCGCGGGCATTGAAGCCAACGCTGTTCCGGGCCCCGACACGCAATGGACACTCAGCGCGGGCGATATCCTGGGCGTTGGCAACCCTGTTTCCCTAAGCTGGGACAACGGTGCCGGACAGACCTTTGGTCGCACAATTTCTGTCGACGAAAACTTCATGTTCTCGATGTCGCAAACCGTAACCAACAATGGCGACGCACCTGTCACTCTCGCACCTTACGGGATGATCGTTCAGCACACACAGCCCGATGATTTGGAAAACTTCTTTATTCTGCACGAAGGTGCTGTTGCCATCGCGGATGACGAACTGTCCGAAACCGACTGGGACGACATTGCCGAAGCCGAAGTTGACCCAGCATGGGGCCGTCAGGCCATCGTCCAAGAGGACGTGACCCAAGGCTGGATCGGCTTTACCGACCACTTCTGGCAGGCCATTCTGATCCCAAGCGAAGGGCAAACATTTGATCAGGCACTGACCTATGACGCCCGCAGCGACATCTATCGTGCGGTGACGCGCCTGCCCACCCAAACCATCGCCGCAGGTGCATCGACGGAGGTCACGACCCAACTGTTTGCAGGTGCAAAAGAATGGGCAATCCTGCGCGATTACGAAGACGCAGGCGTTCCGAAATTCATCGACAGCATTGACTGGGGCTGGTTCTTTTTCCTGACCAAGCCGATCTTCTGGCTGTTGCACGAAATCAACAAACTGATTGGTAACATGGGCTGGGCCATCATCGGCCTGACGCTGATCATCAAGGCTGTGCTCTTCCCGCTGGCCTATAAATCCTATGTGTCCATGGCCAAAATGAAAGAGCTTCAGCCAGAGATGGAAAAGCTCAAGGAAGCCGCAGGCGATGATCGTCAAAAGATGCAGCAAGGCATGATGGAGCTGTACAAGAAGAACAAGGTGAACCCCGCCGCGGGTTGTCTGCCGATCCTCTTGCAGATTCCGATCTTCTTCTCGCTCTACAAAGTGATCTTTGTCACAATCGAACTGCGTCACGCCCCGTGGTTCGGCGTTTTCCAAGATCTGTCCGCCCCTGATCCAACGTCGATCTTTAACTTCTACGGTTTCGCACCTTGGGGCACACCGGAACCCGGCAGCATCATGGCGCTTGTCTTTATCGGTATCCTGCCGCTTTTGCTGGGCATATCCATGTGGTTGCAGCAGAAACTCAATCCGGCGCCCACCGACCCGACCCAGCAGATGATTTTTGCGTGGATGCCTTGGGTCTTCATGTTCATGCTCGGCAGCTTTGCCAGCGGGCTGGTCGTCTACTGGATCGCGAACAACACGATCACATTTACCCAGCAATATCTGATCATGCGCAGTCAGGGCTACAAACCCGACCTGATGGGCAACATCAAAGGCAGCTTTAAACGCAACAAGGCACCCGATGCCGCCAACGCGCCCAAAGCACCGTCCGGCAAGAACAAAAAGTGATGCAAGTTACGGCGCTCTACCGGCATCCGATCAAAAGCCATGGCCGCGAAGCCATGGATCGGGTGCGGCTGGAAGCCGGTCAGTCCATGCCCAACGACCGCCGCTGGGCGGTGGCGCATGACAATGCCAAAGCCGACGGGACGAAATGGGCCCCATGCGCCAATTTCAGCATCGGATCGAAAGCGCCCCAGCTTGCAGCCATCAATGCCGTGCTGGACGACGCGACGGATACCGTCACCCTGACCCATCCCGACCGTGACCCGTTGACCATCCACCCGATGCGCGATGCAGAACAGTTGATCGCTTGGGTCATGCCTCTTGTGCCACAAGATCGCGCCTTGCCTGCACAGGTGATGGAATTGGTCGGACGCGGATTTACCGATGCGCCTTTTGCCTCGATCTCTCTGAACAGCGTCGCCTCCCATCGTGCCGTCGAAGCTTTGGCACAATCCGCGCTCTCACACCTGCGCTGGCGGGGCAACATCTGGTTTGCCGGTGCTGCCGCCTGGGATGAATTCGAGTGGCTTGATCGTGATCTGGCCTTGGGCGGTGCCGTGCTGCGCGTCAAGGAACGTATCAAGCGGTGCAAGGCCACAACAGCGAATCCTGAAACCGGTGCGCGCGACGTCGATACCCTGCGGGCGCTGAACATCCTTGGCCATCAGGATTTCGGCGTTTATGTCGAAGTAACGCAAAGCGGCGAGATTGCCGTTGGCGACCAACTGGAGCTTTTGTGATGCAACTCGCCTTTCCCGTGGCCGAAGAACCCGATCCGCAAACCTTGGAAAAGGGCCGCCTGCTGTTTGCCGGTGAAACCGCTTTTGTCAAAGGTGTGGTCGCCATGGATGGCCTGCCCGACCCTGACCGGATGGAAGTTTGTTTTGCCGGTCGTTCCAATGTCGGGAAATCCACGCTGATCAATGCCTTGACCGGCATGAAAGCGTTAGCGCGGGCCTCAAACACCCCCGGCCGTACACAGGAAATCAATTTTTTCACGGCTGCTGACGCACATTACCTCGTCGATCTGCCGGGCTATGGCTATGCCAACGCCCCCATTCCGGTCGTCGAAAAATGGCAACGGTTGTTAAAACAGTACCTGAGCGGGCGCCAAACCCTGCGCCGCGCCTTTCTGCTGATTGATGCACGCCACGGCGTGAAAAAAGTCGATGAAGAAATCATGAGCCTGCTGGACAGTTCCGCGCTGACCTTTCAGGTCGTGTTGACCAAGGCCGACAAGGTCAAGGAAGTCGACCGCGAGAAAGTGCTGGATCAGGTACGCGGCGCGCTGTCAAAACACCCTGCTGCCTATCCCGAAATTGTGGTGACCTCATCGGAAAAAGGCTGGGGCATCCCGACGCTTCGTGCCATCATCGCCACACTCGAATAACCCAAGACAAGCCATGAGAACCCAAGACATGAACCGCGACTGGATTTCCACCGCACAGACGCTGTCACAGGCCCTGCCCTATCTTCAACGCTACGCCGACGCCACAGTTGTCATCAAACTGGGCGGTCACGCCATGGGCAGCGACGAAGCGATGGATGAATTTGCCCGCGACGTCGCCCTGATGCGGCAGGTCGGTGTGAACCCTGTTGTCGTCCATGGCGGCGGACCGATGATCAACGACATGCTGGGCCGGTTGAATATCAAATCCGACTTCAAGAATGGCAAGCGTGTGACAGATGCCGCAACCATGGAAGTGGTCGAAATGGTGCTGTCCGGTCTGGTAAATTCCCGAATCGTACAGGCGATTTCCGAACAGGGTGGCCGCGCGGTTGGCCTGTCGGGTAAGGATTCCGGCCTGATCATTTGTGAACCCGAAGATCCCGAATTGGGACTTGTAGGCAAGCCGGTCAAAATTGATCCCCGTATCCTGCGTGATCTGGCGGAAAAGGACATCATCCCCGTCATTGCCCCTCTTGGCATGGGCACGGATGGCGAAACCTTTAATATCAACGGCGATACCGCTGCCGGGGCCATCGCCGCTGCGCTACAGGCCGACCGGTTGTTGTTGTTGACCGATGTGGCCGGCGTCAAAAATGCCGAGGGCGATGTGTTGACCGAACTGTCTGCTTCGCAAATCGACGCAATGATTGCCGATGGCAGTATTGCCGGCGGTATGATTCCCAAGACGCAGACCGCGCTTGATGCATTGGCCGGTGGCGTGCGGGCTGCGGTTATTCTGGACGGGCGCGCGCCCAATGCCTGTCTGCTAGAGTTGTTCACCGAACATGGTGCAGGCAGCATCATCCGGCGCGGATGAACTTTGCGGCCCTTGAACAGACCGCCAAGGCCCGCCACCTGACAGTGCTTGGTGGCTTCCACCCAGAAACGACCGACAACACGCCTGAGGGCTGCAAGACACTGGTGTTACTGGGACCGGACGAACCGGTATTCTGGCCCGCCTTCACGCGCTCCCCTGAATGGCAAGACGGCGCACCTGATCCTATGGACCGCTGGTCGACACGCGTCATCACAGATTTGGCCGCCGGGTTGAACGCGCAACCGCTCTACCCGTTTGGCGGTGCCCCTTTTCAGCCGTTCTATTCCTGGGCGTTGCGCACGGGGCGTATTCACGCGTCACCGGTGCAATTTCTGGTACACGATCAAGCGGGGCTGTTCGTGTCCTTTCGCGGCGCTTTGGCGCTTTATGATCACATTGAGTTGCCGCCGGCACCGCCGCCGCCCTGTGCGCGCTGCATCTCGCAACCGTGCAAGACCGCATGCCAGTCAGGCGCCTTGACCCCCGCAGGGTATGACGTGCCGCTGTGTAAGTCGTTTTTGGGCACACCCGAGGGCGCAGAAAACCTTGCGACCGGATGCAATGTGCGCAGGGCGTGCCCTGTGTCACAGAAGTTTGGCCGTTTGCCGGCACAATCCGCCTATCACATGCGCCAGTTCAAAGGAGCCTGAGAATGAAACGTCTGATCCTGATGCGCCATGCCAAATCCGATTGGTCCGGTGGCCCCGCCAATGACCATGACCGCCCGCTGAATCCGCGCGGGCGCAAGGCAGCGGCAGCATTGGGCGGATGGTTGTCGAGCCATGAAATTGTCCCGGACCAAGTGCTGAGCAGTACATCGGCACGCACCACCGAAACGCTCAAGCGGTTGAACCTGCCCCCCGAAATCGACACACAGTTTCTGCGCACGCTCTACCTCGCACCCGCAGAGGTGATCCTAAACGCCTTGCAGGAGGCAAAGGGTGATTGTGTTTTGATGATCGGCCATAACCCCGGCATCGGCATGACGGCCGAAGCAATACTGGAATCACTGCCCGCGCATCCCAAATTCACGGCCTATCCCAGCGGCGCAACACTGGTGGCAGACTTCGACATCGCGGACTGGTCACAGGCGGACTGGGGAAACGCAAACGCGCGACACTTTACAGTGCCGCGCGATCTTTAATGCCGTAGGGCGGGGTTCACCCCGCCACAGGTTCAGTGGCCCAGAATCTGGCTCAGGAACAACTGCGTCCGTGGGGACTGCGGGTTGTTAAAGAACTCTTCGGGTTCGTTCTGCTCCACGATCTGACCTTCATCCATAAAGATAACGCGGTTCGCGACCTGACGGGCAAAACCCATTTCGTGCGTCACGCAAAGCATCGTCATGCCTTCTTCGGCAAGCTCGATCATCGTGTCCAGAACCTCTTTGATCATCTCGGGGTCCAGCGCCGATGTTGGTTCGTCGAATAACATGATCCGCGGCTTCATGCACAAAGACCGCGCAATCGCCACACGCTGCTGCTGACCACCTGACAACTGGCCGGGGAACTTGTTCGCCTGATCGGGGATCTTCACCTTTTCAAGGTAATGCATCGCCACTTCTTCGGCTTCTTTCTTGGGCGTTTTACGCACCCAGATCGGGGCCAATGTCAGGTTCTCAAGGATTGTCAGATGTGGGAACAGGTTGAAGTGCTGGAAACACATGCCAACCTCGGACCGGATCTTGTCGATGTTTTTAAGGTCCGAGGACAACAGCGTGCCATCCACGGTAATGGACCCTTTCTGGTGTTCTTCCAGCGCGTTGATACAGCGGATCAGCGTCGATTTCCCCGACCCCGACGGCCCGCAAATCACGATGCGCTCGCCCTGATACACTGTCAGGTCAATATCACGCAGCACGTGGAAGGAACCGTACCATTTGTTCATGTTCTGGATCGAAATCGCGACTTCGTCCGACACTTTCATCTTTGCAGCTTCGGCCATTTTCAGCCTCCTTTTAATGCGTTGTCGCTTTGCGCTCTAGGCGCAGCTTAACGGTGATCTGTCGCAAGGCGGCGTTCCAGCCACTGCGAATATTGTGAGATGCCGTAGCAAACGACAAAGAAAACAGCACAAGCAAACAGGAACAATTCCCAGTACAGGCCCGCCCAGTCGGTCGAGGCAAGGATCGGTCCACGGATCATGCCGATGATGTCGAACATCGAAATAACCGAAACCAGCGTGGTATCTTTGAACAGGCCCACCGCGATGTTCACGATCCCCGGGATGGAAATCTTGAGCGCTTGCGGCAGGATGATCAGGCGCATCGCCTGTGCATAATCCAGCCCCAGTGAATCCGCCGCCTCGTATTGACCCTTTGGCAGGGCCGCAAGACCGCCGCGGATCACCTCGGCAATATAGGCCGACGAGAACATCGTGATCATAATCACAACGCGGATGAACAAATCGACCGTGCGTTCCGGCGGGAAGAAGTAGGACAACATCACGCTTGCCACAAACAGCAGGGTGATCAGTGGCACACCGCGAATGAACTCGATGAAGATCACACAAAGGTATTTGATCAGCGGCATCGAGGACTGCCGCCCCAATGCGAGTACGATGCCCAAAGGCAGGGAAAGCGATACGCAGGTCACCCCCAGCATCATGTTCAGCATGTAGCCGCCCAAATCACGTGAAGGCACGGCCGACAGGAATGTCTCTTCCGGTGTCAGGGCGGGCACGATAAAGCCCGCGATCCACCACGTGACCATCGCCGCCGCGATGCCACCGAAAAATCCGATTGCAAAGCTGCGCGTGACAAAACGTGCGTAGACGAAATAGCCGACAACGAAACCGATCATGGCAAAGATAGGTGCCCAGATGGTGCCGCCCCAGATCAACCAGAAGGCAACGAACGGAAACAAGGCGGTGACGATCAACAGCTTGCGCGGCAAATCAAAGAACAGTACGGGCGCTATCGCTACCAGCATCAAAACAAACGCCAACGTAGGCCGCCAGTATTCATCCGCCGGATAGCTGTATCCAAAAATCAGCTGGTCCCAGCGATCGGCAAGCACAGCGAAACATGCACCTTTTGTACCGGCAAGGATTTCACGGCATTCCGACAGGCTGCCGGCATTCCAGACGCCGTTCACAATCCACGGCACAGTGGCCGACAGGATCAGATAGATGGCGAAAAGCGCAATCAGCGTCAGGGCACCGTTTGCAGGCGTGGCAAACAGATTGTCACGACCCCATTTCAACGGACCCGCCTCTGTCAACGGGGGGGCCGATTGCGGAATGGTCTCGGTACGGACAAAGGCAACGGAGTGTGAATGTGTGTCTGACATCTCAGCGCTCCTTCAGTTTCATGGCGTTGTTATAGATGTTCATGCCGGTCGAAATCAGCAGCGAGATGATGAGATAGAAGGCCATCAACAACAGAACGCATTCAATCGCACGTCCGGTTTGGTTCAATGTAATGCCACCCAGCGTTGCTGTGATGTCAGCGTAACCCACAACAATCGCCAAAGACGAGTTTTTGGTGATGTTGAGGTATTGCGAGATCAGCGGCGGGATGATCACCCGCAGGGCTTGGGGCAGAACGACAAGGCTCATCGTGCGACCGGGGCGTAGGCCCAATGCTGATGCCGCTTCGGTCTGGCCCTTTGACACTGCCTGAATGCCGGCACGGACGTTTTCCGCGATAAAAGCACCGGTATAGATCGACAAGGCAAACCACAGCGCGATCAGCGGCGCACCGATTTGCAACCCGCCACGCAGGTTGAACCGGTTGGCAAGCGGATCAGGCATATCCCACGACAGGCCAAGGATGAACAAAAGAACCGCCACCGGCACAATCCAGATGGCAATATTGGTATATAGCGTATTGGGGCGCACACCGGTTTCGGCCTGTTTCGCATTGGCATTCGCCGTCACGAAACGCGTCGCGAAAAAGGAGGCGACAAGCACCCCGATGACCAGCAACCAGTTCAACCCGCTGCCCTCTTCCCCACCGAAGCCGCTGGTAAAGAAAGGCGCCGGCACGTAGATGCCGCGGTTGGTAAAGGCAAAGAGACCAGCCAGCAATTCGCGCTCCGGCTCTGCACCCAAGTACAGTTTCGGGCCGGGCATCACGGCGGTCATGATTGTGAAAATGATGATGATCCAGATCAACACGGGGATGTTGCGAAAGATCTCAACGTAAAAGGCCATCAGTTTGCTGACCAGCCAGTTGTTCGACAAACGCAGAACACCGGCGATCACACCGAATACCGTCGCTGTGATACACCCCAGAACCGCCACCAAAAGCGTGTTCAGGATACCGACCATCGCCGCCCGCAAGTTGCTGGACTGGCTGTTATAATCGATCAGCGTCTGGTTAAGGTCATATCCGGCAGGCGTTCCCAAGAACGCATAGGAAATGTTAAGCCCCGCAATGCGCAGGTTTTCCGCCAGATTTGAATAAAGTTGGAAGATGGCCAACGCCAGCACGATGGCCGCGATGGCCTGCAACGTTAGCGACCGATACCGCGAATCATTCAGCAGCATAGATAGCCGGAATGTACCCCCTTGAGGGTCAGTGGTTGTCGACATCAGAAATTTCCCCGTAAACCTTGGCCGTTGATTTTTATCAGCGCGTTAAACGCGCCCGTGCCAAGTGTGTTTGTTGGTCGTCCAAGCAAAATGCGCAGAGGGCGTGGAATGTTCCACGCCCTCTGGCAGTTGTATTTAACGGAAAGGAGGGCTGTAAAGCAGGCCGCCGTCTGTCCACTGTGCGTTCAGGCCACGGGCCAGACCGATTGGTGTGTCTTCGCCGATGTTCTTGGCAAAGATTTCACCATAGTTGCCCTGTGTTTCGATTGCGCGCTTGGCCCAATCTGCGTCCAGACCCAGCATTTCGCCCAATGTCCCTTCGCTGCCCAACAGGCGCGCGATTTCAGGGTTGGTTGTGCTTGATGTCATTTCGGACACGTTGGCAGAGGAAACGCCCAGCTCTTCAGCTGTGATCAGTGCGTTCAATGTCCAGCGGACAATGTCGCCCCATTCGTTGTCGCCGTGGCGAACCAGCGGGCCGAGTGGCTCTTTCGAGATGATTTCCGGCAGCAACGTGTGCTCGCCCGGGTTCTCGAATGTGGCACGTGTTGACGCCAGACCGGATGCGTCTGTCGTGTATGTGTCACATGCGCCAGCAAGGTACTGCTGTGTGCCTTCGGCGTTTGTTTCGATTGGCACCGGCTCATAGCTGATGTTGTTGGCACGGAAGAAATCCGCGAGGTTCAGCTCGGTTGTTGTACCGGTCTGGATACAAACGGTCGCGCCGTCCAGATCCTTGGCCGATGAAACGCCCAGTTCTTTTGGAACCATGAAGCCTTGGCCGTCATAGTAGTTTACGCCAACGAAATCGAACTTGAGGTCGACATCGCGGGACAGGGTCCACGTGGTGTTACGGGCCAGCATGTCGATTTCGCCGGACGCCAGCGCGGTAAAGCGTGTTTTACCGGTTGTCGGAACGAATTCTACAGCTGTTGCGTCACCCAGAACGGCGGCGGCAACCGCGCGGCATACCGCAACGTCAAAGCCTTTCCATTCGCCATTGGCATCTGGTGCCGCGAAACCGGCCAGACCGGTTGTTACACCACAGTTCAGCTTGCCGCGTGCTTTTACGTCGTCAAGTGTCCCTGCAGCAGCAGCGCCAGCTGCCAGAGCGGCGACTGTCATTGCGCCGAAAAGTACAGATTTATTCATTGTTACCTCTTCCTGATAATCCGCCACGTTGATGGGCGGTTGAACCGGTGTGTGTAAGCACCGGAGGCGATACATCACGGATCTCTCCGGTCAGTGGCCAGTACTGTGCTCGGATTCCAGTTTGAACGTCAAGGGAGTCTGCCAGAAAATCAGGCAATAACCGCCCTCTACCCAAGGTAAAGTATGATCAGGAGGCACTGCGCCTGTCACGCGGCGCGACAAAGCGTGAACATGGTGTTTGCGTGCAGGAAACTTGCTTTTTTGATCGCGGCCATTTCTTCGGCTTCATCGTCCACGCCCCATTGTTCCGCCTGCCAGATCTCATCCAGACGCGACAAATCCCACAGCGCTTCCACATCCCGCGCCTGCCGAGCTGCCGCAAATCCAAGGATCAACGACCCCGAAAGACTGACCAGATCATGGAACGCAGCGAGTTCAAAAGCGGACAGCGCATGTGTTTGCTGCCTGAGCACGGCTAGGACGGCGGCGTCTTGCGGTTGGTGCATCACCCCTGTGCGCAACGCAAGCGTCACGCCAAAGGCCTGCTGCGCCCATTCCAGCATCGGATCCCAAAGTGCGGCCTGCCGCGCAACCAGCTCTGCCGGCCGGTCCGCACGATAACACAGCAGATCACTATCGCCGTAATCCGCCAGCATGTCGGCAACTTCGGCGTGTTGCCCCACAACCTTATCAAGGGCGGCATTGGCCGTCTTGGTCGCGGGCATCAAATGCGGCTTGATCTCCCCCTCCTGCGCGTCCCATTCCGCGGCAACCACCGCCGCCATCGCCTGTGTCGGCAGAATCAGGCTGCGTTTCGCGGGGGTCTTGACGGGACGGCCATCAAGCCTGACCTCAAACCCCTCTTCGGCTTGTTCGACAGTCGCTTCTTTCCAGAACCGTTTGGCTTTCCAGTCACTCATGCAGATACCTTCCACATCTCGTTCAGCACAGGGCGCAACCCTGCGAAGTCATCAATCAAGACGGACGCGGCGCTCAGCCGTTCACGCCCGTGATACCCCCAACCCACACCAATACCGCGCACGCCCGCCGCTGCCGCCATATCCATGTCAAAGCTGGTATCCCCAATCATCACAGTATCGCGCGCCTCGACGCCGGCATCTGACATCGCTTGCAAAATCATCGACGGATGCGGTTTGGAGGGATGAAAATCAGCAACCTGCTGGGTCACAAACAGCCCCTCAAGCCCGTGGCCTTCGATCAGTTTATCAAGCCCGCGCTTGGACTTGCCCGTGGCGACACCCAACAAGATGTCCGGTTCTGACTGCAAACCGTGCAAGACGTCCAAGGCACCGGGATAAAGCGGCGATGACTGCTTTACCCCTGCTTGCGCGCGCATTTCCATATAGGCGTTTTTGTAAGCCTCGCACATTTTGGCGTGGCCCTGTGCGGACATCTGCGGCATCAACAGTGGAAAGATCACATCAAGCGACAGACCGACAACGCCCAGTATCTCGGCACGCGGCGGCACCGGTTCATCCACCGCCGCATAGGCCAGCGTCATCGCCGCAACGATGTCGCTTTGACTATCGACCAACGTGCCGTCGACATCAAAAATGACCAACCGCAGCGGCGTGCTCATTGCAAGCTCTCGAAAGGATCATCCGACGCCAGATCTTCGGTCCAGCCGAAGGTGTCAAAGGAATGCGCGATGTGATCCGGCAGCTCTGCCGTGACGGTCAACACCTTGCGTGTGTGCGGATGCATAAACGTCATCGACCGTGCATGCAGATGCAGCTTTTTGCTGATCATCCCGCCCAGTTGCGCGCCCCAGCCGTCGCCCATGTTTTCCTGACCGGAACCGCCATATTTGCCATCGCCAACGATGGGATGCCCGATCTCGGCCATGTGTGCGCGCAGCTGATGGGTCCGCCCCGTCACCGGCTCAAGCGCCACCCAAGACGCCCGCGATCCGACGCGGTACAGCGTTGCATAAAGCGTATGCGCCCGCTTCGCGCCCGGTGTATCGTCGATGTCACGCGGATGGACGGCGATCATCTTTTCACCTTCGCCGCTTTTGCCGTGGCCGCCTGCCTTGACCAGACCGTATTTGATTTCGCCCAAATAGGGTGTCGGCACGCCAGCGACGATGGCCCAATAAATCTTGCGGGTTTCGCGGTGCCGCATTGCCGCGGTCAGCGCTTTGGCCGCCATACGCGTACGTGCCAACAGCAAGACACCGGATGTATCGCGGTCCAACCGGTGCACCAGCCGCGGCTTTTCTTCCATGTCAAACATCAACGCTTCGGACAGGGCATCCACATGCCGGTCGGCCTGCCCCGACCCACCCTGCACGGCCAAGCCCGGCGGCTTGTTCAGCGCGATTACGTGATCATCGCGGTAGATCACACAAGAGCGGATCATCTTGGCATCCGCATCCGTTACCCGCGTGCGTTTTGGTGGCGGCGGGGCCTTTTCATCGGGCAGCGGCGGAATGCGAATTTCCTGCCCCACTTCGATACGGGTCGATCCCTTGACCCGCCCGCCATTTACACGGATGTCACCTTTGCGGCACATCTTTTCGATGCGCCCTTGCGAAATCAACGGAAACTCCCGTTTGAACCAGCGGTCCAACCGTTGATCGCCATCACCTTCTTGAACCACAAGCATTTGAACCCGGCTCATATCAATACCCCTCGCGCGAGCCACAGCCCCGCCATCAACGCCGCGATGGACAGTCCCACCGACAGCGCTACATAAATCGCGGCCGCGCCAAATGCGCCCCGCTCCATCAACGTGACCGTCTCAAGCGAAAACGCCGAGAAAGTCGTAAAGCCACCCAATATCCCCGTCATGACGAACGGGCTAAGATGCGTCAGACCACGATGCGCGGCGACAACTACAAAGACCCCCATCAGAAACGACCCGATCACATTGACCGTGATGATCGCCACCGGAAACTCCGCAGGTCCGGTCAGGCGCAGCACAGCCACCCCCGACAAAAACCGGAGCGCGGCACCAAGAGCACCGCCAAACGCAACAAGAAGCATCGTTGAAAACATGGGCGGTCTGTCCGCCTTTGTGGCGCATTTGTCAAGCTGGGTGGCGTTTTACGCCTGGTCGTCCCGCTTGGCCCGCAGCTTGGTGAAATACTCCAAACGCTTTTTCAACTCGCGTTCAAAGCCGCGCTCGACCGGTGCATAAAGCACTGGTCGTTTCATCGTCTCGGGGAAATAATCCTGCCCCGAAAACCCGTCTTCGGCGTCATGGTCATAGGCATAGCCCGCGCCATACCCCTGTTCTTTCATCATCTTGGTGGGCGCATTCAGGATATGCTTGGGCGGCAATTCCGAACCGGTTTGTTTGGCCGCCTTGCGCGCGCCTTTATAGGCCACATATGTCGCGTTCGACTTGGGCGCGAGCGCCAGATAGGTCACCGCCTGCGCCAGTGCCAATTCCCCCTCGGGCGATCCCAAACGCTCATAGGTTTCCCAGGACTGCAAACAGACCGCTTGCGCCTGCGGGTCCGCCAATCCGATATCTTCTACCGCCATGCGGGTGATCCGCCGTGCCAGAAAACGCGGGTCTTCGCCGCCCTCCAGCATCCGTGCGAACCAGTACAGCGCCGCATCAGGGTCCGAGCCGCGCACAGATTTATGTAGCGCCGAAATTAGATTGTAATGCGAATCGCCGCCCTTGTCGTATTGCGCCGCCCGCCGCATCAACCGCTGGCCAAGTGCCGTGGTATCCAGTTTCTGGTCGCTCTTCCATGCGGCCACCTGCTCGATCAGGTTCAACAAGGCGCGTCCGTCACCATCGGCCATTTCCAACAGCGCCTCGCGCGCCGGCCCATCCAATGGCAGCGCCCTGCCCAATTCCTGCTCCGCCCGCTGCGCCATCAATTCCAGCTCCGCCAATGACAGGCGTTCCAAAACCAGAACCTGCGCGCGGCTCATCACAGCGGCGTTCAACTCAAAACTGGGGTTCTCGGTCGTGGCCCCCACCAACAGGATCGTACCGTCCTCCATATGTGGCAGGAACCCATCCTGTTGCGCCTTGTTGAAACGATGTATTTCGTCCACGAACAGCAGCGTGCCCTGCCCGTTCTGCCGCCTGATTTTTGCCGCTTCGAACACTTTGCGCAATTCCGGCACGCCAGAGAAAATTGCGCTGATCTGTACAAAATGCAGATCGGTTTCATCCGCCAGCAACCGCGCAATCGTGGTCTTGCCAACACCGGGCGGGCCCCAGAATATCAGCGACGTCAAACTCCCTGCCGCCAACATCACCGTCAATGGTGCATCCGGCCCCAGCACCTTTTGCTGTCCGATCACCTCGTCAATCGACTTGGGGCGCAACCGGTCCGCCAACGGGCGCGGGGCGCTATCCGGCACCGCAGCGCCGCTATTAAATAAATCTGCCATACCAAACATATGCGCGGCCCGTTTAGACAGCGCAACACCCCCGCTTCATCTTGGCCATAAACTCAAATCCGACGCGACAAACAAAAAGCCCCGCCAAATGGCAGGGCTTCCCATTCGCAAAATGCGAAAATTCTTATTCTGCAGCTTCTTCCGCTGCATTGCGGGCCTTGTCGCCAGCGCCTTTTGCGTCGCGATCACGGTCCACAAATTCGATGATCGCCATCGGGGCCATGTCACCATACCGAAAGCCGGCCTTCAGAACGCGCACATAACCACCCTGACGGTCCTTGTAGCGTGGCCCAAGAATATCAAACAGTTTCGCAACATACTGGTCTTGCTTCAGCTTGCTTGCGGCCTGACGACGCGCGTGCAGGTCACCGCGTTTTGCCAATGTGATCATCTTTTCGATGATTGGCTTCAGTTCTTTTGCTTTAGGCAAAGTTGTTTTGATTTGCTCATGTTCGATGAGCGAGCCTGCCATGTTCGACCAAAGCGCCTTGCGGTGCTCATGTGTGCGGTTAAGGCGGCGGTATCCACGTGCGTGGCGCATGTTGTAGTCTCCTAAATGTGCCCTCTACGGGCTGTTTTACTTTGTCTGACCGGCGATGCGTGTCACCGATTCTCCTTGGGCCTTTCGGCCGGGGTCGTAGGGCGGGGTTCACCCCGCCGCACAATTCTTAAAAGTTGTCTTCGAACTTCTTCGCCAGATCTTCGATGTTGTCCGGTGGCCAGTCCTCAACGTCCATGCCAAGGTGCAGACCCATGCCCGACAGCACTTCCTTGATCTCGTTCAAGGACTTGCGGCCGAAGTTCGGCGTGCGCAGCATTTCGGCTTCGGTCTTCTGGATCAGATCGCCGATGTAAACGATGTTGTCGTTCTTCAGGCAGTTTGCCGAACGTACAGACAATTCCAACTCATCCACTTTCTTCAGCAGAAGCGGGTTGAATTCCAGACCGTCATCTTCATCCGCGCGGGACGCTGATTCAGGCTCGTCAAAGTTCACGAAGATGCCCAGCTGGTCCTGCAGGATGCGTGCGGCAAATGCCACCGCGTCATCCGGCGTGATGGAACCGTCGGTTTCAACCTTCATCGTCAGCTTGTCATAATCCAGCACCTGACCTTCGCGGGTCGGCTGCACGTCATAAGAAACCTTTTTGACCGGTGAATAGATCGCATCAATCGGGATCAAACCAATCGGTGCATCTTCCGGCTTGTTTTTCTCGGCAGAAACATAGCCCTTACCGGTGTTCACGGTCAGCTCCATGTACACGTCTGCACCATCATCAAGGTGGCAAATCACGTGGTCACGGTTCAAAATCTCAATGCCCGCAGACTCGGAAATATCGCCTGCAGTCACAACGCCCGGACCCTTCGCAGAAATCGAAAGACGCTTTGGCCCTTCGACTTCCATACGGATCGAAACACCTTTGAGGTTCAAAATAATGTCGGTCACGTCTTCACGTACACCGGCAACCGATGAAAACTCGTGCAAAACATTGTCAATTTGTACGGATGTGATCGCAGCACCCTGCAACGATGACATCAAAACGCGGCGCAGCGCGTTGCCCATGGTCAAACCAAAGCCGCGCTCAAGCGGTTCTGCCATCACAGTGGCCTGACGCGCAGGGTCATTGCCCGGCTTGACGTCCAGCTGTGCGGGTTTGATCAATTCAGCCCAATTTTTGTGGATCATATGTCCCTCCATCCTTGTATCTGCCGCATGTCCGATCGGCAGTTACGCTCGAGGTTTCAAAAAAGCGGTATGGGGCCTGCATGTTGCCACGCAGACCCCGTAGATTTGTGTCGCTTAAACGCGGCGGCGTTTCGGCGGGCGACAGCCGTTGTGGGCCATCGGTGTCACGTCGCGAATTGACGTGATGTTGAAACCTGCTGCGGCCAACGCACGAAGCGCTGATTCACGGCCGGAACCGGGGCCCTGCACTTCAACTTCCAGCGTCTTAACGCCGTGCTCTTGTGCTTTGCGGCCTACATCTTCTGCAGCCATTTGGGCGGCATAAGGTGTAGACTTACGAGAGCCTTTAAAACCCATTGTACCGGCAGAGGACCATGCGATTGCATTGCCCTGAACGTCGGAAATCAGGATTTTTGTGTTGTTGAAGCTGGAGTTTACGTGTGCAACCCCTGCGGCAATGTTCTTGGAGACCTTACGCTTGGTCTTGCGTGCATCGCGTGCCATCTAATCAGTCTCCCTTATTTCTTCTTACCGGCAATGGCCTTTGCAGGGCCTTTGCGCGTGCGAGCGTTGGTGTGTGTGCGCTGTCCACGGACAGGCAGGTTACGACGGTGACGCAGGCCACGGTAGCAACCCAGATCCATCAGACGCTTGATGTTCAT
Source organism: Sulfitobacter geojensis (assembly GCF_000622325.1). Classification (NCBI taxonomy): domain Bacteria; kingdom Pseudomonadati; phylum Pseudomonadota; class Alphaproteobacteria; order Rhodobacterales; family Roseobacteraceae; genus Sulfitobacter; species Sulfitobacter geojensis. The sequence goes on from NZ_JASE01000005.1 coordinate 3,532,566, forward strand.
CTGCGTATCGCGACGCAGGTCACCTTCGACGGTGTAGTTTTCGTCGATGTGCTCGCGGATTTTCAGGATTTCAGCGTCGGACAACTCGTTGATACGGCGCGAACGCTCGATGCCAACAGATTCGCAGATAGCTTCTGCGGAAGAGTTACCGATACCGGTGATATATGTGAGGGCGATTGGAACCCGCTTTGCAGTCGGGAGGTTTACGCCGGCAATACGTGCCACGTGTGCAATTCCTTTTCGTTGCGGGTCCGTGGTACCAGACCCTTTTTTCACAACATAAGCCCGAGGCGATTACGGCCGTCGGGCTAAAGCTGATCAGGTGATCATGCGGGTGGGTGCGACCCAAACCGCAAATTGATTCTCTTGCGAGATAGCGCTGATTAAGTGGTTTTCGATGGGGCGTCAACCCGAGGTCGAGACACCCGCGACGGGGCTGGTGTCTTTGGACGAAACGGGCCGGACCTGTTCAAAAGTCCGGCACCCTTTTCACGCGTCAAGAACGGCCGCGATAGACGTCTGTACCGCATTGATTTCAGCCAGACCGTCAACTTGTTTCAGCATGCCCTTGGCATAATAATAGCCGATCAACGGCGAGGTCTGCTTGTAATAGGCCATCAGCCGGATTTTCAAGCTTTCTTCATTGTCGTCTGCGCGTACCAGTTGTCCGGCCTTGCGGGCATCCTCGGCGCGGCCAACGATGCGATCCACCAGAACCTCGTCATTCACCCGCAGCTCGATCACATGATCGATGCTTTGCCCGGTTTCGGACATCAGCTGATCCAACGCATCCGCCTGTTCCAGCGTGCGCGGGAAACCGTCAAAGATAAAGCCACCCTTGTTCTCGCCAGACAGCTTTTCACGGATCAGCCCAATAACGATCTCGTCAGTTACCAGATCACCGCGCGCCATTACATCAGCAACCATGTTGCCCATCTCGGTCCCCGAGGTCTTGGCCTCACGCAACATGTCACCGGTACTCAGCTGGACCATATCGCGCGTTTCGACCAGATGGCCCGCTTGTGTACCTTTGCCCGCGCCTGGGGGTCCAAGAAGGATAATATTCATCGACGTATCGGGCTCCGTTTTTTGCGTTGACCTTTACCTTTACCGCGCAGGTTGGATTTTTCAAGCAGACCTTCATACTGATGGGCCAATAGATGGCTCTGAACCTGTTGAATTGTATCCATAGTTACCGACACGACGATCAACACAGACGTACCGCCAAAGTAGAACGGGATCGCAAATTGACCGCGCAGGATTTCAGGGAAAACACAGACCAGCGCCAGATAGCCCGAACCAAGCACCAGCAGGCGGTTGACCACATATTCCAGATACTCTGCCGTCTTCTTACCCGGACGGATGCCCGGCACAAAACCGTTCTGGTTCTTAAGGTTATCGGCGACTTCGTCCGGCTTAAAGCTGACGTTGAACGTATAGAAATAGGTGAAAAAGACGATCATCGCGATGAAGAACAAAAGATATAGCGGCTGACCGGGGCCGAAGTTCGCCAACAGAACCGACATGATCGGCCCCGTCGAATTCCCCGAAAAGGTGCTGATCGTGATCGGCAACAACAACAGGGAGGAGGCAAAGATCGCGGGAATAACGCCTGCGGGGTTAACCTTGACCGGCAGGTGCGACGATCCGCCGTCATACATTTTCATGCCAACCTGACGGCGCGGGTACTGAATGTGGATCTTGCGCAGGGCGCGTTCCATAAACACCACAAACATGATCGTCAAAACCACCATGACCAACACGCCCACAATCACCGCGGGGCTGATCGCGCCGGAACGGCCTGAGGCAAAGAACTGCGCTATCGCGGCAGGCACCTCGGCGATGATACCGACGAAAATGATCAACGAAATACCGTTGCCGATGCCGCGTGCGGTGATCTGTTCACCCAGCCACATCAGGAACATGGTGCCGCCCACCAATGTAATCATACAGGCAATGCGGAAATACAGACCCGGATCAGCGGCAATATCGCCGGCTTCCAATGATACGGCCAAACCGTAAGACTGCAAAATCGCCAGCGTTACCGTACCATAGCGCGTGTACTGGTTCAGCTTCTTGCGCCCCTGCTCGCCTTCTTTCTTCAGCTGCTCCCAAGGGCCGTACATCGATCCCAGCAGCTGCACGATGATCGAAGCCGAAATATACGGCATGATACCAAGCGCAAAGATACCCATCCGCCCCAGCGCGCCGCCGGTAAACATGCTGACCATCCCGCCGATGCCCTGACCGGCCTGATCCATAAAGTCACGCAATGCGCCACCGTCGATGCCCGGAACGGGAATGAACGTGCCCAAGCGATAGACAATCAACAAGCCCAACGTGAACAGGATGCGGTTTCGAAGGTCCGTGGCCTTGCCCAACGCAGCCCAGCTGGTGTTGGCGGCCATGTTCTCGACGGCTGATACCATTTTGCGATCTCTTTTCGTGGTTATGCAAACGCCGCCCGGCTGTTTTCCAGCGGGCGGCGTTTGGGAAAACTTAGGTGAGTATGTAAGCGGGACACGGCCCGCTCACAAGCCTTAAGGCCGTCTTACTCTGCCGCTGCTTCAGCTTTTGCAGTCAGGGTTACTTTGCCGCCTGCTTTTTCCACCGCTTCGATGGCGGATTTGGACGCGCCTGCGACGTGCAGGTCCAGCTTGGCAGTGGTTTCGCCTTTGGCCAGCAAACGAATGCCGTCCAGCTCGCGACGCACCAGACCGGATGCGATCAGCGCGGCCGCATCAATTGGCTTTTTCACGTCAAGCTTTTTGGCGTCTACGAACTTCTGGATCAGACCAAGGTTCACAACAGCGTAGGATTTGCGGTTCGGCTTGTTAAAGCCGCGCTTTGGCAAGCGCTGGAACAGGGGCATCTGGCCACCTTCGTAGCCATTGATTGCCACACCCGAACGGGATTTTTGACCTTTGATACCACGGCCACCCATTTTACCGGTGCCGGAACCCGGACCACGGCCAACGCGCTTGCGCTTCTTGGTTGCACCCGGGTTGTCAGAAAGTTCATTCAACTTAAACATTGTCGCTTCTCCTTTTGCCGGAAATGCCCCCCAGCGACGGGAAGTGGGCAGACGCGGCGTTTCAAATATGGTGGCCGGAATCGGGGCCACCGGGGGCGTATAAACGCAAGCCCCCAGCGCATCAAGTCTGAAACTATACCAACTCAAATCCCATAATTAGTGGCAATGGAGAGGCTTTGACCCCGCATGACAACATTGGCCGGCTGGAGACGACTTTCTGCACCCCCCACTGTGAGATGGTCGTTCAATTGGGTTTAATTGGACAATTCTATGTATAGCCTGATCGGCACTCAGCAAATTTGGGGTCGAGGACGCGGCAAATACAGCCGTAGTTAGAATAAGAAAACGCATTTAAAATTCCTTCGTTGATCATCTTAACGAAGTATTAACCTTTCCTAACCCTCTGTCGAATATGGATATTGTCCACCAACTGTAGGCAAACGAAAACGCCCCGCAGTTTCCTGCGAGGCGCTCTATCCAAGGCGGGATCAACCCCGCCTTAAGGCTGTCTGTAGGGCGGGGTTATCCCCGCCGATACGTTAGCCTTTTTCTTCGACAATCTCGACCATGTGGCTGATCTTGTTGATCATGCCGCGCACGGAAGGTGTGTCTTCCAGCTCGCGCGTACGGTGCATCTTGTTCAGGCCCAGACCAACGAGTGTGGCCTTTTGCTTTGCGGGGCGACGGATCGGGGAACCGATCTGCTTGATGACAATCGTTTTCGCCATGACTTAGGCTCCTTCTACAACGGGGGCTTGCTCACCGTCTACGCGGGGCGCATCGGTGGTCTTTGGCAGGATGTCAGCAACCTTTTTGCCACGACGCTGTGCAACGGAGCGCGGGGAAGATTCCTTGCGCAGACCGTCCATGGTGGCGCGGATCATGTTGTACGGGTTTTGCGAACCGATGGATTTGGACACAACGTCCTTCACACCCAGCATTTCGAATACGGCACGCATTGGACCACCGGCGATGATACCGGTACCTTCTGGTGCTGTGCGCATAACCACTTTACCGGCGCCGTGACGGCCTTCCATATCGTGGTGCAGCGTGCGGCCTTCGCGCAGCTGAACGCGGATCATCTGGCGCTTGGCCTGCTCGGTGGCCTTGCGGATCGCCTCAGGCACCTCTTTGGCTTTACCTTTGCCGAAACCCACGCGACCTTTCTGGTCACCAACTACGACGAGTGCTGCAAAACCAAAGCGCTTACCGCCTTTAACAGTTTTGGACACACGGTTGATCGCGACAAGGCGATCCTGGAATTCTGGGGTCTCGTCGCGGTTATTGCGGCGGTTGCCTCCACGGTTGTCGTCTCTGGCCATTGTGGCCTCCTTGCTTGCGGGCGTGTGCCCTATTGGTTCAATCCTGGTGGGCCTTGACCCCCGGATCATCGAGAGGGCCGGCGTGGCCCTCTTCGCTTTGTCAGGTTGGCGGGATCAACCCCGCCCTACGGATGAAATGCGGGGCGGGGTTTCCCCCGCCGCCACCATTAAATCTTGAGACCGCCTTCGCGGGCCGCTTCTGCAAGTGCTTTTACCTTGCCGTGGAACAGAAAACCGCCACGGTCAAAATATGCTTCCTCAACACCGGCTTTCTTGGCGCGCTCGGCAATAACCGTGCCCACTTTGGTGGCCGCTTCGAGGTTGTTCTTGCCAACAAAACCAAGGTCTTTTTCGAGCGTCGATGCGGAGGCGACTGTTACGCCATTCACGTCGTCGATCAACTGAACCATGATGTTCTTGTTTGAACGGTGCACGGACAGGCGCATACGGCCCCGGTTCGCGCGGCGAAGTTTGTTCCGAACGCGCATGCGGCGTTTGATGAACAGTTGTCTTTTGCTGTTTGCCATCTGTGCGTTCCTTACTTCTTCTTGCCTTCTTTGCGGAAGACGAATTCACCCTTATAGCGGATGCCTTTGCCCTTATAGGGCTCGGGCTTGCGCCATGCGCGGATGTTCGCAGCGACTTGACCAACAAGCTGTTCGTCAATGCCTTCCACAACGATTTCGGTCTGCTTTGGCGCGGTTACGGTGACACCCTCAGGTGGCGTGTAATCGACGTCATGCGACAGGCCGAGGTTCAGTTTCAGCGTGTTGCCAGTCATCGCGGCACGATAACCAACACCTTGGATTTCAAGCTCTTTCTTGAAACCTTCGGTAACGCCTGTGACCAGGTTCGCAACCATTGTGCGGCTCATGCCCCACTGCTGGCGTGCGCGCTTGGACTTGCCACGTGGGATCACGGAAACCGCGTTGTCTTCGACTTTCAGATCAACATCATCTGTTGCTTTGAAAGTACGGACACCCTTGGGGCCTTTTACTTCGATGGACTGACCGGACACAGTGGCGGTAACACCACTTGGCAAATCAACCGCTTTTTTACCAATACGAGACATCTTGCGCTCCTTAGAATACGGTGCAGAGCACTTCGCCGCCGATATTCTGGCTGCGTGCATTTGCGTCCGACATCACACCTTTGGAGGTGGAGACAATCGACACACCCAGACCCTGACGGACCTGTGGAATGTCATTCGAGCCCATATAGACGCGGCGACCGGGCTTGGAGACCCGCTTCAACTCGCGAATAACAGGTTCGCCCTCGTAGTACTTCAAGCTGATCTCAATGGCAGGGTGGCCGTCGGCGCCTGTCATCGTCTCATAGCCGCGGATGTAACCTTCGTCCGCGAGCACGTCCAACACCCAGACGCGCAGCTTTGAAGCTGGTGTCATGACTGTGGATTTGCCGCGCATCTGGCTGTTGCGGATGCGTGTCAGCATGTCTGCGATAGGATCGTTCATAATGTGCGCTCCTTACCAGCTCGACTTGACCATGCCGGGGATCTGGCCGGAAGAGCCGAGATCACGCAGCGCGATACGCGAGATTTTCAGTTTACGATAATAAGCGTGCGGACGGCCGGTCAGCTGGCAACGGTTGTGCAGACGCACAGCAGAAGAGTTGCGCGGCAGTTTCGCCAGCTTCAGGGAGGCGCGGAAACGCTCTTCCATCGGCTTTTCTTGGTCGCTTACGATTGCTTTCAATTCGGCACGCTTTGCGGCGTACTTCTTGACCAGTGCTTCACGCTTTTTCTCGCGTGCGATCATGGATTTCTTAGCCATATCTAGATCCTTCCCGCGCTTACTGAGCGAACGGCATGTTGAACGCTGTCAACAATGCTTTTGCTTCTGCGTCGGTTTTCGCCGTTGTGGCGATGACGATGTCCATACCCCAGTTTTCGTCGATTTTATCAAAATCGATTTCCGGGAACACGAGGTGCTCTTTGAGACCCATGGCATAGTTGCCACGACCGTCAAAGGATTTGCCGTTGATGCCGCGGAAGTCGCGGATACGAGGCATTGCAATCGTGATCAGACGATCCATGAATTCATACATACGTGCGCCGCGCAGGGTCACTTTCGCGCCCATTGGCATTTCTTCACGTACGCGGAAACCCGCGATCGACTTTTTGGCGATTGTCGTCATAGCTTTCTGGCCGGCGATCAGCGTCAGGTCTTCCTGCGCGGATTTGGCTTTCTTGCTGTCACGCACGGCGGCTGCGCCACAACCGATGTTCAACACGACTTTATCAAGGCGCGGGATCATCATGTCGTTTTTATAGCCGAATTCTTCTTTCATCTTGGCGCGGATTTCATCGCGGTAGACGGACAGAAGGCGGGGTGTGTATTCTGCGTTATCAAGCATCGATCACATCTCCCGTGGTTTTGGCAAAGCGCACTTTCTTGTCGCCTTCGATTTTGAAACCAACGCGTGTTGCTTTGCCATTGGCATCAACAAGTGCGAGGTTGGACAGGTCGATTGGCATCGCCTTGGGGATGCGACCGCCCTGATTTTCCTGAGACTGGCGCGTGGCGCGGATAGAGATGTTGATCCCTTCCACAACAGCCTTGCCGGACTTTGGATCAACAGACGTGATATCGCCCGTCTTGCCTTTGTCCTTGCCAGCCAACACGATGACCTTGTCACCTTTGCGAAGTTTAGCAGCCATTACAGCACCTCCGGCGCAAGCGAGATGATTTTCATGAAGTTCTTGCCGCGCAGTTCGCGAACAACCGGTCCAAAGATACGTGTACCTACGGGCTCGTTGTTGTTGTTCAGGATGACTGCAGCATTGCGGTCAAAACGGATGGCTGTGCCATCGTCGCGACGTACTTCTTTGGCGGTGCGAACAACGACGGCCTTACGGACGTCGCCCTTTTTCACACGACCGCGAGGGATGGCTTCCTTGACCGACACGACAATAATGTCGCCGACGGATGCGTATTTACGCTTGGAACCACCCAGGACCTTGATGCACTGAACACGGCGAGCGCCGCTGTTGTCAGCTACATCCAGGTTGGTCTGCATCTGGATCATTTGGTTTCTCCCGACCTTTGGGGCGCGATGCGTGCGTTATCCCCGAGGTTTCGATTAAGTTGTTGGTCCTGTCCGCTTACGCAGTCAAAACTTCCCAACGCTTGGTTTTGGAACGTGGTGGACATTCAATGATGCGGACAGAATCGCCGACCTTGAATGTGTTGTTCTCATCGTGGGCCCGGTACTTTTTGGACTTACGGATGGTCTTCTTCAGAACCGGATGGGTAAAGCGGCGCTCTACGGAAACGGTAACTGTCTGGGCGTTGGCATCCGATGTTACGGTGCCTGTCAGGATACGCTTGGGCATTCGTTAGGCTCCTTCGGTTGCTGCTGCGGCAGCTTTTTGGTTCAACACAGTGTGGACACGCGCCACGTCACGCTTGACCGTGCGCAGACGCGCAGGGTTTTCCAGCTGGCCAGTGGCTTGCTGGAAACGCAGGTTAAAAGCTTCTTTTTTCAGGTTCACAAGCTCGTCGCGGAGCTGGTCCGGCGTCTTGTCATGCAGTTCTTTGGCAATCATGTGCCATCTCCTTTTCAACATCACCAGCAGGCCGCACATGCGTCACCCCGATTCTGGTGGAGTCTGTTCCGAAGTGCGCCGTATAGGAGGGATCAGGATAGGGCGCAACCCCTTTACCACAGGAGTCTTGTGGCAGTGGCATGTGCCGCACCGGTTTCGTGCAAACTCTGCCTCGTCACTGCTTGATCACTGGGGTAAACATGCCCCAACATCACGCAGCGCGGAGTCATCCTATGTCTGAAAAAGTCGCCCTTGTCACGGGTGCCGCACGCGGCATCGGCCTTGCCACCACCAAATTGCTGATCGAGGACGGCTGGCGTGTCGCCATGATCGACCGTGACGCGGACGAACTTTCGCTTGCGTCCAAAGGCATCAATGGGGCCAGCCCGTTTGTGCATGACGTGTCACAGCCCGACGATGTGGACGCGATGATCGATGCCGTTCACGCCAGCTTTGGCCGCATTGACGCAGTGGTCAATAACGCAGGTGTCGCGGATTTCGGTCCGATTGAGGAAACCGATTTCGCACGCTGGCGGCGGGTAATGGACACCAACCTAGATGGTGTTTTCCTTGTCTCACAGGCCGCGATCCCGGCCCTGAAAGAAACCAAAGGGGCGCTTGTTAACATCGCCTCTATTTCCGGCCTGCGCGCCTCAACGCTGCGGGTCGCTTATGGCACGTCCAAGGCCGCGGTGATTCAGCTGACCAAACAACAGGCCGCTGAGCTGGGCGAATACGGCATCCGCGCCAATTGCGTCTGCCCCGGCCCCGTGCGCACCAAGCTGGCGATGGCCGTTCATACGCAAGATATCATCGACGCCTATCACGACGCGATCCCGCTGAACCGCTACGGATCGGAACGCGAGATTGCCGAAGTCATCACCTTTCTTTGTTCCGACAAAGCCAGCTATGTCACGGGCCAGGTCATCGCAGCAGATGGCGGGTTTGACAGCACCGGCGTCGGCCTTCCCGCATTACGGAGCTAAACCATGAGCAACATCAAATCCCTCTTCGCCACCCGCCTCTATCACGCGCAGTTGTCTGAACGCGGCCGACCGATCAATCCCGATGAACTGGAGGATTCCTGCATCGCCATCGCGAATGACGATGAAGCGGGGCAAGACTGGTGCGAGGAAAACGGTTATGCCGGCTATACTTCTTATGCGTCTTTGGACGACCTGCCCTACCGGTTTCCAATTTTCAAAGACCTGAAAAAGGTGCTGGATAAACACGTCAAAGCCTTCGCCAAGGATCTGGCCTTTGATCTTGGCGCGCGTAAGCTGAAACTCGACAGCCTGTGGATCAACATCCTGCCCGAGGGCGGCATCCACACCGCACACATCCACCCGCATTCCGTGATCTCTGGCACGACCTATGTGACCATGCCCGAAGGGGCGAGCGCCATCAAATTCGAAGACCCGCGTCTGGCGATGATGATGGCCTCGCCGGGGCGGGTGAAGGATGCGCCAGAGGATTTGCGGCAGTTCATCTATGTGGCACCCGAGGTGGGTGACGTCCTGCTTTGGGAAAGCTGGCTGCGCCATGAGGTGCCGATGAACATGGTTGAGGAAGATCGGGTATCCGTATCGTTTAATTATGGGTGGGGAAGTTGAGCGGCGACAGCGATCTGCGACACACGCCTCTGGCAGAACTTTCTGTCGAAACGGGCGTCCGCCCTGGCAAGCCTGATTTGGGCACCGTTCAACCCGGTGCCCGCCGCGCCGGACTTCATCTGGCAGCAATCCACCGCCACTACCTTGGTGACCTCGCGCGTATCGCAGAGGTGCTGCAACGCGTGAAAGCGGGCGATGCTCCGCCTGCCGAGCTTGCGCACATCGTACTTGATACGGATATGGCCCAGAACTTGCGGGCCGTTGGAACGATCTGTGGTCAGGAATGTGGCGTTCTCAAAATGCACCACGACATTGAAGAGCAATCTATCTTTCCCCCGCTACACGCGCGCGGAACACCGCAGATCAAGGCGATTGTCGACAGGCTGCAAGCCGAACATCTTGTGGTTCACGAGATCCTCGAACGTTTGGCTGCGGCGGCGGACACCCTTTCAGCTACGCCAAGCACAGAAAACTTCGAACTTGCGACCGAGATCTTTGACAGGCTTCTCTCTGTCGTGCGGTCCCATTTTCACTACGAAGAGACCACGCTGGAAGAAGCGTTAGGCGTCTTTGGTGTGAACATCTGAATAGGCCTTTAGTTAAGCGACAATAGAAAAAGCCCCCGCTGATCACTCAGCGGGGGCTCTTTATCTCACCGGTGTCGCAACGGGCATTCCTAAGGGAATACCCTGCCTCCGGCGCGCCAGACCCCGCCAAAGCGGGGTCGACGGTTTTACCAGTCTTCGCGTACCACGACCCGTGTCTTGATCGGCAGCTTCATCGCTGCCAGACGCAGGGCTTCGCGTGCGATATCGTCGTTCACGCCGTCGATTTCGAACATGACGCGGCCTGGTTTGACCTTACATGCCCAAAAGTCCACGGAACCTTTACCTTTACCCATACGAACTTCGACAGGCTTTGAGGTAACAGGCACATCTGGAAAAATACGGATCCAGACACGGCCTTGACGCTTCATGTGACGCGTCATGGCACGACGTGCAGCTTCGATTTGACGTGCGGTAACCCGCTCAGGTTCAATCGCCTTAAGACCATAGGTGCCGAAGTTCAGGTCAGACCCACCCTTCGCCAGACCTTTGATCGAGCCTTTGAACTGCTTGCGGAATTTCGTCCGTTTTGGCTGTAGCATCTATCTACTCCTTAACGCCGGCCGCCTGCACCGCGAGGTGCTGGGCCGTCTTGAAGTTCCTGTAACTTACGATCATGCGCGGAGGGATCATGTTCCATGATCTCACCTTTGAAGATCCACGTCTTGATGCCGATGATACCATAGGCTGTGGAGGCTTCAACGTGGGCATAATCGATGTCGGCGCGCAATGTGTGCAATGGGACGCGACCCTCACGGTACCATTCGGTACGCGCGATTTCTGCGCCACCCAGACGGCCGGCAAGGTTACAACGGATGCCCAAGGCACCCATACGCATGGCGTTCTGAACCGCACGCTTCATGGCGCGACGGAAAGAAACCCGGCGCTCCAACTGCTGTGCAATGCTTTCACCAACAAGGGCTGCGTCCAGCTCTGGCTTGCGCACTTCAACGATGTTGAGGTGTACTTCAGAGGCGGTCAGGTTCGCCAGCTTCTTGCGCAGACCTTCGATGTCTGCACCTTTCTTGCCGATGATGACACCCGGGCGCGCTGTGTGGATCGTAACGCGGCACTTTTTGTGCGGACGCTCGATGATCACACGGGCGATACCGGCCTGCGCGCATTCTTTCTTAATGAACGCACGGATCGCCAGATCTTCCAGCAACAGATCACCATAGTCCTTGGTGTCGGCATACCAGCGGCTGTCCCAGGTGCGGTTGACCTGCAGACGCATGCCGATCGGGTTTACTTTGTTACCCATTATGCTTGCTCCTCAACTTGACGCACGACGATGGTGACTTCGGCAAATGGCTTCATGATCTTGCCGAAACGGCCACGCGCACGTGGACGACCACGCTTGAGTGTCATGTTTTTACCGACATAGGCCTCGGAAACGATCAGCTCGTCGACATCAAGGTTGTGGTTGTTCTCGGCATTGGCAATCGCGGACTGAAGGCATTTCTTCACGTCCTGTGCGATACGCTTTTTGGAGAAAGTCAGATCGGTCAACGCCCGCTCGACTTTCTTGCCGCGGATCAGACCGGCAACAAGGTTCAACTTCTGCGGCGACGTTTTCAACATGCGCAGTTTTGCACGTGCTTCATTGTCTGCCACGCGGCGGGGATTTTTATCCTTGCTCATGGCTTATTTCCGCTTCGCTTTTTTGTCTGCTGCGTGACCGTAATAGGTGCGAGTTGGCGAATATTCACCGAACTTCTGACCGATCATGTCTTCAGAGACGTTTACTGGGATGTGCTTGCGACCGTTATAGACACCGAATGTCAGGCCAACAAACTGAGGCAGGATCGTAGAACGGCGCGACCAGATCTTGATCACTTCGTTCCGACCGCTCTCGCGAGTCGCTTCGGCCTTTTTGAGGACATACGCGTCAACAAAAGGACCTTTCCATACTGAACGAGACATAAATTAGCGTCCCTTCTTCTTGGCGTGGCGCGATCTGATGATCAGATTGCTTGACGCTTTTTTCTTGTTCCGGGTTTTTGCACCCTTAGTCGGCTTGCCCCAAGGCGTAACCGGATGACGACCACCAGAGGTCCGGCCTTCACCACCACCGTGCGGGTGGTCGATCGGGTTCATAACGACACCACGTACAGAAGGACGGATGCCCTTGTGACGCATGCGGCCCGCTTTACCGTAGTTCTGGTTGGAGTTGTCGGGGTTGGACACGGCACCAACGGTGGCCATGCATTCCTGACGCACCAGACGCAGTTCGCCCGAAGACAAACGGATCTGGGCATACCCACCATCACGACCAACGAACTGGGCGTATGTACCGGCGGCACGTGCGATCTGGCCGCCCTTGCCTGGTTTCATTTCGATGTTGTGGATGATTGTACCGATGGGCATGCCGCTGAAGGGCATTGCGTTACCGGGCTTGATGTCGGCCTTGGCCGAGGCAATCACCTTGTCGCCGATTGCCAGACGCTGAGGGGCAAGAATATAGGCTTGCTCGCCATCTTCGTACTGGATCAGGGCAATAAATGCTGTCCGGTTCGGGTCATATTCGATCCGAGCCACAACCGCGGACATGTCCAGCTTGTTGCGCTTGAAATCGACGATACGGTAGAGGCGCTTTGCACCACCACCTTTGCGACGCATTGTGATCCGTCCGGTGTTGTTCCGTCCGCCGTTCTTCGTAAGACCCTCTGTGAGGGCCTTTACGGGGCGACCTTTCCAAAGCTCCGAACGGTCGATCAGTACCAGCCCACGCTGGCCCGGCGTCGTCGGTTTGTACGACTTGAGTGCCATGTTGTCTGTCTTCCGTTTAGCTGTGCGGCAGGGATGTTGCCCCGCCTGTGGTTATAGGGCCCCGAAGGTCCCCGATGGATTTGGTGCGGCGGGAAATCCCGCTTTACCGGTTTGCCGTAGCGCGGGATTGATCCCGACATGCGACAAAAGACAAGCCCCAGACGAATCTGGGGCCATGCCGATGGGGTCGTTTAGGGGGTGACGCGGATGGGGTCAAGGGGGAGGTCCCCCAAATACCCCTAGTGCGTCCAGGCCCCGCGCCGTCCGGTGGCAAAGTTCTCGCCATAGCCGCCGGGGCGGATGTTCGGCTTGCGCTTGTTGGGCTCTTGCACTTGCGCGTCGATACCGTTTTCACGGGCGTATTCCGCTGCCGCTTCTTTGGTTTCGAACTGCAGCCTGACTTGCGACTGCGTATCTGATGATGACGTCCAGCCCATCAGGGGATCAACCGCGCGGGCCTCGCTCGGGGCGAACTCAAGCACCCAGTGATTGGTCTTGGCCGTGCCCGAAGACATCGCCGTTCTGGCAGGTTGATAAATACGTGCGCGCATGGGGGCCTCGTTGCTTTTTGCTGGACGTCTTATCGGGCATCTGCCCCCTCAAAGCAAGGGCATCCAATGATCGTGGCTAAAGGAAAGCTTGCAATTGCTGCGATGCAGCATTAGCTGTGGAATACCAGTATGGAGTTGCCGGATGTTTCCCAACGATTTGTTTTCCCTACAGCTAAAAATGACCACACTCATGGTCGAAGCCCAAACCGTCATGACCCTGCGTCTGATGGGGATGAGCGGGGCAATCCCGGCGAAACACGGGGAAAACGAACGGATGGTCGACGAAAAAGGCCCCGCAATGGCCAAAGCTTTCGCCGCCGGGACCAAAGCGATGATGCAGGGCAAACGCCCCGACCAGATCATGTCGGCCGCGATGGTGCCGGTCAGCAAACGTGTCACGTCAAACCGTAAACGCCTGATGAAGTAGCCGCGCCTGCTGCCACTTTCTGACAGCATATCGGGCTTACGGACTTGAACCGCCGATGAAAAAGGTCACCTTGTGGGCAACACTTTGCAGGACCTTGCCCCATGCCATACGCCCATACCGACAGTTCTGACTCCTTGCCGATGATGTCCACGCCCGCAGTGGATGTGCGCAACCGCGACAAACTTGAAGGCGGCAAGGCCTTTGTTCTGCACACCGAATTCGAACCCGCAGGCGATCAGCCCACCGCGATTCAGGAGCTGAGTCAGGGCGTGCGCGACGGTGACCGCGATCAGGTGCTGTTGGGCGCGACCGGTACGGGCAAGACGTTCACCATGGCGAAGGTGATCGAGGAAACCCAACGCCCTGCGATCATTCTTGCCCCGAACAAAACCCTGGCCGCGCAGCTTTACGGCGAATTCAAAAGCTTCTTTCCTGATAATGCCGTCGAGTATTTCGTCAGCTTCTACGACTACTACCAACCCGAAGCTTACGTTGCCCGTTCCGATACGTTCATCGAAAAAGAATCGCAGATCAACGAACAGATCGACCGCATGCGCCACTCCGCCACCCGTGCTTTGCTAGAACGCGATGATGTGATCATCGTCGCCTCGGTCTCTTGCATCTATGGTATCGGGTCGGTGGAAACCTACGGCGCGATGACACAGGACCTTAAGGCCGGCGGCACCTACGACCAACGGCAGGTGATCGCCGATCTGGTCGCGCAACAGTACAAGCGCAACGATGCCGCCTTTGTGCGGGGCTCGTTCCGGGTCCGTGGCGACAGCCTTGAAATCTTTCCGGCCCACCTTGATGATCGCGCTTGGCGGCTGTCCTTCTTTGGGGAAGAGCTGGAAAGCATTACCGAATTTGATCCGTTGACCGGCGAAAAGACCGATACGTTTGAACAGATCAGGGTCTATGCCAACAGCCACTATGTGACCCCCAAGCCCGCCATGTCGCAGGCGTTGATCGGGATCAAAAAAGAACTGCGCACGCGGCTGGATCAACTGGTGGCGGACGGCAAACTGCTTGAGGCACAGCGCCTGGAGCAACGCACCAACTTTGACCTCGAGATGCTGGAGGCCACTGGCGTTTGTAACGGCATCGAAAACTATTCCCGCTATCTGACGGGCCGCGCCCCCGGTGAGCCGCCCCCCACCCTCTTCGAATTCATCCCCGACAACGCGATCGTCTTTGCCGATGAATCCCACGTATCCGTCCCCCAGATCGGCGGCATGTACAAAGGCGACTACCGGCGCAAGTTCACGCTCGCCGAACACGGCTTCCGCCTGCCGTCCTGCATGGACAACCGCCCGCTCAAGTTCGAGGAATGGGACGCCATGCGGCCACAATCCGTATTCGTGTCCGCCACGCCAGCGGCTTGGGAGATCGAGCAGTCCGGAGGTGTCTTTACCGAACAGATCATCCGGCCGACCGGCCTGACCGATCCGCAAATCGAAATCCGCCCGGTTGAAATGCAGGTCGATGATTTGCTGGACGAGGTGCGCAAGGTCGCCGCCGACGGCTACCGGACGCTGTGTACGACTCTGACAAAACGCATGGCCGAAGACCTGACTGAATACATGCACGAACAGGGCATTCGCGTCCGCTACATGCACAGCGACATCGACACGATCGAGCGCATCGAAATCCTGCGTGACCTGCGCCTTGGTGCCTTTGACGTGCTGATCGGGATCAACCTGCTGCGCGAAGGGCTCGACATTCCCGAATGCGGTCTCGTTGCCATTCTCGACGCCGACAAGGAAGGCTTCCTGCGCTCGGAAACCTCGCTGATCCAGACCATCGGCCGCGCGGCGCGTAACGCCGAAGGGCGCGTGATCATGTACGCCGACCGCATCACCGGCTCGATGGAACGCGCGATGGGCGAAACCGAACGCCGCCGCGCCAAGCAGGAAGCCTACAACCTTGAACACGGCATCACCCCGACCACGGTGAAAAAGAACGTCGATGATATTCTGGCGGGCCTTTACAAGGGCGACGTGGACATGAACCGCGTCACGACCAAGATCGACAACAAGCTGGCCGGCTCGAACATGCAGACTGTCTTGGAAGGGCTGCGCACCGACATGCGCAAGGCCGCCGAAAACCTCGAGTTCGAAGAGGCGGCGCGCCTGCGCGACGAGGTGAAGCGTCTCGAAGCTGTCGATCTGGCCATCGCCGACGATCCGATGGCGCGGCAATACGCCGTGGACAAGGCCGTGGATGACGCCAAAAAAGCATCCGGTCGCTCGTCCATGGGACGGGGCGGCATGCGTGGCGGGGTAAAGCGCAGGAAGGGCCGATAGGTCGAAACCCTGCCGCTATACTTGCGTTAGGTCGTGCTCAAGACGCGCGAGCGAACGGTCAATTCTTCGATAGGTCGGAACCATTTCGCGTTACCGGTGTTCTATTCACAACAGTAACACCTACGGGAGACTTACAATGGAATATGGCATCTTCGGCCTCATCATCCTGATTGCAAACATCTACGCGATCTACCAAGTTCTGACATCCGGCGCATCCGGCCTTGCGAAAATCCTCTGGACGTTGGCGATCCTGATCCTGCCCGTCGTCGGCTTGATCGCATGGTTGATCGCTGGACCACGTGGTGGCCGTTCGGTCCGTATCTAACACGACGAAACCCAAAACCGACAAAGCCCGGTGCAATGCGCCGGGCTTTTCGCGCGTCAATCGCGCAACATCTCTTCCCCTGCCACGCTCACGTTAACCTTTTGTTAACCAACGCCTTCGATCCTGAAATCCGGAGGCGTCATGAGATATCTTTTCGCAGCATGTTTGATCTTGTGGCAATGTGTGGCCTGTACCGCACAGGCAGGGGCGTGGCTGCGTGAAAAAGGAACCGGCTTTGTTTCCCTCAGCTTCGGGGCAACGCAGTTCTCCGAAACCACCAATGCGCTTTATATTGAATACGGGTTAAGCGACAAAACCACCGTCGGCGTTGATGTCAGCACCTTCACCAACGCGCTGAACGTGCGCAATGGTTTCGGCAATATCTTCCTGCGCCGTGCTATCGGCCCCACCGACCGGCCCCATAAATGGGCCTATGAAATCGGGTTTGGCGGATTGTGGGGCAACGAAATGCAATTGCCGACAGTCAGAACCGCCATCTCATGGGGACGCGGCTTCAAGATCGTCGAACGCGACGGATGGGTAAACATGGATGCCGCCTATGTCTATGAACCGACCTTGGGCGAACATATCACCAAACTTGACGCAACTTTGGGACTGAATTTCGGCACGATCACCACGGGTCTTCTGGAGGTTACCCTTTCTTCCCAGAACAACGAAACCTACGGGGCATTTGAACCTTCCGTGCTGATCAAGCCCAAAGAAAGCCGTTTCAGTATCAAGGTTGGTGCTCAGGTTCCCTTTGATGAACAGGAAAAAGCGGCGCTTAAACTCGGGATCTGGCGCAGCTTCTAACCGAAACGCCCTGCCTCCATGGGGGAGGCAGGGACACGTTCCTAACGGAAATCCATCCGTACGGTCGCTTGAATTTTATCGCGCACGTCGCTCGGCCAAACCACTCTGATCTGATCGCGGTTCGATCCCTGAACCGTATCGACATAGGGCGTTTCGAACTGCTTAACGTTGTTAACATTGCGCAGCGGACCAATCGCTGTAACCGCATCCACCGACAAAGCTTGTCCGCCAAATGGTAAATATTCAGACACGTCGATGGTCCAGGCATCCGCCACCGCCTCCTGAGTGAAATCAACATAGGCAGGATTCACCGGTTGCGCCGTCACCCCCAGATAGGAGTTGGCCGCCATGGTAAAGTTCTTGCACCGCGTCATGTCCAGATCCGCAAACGTCGTATCCACCCGTTCCGCCCGATCGATAAATCCGTTCAAACTGCGAAACCGGTTGCCCGAAATCGACACACCATTCAGGAAATGTCCCGCTCCATGCGGCTTTACCACGATGTAACTGAACCACGGGGCAACTTCGCCCGACAGGAACATATTGTCCGTCACACTCAACGCGCTGAATGAAAAGCCCCCCGTAAAGGCCGGACTTGGATCATGCTCGTTCGTCCATTCAATAAAACAATTGTCGATATAGTTGTTCGAGATCACAGTACCCACGCTGGTGCTCGCCAGAATGATACCACCCGACCTGACCCCGTTCGCCACCCCGTCCCCTTGGAAAAAATGGTTGCCGGTGAAGATGTTATTCGACCCGCCCAACAATCCGAAATGGCGAAATCTCGTGGCGCGGTTATTGCGGATTTTCGCGTCGTTCTGATTTACGTTAAATCCGATGGTCTTGCGCGCAGGCACGGCCAATGCATCCTCTGCTGACAGGAACTGACACCGGTCCACCATCAGCCCCTGACACCCTGTCCCGATTGATGTGATGCCACGATCCATCGGGCGGCTGATGAAACAATCCCGCACATGAAACGTAATACCGCCGGGTGACAGCATGACGGCTGAACAGCGGTCGTTACACTGGAACTCCAAATCCGCCAGCACAAATTTGCTCAGTGCATTAAACCCACTGAAATCAATCAGATACTTGAATTTTCGAAAGGTGAAATTTTGCCGTCCCTCTGCGTCATACAGCGGTTTGTTCAGCGTGATCTCCTGTCGGGCAAGGTCTTTGCTGCGCACGTAAACCTCGCGTCCCACACCGGTTCCCTCAACCAAAGACCCAACCGGAATGCTCGCCACATTCGTAACATCCGTCAGGGTCCGCGAATTGCCAGTTGAATAGGTCGCGGCAGACCCGAAAACCTCCGTGTCCCATGCCGCACTCGCCGCCGCTTCCAGTTGACCGTTGCGGATCACCCGCCGCGTCGCATAGGAATTTGTGCCCGGCACCGTTGCCGCCATATCCAGCGGCGCGGTCACATTGACCTTGCGCCCGCCCATATCCAGCGTCTCGTGGTCCGAATTGTTCAACAGCGCCTGAAACGCCTTTTTGAACGCCACCTCTTCATCTTCAAACGCCTCGATATAGGTCGGCAAATCAAAGTTTCGCCGCAGCAGTAAAACAGCCGTGTCCGGCATGCTCACCCGCCCTTCAAACTTGACCAGCGTATCAATCGTCACATTGCCGGCCAGACGAAAATTGCCCTCCGGTACGAAAACCGTACGCCCGTTTGCGGCAGAATTGGCGGCCTCGAAAGCGGCAGTGTTATCTGTGTTACCGTTCCCCAGCGCGCCGAAATCCGTCACATCCACAATCGAAATCATGTCGCGCAAAAACACCGACGTGACATCTTCGATCTGGATGTCATCGACGCGGATGATGCCGCCATTCGGGCCCACCAGATCAATGCCAAAATGGCCGTAAACCGGCTCCGCCCCCCAGACAAGATCAACGCCCCCGCGCGACCCCGTGCCAACGATCGCTTTGATCTCAACCACTTCCCCGTAATTTTGCAAGGTCGTAAACGCAGAAAACTCTGGCAGCCCGTTCACCCGCGCCCCATTGCCATAGGCCGGATATCCGCCGATACGCACCGATGGCAAATTGCCACTGACCGCTTTCACCCGCGCTGAGATCTGTAAATAACACCCCGGCAAAATCGGCGTCTGCCCCATGAACCGCAGCTTTTGCGTATTCTGTGTCTTCAGCAATTCCAATGCACCGGCAAAATCCTGATCCGCCGCAACAAATAGCGCATTCGCTGCGTTCTCATAGGTGTCAGACCCTGCTGTACCATCCCCGCTCGACCATACATCCAGACCCGCCGCAAAAGGTGTCGGCGTCAGCACCAAACCATCGGTAATTGCCTTGTTCATCAAAATTCCCTTTCCACAGAGGTGCCCGTTGCACTCCGGTTGTTGCCATGACCCCGGCGCGCGCCGGCTCAGGACAGGGAAATATCAATGATACATTAAACAGGGCTGAGACCACCGTGCGCCGCTACGCGCAACAGCGCCTTCAAAAGCGGTTCAAACCGACGCTCCGGGCGCTTCAAGAAACTGCACACCCGCGATGCGCCAACCCGCGTCGGTTTCCTGCATCTGATACAGCAGCAGGAACATCACCCCTTTGGCGTCGACGATCTGGACCTTCTGGAACACCGACCCTTCATAGGCCTTTCGCTCCAGATACCGCACCTCCGCGGGCCGCCAGACCATCGGGTATTGCGTTGTTACCATCCGTTGAAAGTTCTGCGGCGATTGAAAAAGACGCTGCAAGGCAGGCGTGGCATAGGAAAATGCCTGTTCGAAATCATCCGCCTTAAACGCTTCAATCTGCGCGCCAATCGTGCCCTCTATCTCGGCTTGCTGCGCGGCAACGCCAAACGACAAAACGCTGGCAAGGATTATCCCCCCCAGCATCCGGATTACAATTTTCCACATATAGTATCTCCCCTGCCGACCCTTACGTTAAGTCACGCGGTCAGCAGGGCAAGAGTTTCACGACGCCAGAAGTTTCCCCGCCAGCGCGTCATCAATCAACTGAACCGTCTCGTCGACACCGTAAAGCGCGATGAAACCACCGAACCGTGGCCCCTGACTTGCGCCAAGCAGCACTTCATAAAGGGCCGTGAACCAGTCGCGCAGCGGATCAAAACGTTCTTTGCCAACCGCAAACACCATGGTCTGCAACGCTTCGGCATCCAGCCCGCCTTCCCAAACCTTGAGGTTGTCGCGAAGCTCTTCAAGTGCCTCGCGCTCAAGATCGGATGGCGCACGGAACACCTTATGCGGCTTCACAAAGTCGTTGAAATACCGCACGGCATGCCCTGCCGCCGCATCCATGCCCGGATTGTTTTCCGCTGACGCTTCAGGTGCATAACGCTGGATAAAACCCCAGAGCTTCGATTTGTCTTCTGCCGACGACACCGATGCCAGATTAAGCAGCATCGAAAACGGCACAACCATATCGGACTTCGGCACATCACCGCCGTGAATATGCCAAACCGGATTGTTCAACCGCCCTTTCGCGTCCTGTCCCTCATACGCCCGCAACTGCTGGTGATACTCATCCACAGCTTTGGGGATCACGTCAAAATGCATCCGCTTGGCCGTCTTGGGCTTGAGATACATAAAATACGACAGGCTTTCGGTGCTGGCGTAGGTCAGCCATTCGTCGATCGAAATCCCGTTGCCGGATGATTTCGAAATCTTCTGCCCGTTTTCATCAAGGAAAAGCTCATAGCTGAAGTGGTTCGGCTTCTTGCCGCCCAAAATCTCGCAAATCCGGTCGTAAATCGCTGTGTTTGTCGCGTGCTCCTTACCGTACATTTCGAAGTCAACGTCCAGCGCCGCCCAGCGTGCGCCGAAATCCGGCTTCCACTGCAACTTCACATTTCCGCCGGTGACCGGCAGCGTCCATTCCTTGCCATCTTCATCGTCAAACGTAACCGTGTGGTTAACAGGATCGACGTTTTTCATCGGTACGTACAGCACCCGACCGGTTTCAGGATGGATCGGCAGGAAAATCGAATAGGTCGCCGCACGCTCTTCGCGCAGAGACTTCAACATTACTGCCATCACCTGATCATAGCGTTCACAGGCCCGCTTCAGGATCTCGTCGAAATGTCCGGCGCGGTAAAACTCGCGGGCGGAATAAAATTCGTACTCGAACCCGAATGTATCCAGAAACCGCCGCAGCATCGCATTGTTATGATGGCCAAAACTCTCGTGCGTCCCGAACGGATCCGGCACCGATGTCAGCGGCTTGTGCATATGCTCGGCCAGCATTTCCTGTTGTGGCACATTGCCCGGCACCTTGCGCATCCCGTCCAGATCGTCGGAAAAACACACCAGTTTCGTCGGGATGTCGCTGATCTCCTCGAACGCCCGCTGAATCATCGTCGTGCGCAGCACCTCGCCGAACGTCCCGATATGCGGCAGGCCGGACGGACCATAGCCCGTTTCGAACAACACAAACCCCTTTTCCGGCGCGGCTTTCGCATAACGTTTCAACACCGCGCGGGCCTCTTCAAAAGGCCACGCTTTGCTGCTCATCGCCGCTTCCCGCATCTCAGACATTTGTATCATCCATATTCCGCCGATTCCGTGCCCCATGCACGCAGGCTGGCGTGTACCTATTGCGTCCCCTAGGGTGCGTCAATATTCTGCGCTGCAACAACTTCCCTCCCGAAGGACACGCTCATGACCAACGACCCTTCCCTGTCGCTCAGCGCCCCGGACAGCCTTGTCGCCCTGATGGTTGCGATTTCCGCCTCCGATGAAAACATCCGCACCGCCGAGTTGATCAAGATCCAGTCGGCCGTCAACATGCTCCCGATCTTTGCCGATTACGACAACGACCGTCTGGCGGTGATCAGCAAAACCGTGTTCGACCTGTTCGAACAGGAAGACGGGCTTGATGCCCTGTTCGGTCTGATCCGCGAGGCCTTGCCCGAGCGGCTTTACGAAACTGCCTATGCTCTGGCCTGCGATGTGGCGGCGGCCGATGGCACGCTGGACGAAGCGGAACTGCGCCTGCTCGAAGAAATCCGGTACGAATTAAACCTCGACCGCCTGCACGCTGCCGCCATCGAACGCGGCGCACGGGCGCGCCACCTCAGCTAGGCATCAAGCCGACCGTACAGGGCGTCCCAACGCTCAAGCAGCCCTTGCTGCACCCGCTTGGCACGCTTGTTATAGGTCCGTCCCCCTGCGGGAGCTTCGCGTTGCGCACGGGTGACCTTTGCGCGCGCAGTCATGTCGGACGCAAAGATCGCAAACGCCATCTCGCGCCCGTCCTGCGCTGTCATATATCCCGCCAAAGTCGACACAAAATTGAGTGTGCCGGTTTTGGCATCCACAGCGACGGCTTGATCCTTGACCGGTCTGCCCTTGGCATCGCGAAACCCGAACCGCTTGAGGATCGACCGGAAACCGGCATCTTTCACCGCCAACAGGGCGCGGGTCATATCCAGCGCGGTCAGGGTCGACGCATCGCCCAACCCCGAATGATCCACCAGTGCCGGTGCTCTCATGTCCAAGGTTGCAACAGCCCAGCGGTTCATTTCCGCCGCCGATCCTTGCAAACCATCGACGACGCCCAACCGCTTTTGCGTCGCGGCCAGCCCGACCATCTCGGCCGTCAGGTTTGTCGAAAACCGCAGCATGTCGCGCAGGATCATGCGCAAATCCTGACTTTCGTGGCGCAAAACCACTTCGTGCTCGGGCAACACTTCAATCACCTCGGCCTTGTTCAGCCGGATGCCTTGCGCCCCCGCCAAAGTCGCAAACACCTCGCCCGCATAAAGCGCAGGCTTGCGCACCGGCAACCACCGCGATCCGGCACCGCCCAGCGCACCCTTGGCCACGCTCCATTGATCACGGCCCGCTTGATCACGATAGGTGTACACAGGGGCCGACCGATCCTCGATCCGCATTGCCGCAAAGGTTACATCGGGGCGGTATTTTTCCGACCGCCCGTCCATTGAAACCGTGTATTTGCCGCTGTTGCGCCGCCATTCGAAATGCACGCGGTTAAAGTTCAACGCGATGCCTGCCACCGCCGGATTGTACCCCACATGATCCGGCTGTTCGGGATCAATCCGCGCCACCACCGGCAGGGCACCCTGATAGATCTTGAATCCACCCTTTACCCCGATGACACCCGCTGCTTTCAAATCCGCTGCCATCTGCGCCAGCCGGTCAGTGTCCAGCGTCGGATCGCCACCGCCGATCAGGACCAGATCGCCCTGCACCTCGCCGCCCACAATGCCGCCGGTGGCTGCCAGTTGCGTTTCAAACCGGTGATCTGCCCCCAAAACATCCAAAGCGTATAGCGCGGTAATCGCTTTCGTCACACTTGCCGGCGGAGTGCCAACCTGTTCATTCTCGCATTCCAGCCACGCGCCCGTCTGCGCATCCGCCAGTGCAAAAGCGACACGGCCGGACAATTTCTGCCCGCTGATGATTTCGGAAACCTCGGGCACGGCCTTTTTGAAAAAGTCGTCGCCCCGCAGTACAGGCCGCAGTGACGTTGTTGGCGGTGCTGCCAAAGCCCCCTGACCCAGCGTCGCAAATGCCACGACAGAGCCCAGGAAACCGCGTCTGGAAAATCGTTTTGTCATGGCGCAAAGTAACCCCGTTCACCGCCCCGCTACAAGCACTCGGGTTACACATTTTCAACCGGTGATCTGCGTGCTATCCGCCCCTCATGCAACGCGCCGCTTTAATCATGTTTGTCGCCATGTCGCTGATCCCTGCGGGGGACAGCGCGGGCAAGCTGCTGTCCTCGTCGTTAGGTGTCGCACCCGTATTTGTTGCATGGTCGCGGTTCGTCCTCGGCGCGCTTATGGTCTTGCCCTTCATTGCGCCTTCCGCCTTTGGATTGCTGCGCGACTGGCGTGTTTGGTTGCGCGCATTGGTCCTTGCCTGCGGCATCAGCTCTATCCAGACAGCCCTGCAAACCGCTGATATCGCAACGGTCTTTGCGGCCTTCTTTATCGGCCCGATATTTTCATACGTGCTGGCCGCTCTGTTCCTGCGCGAACCCGTTACTCCCCTGCGGTCCATATTGATCGTTGTCGGTTTCGCCGGTGTCCTGCTGGTGGTCCGCCCTGGCATGGGCGGTGATCCCGGCGTCATCTGGGCGGCCATCGCCGGCCTCTGCTACGGCACCTTCCTGACCATGTCGCGCTGGCTGTCCGGTATAGGCACACCCATCGCGTTAACCTTCACCCAACTTCTGCTCAGCGCGTTTTTCCTGCTGCCGCTCGGCCTAATGAACCTGCCCGACGCGACACTCCCCATCGCGGCACTGACGCTCACATCTGCCTTCTGTTCGATGATGGGCAACCTGTTGCTGCTTTATGCCTACCGCATCGCCAATGCCACACGGCTTGCGCCGCTGGTCTACTTCCAACTGATCGCAGCCGTCGGTTTCGGATGGAGCATCTTTGGCGACCTGCCGGACGCCTACACGTGGGCCGGTCTTGCCGTCATCCTCGCCAGTGGCATCGCCTCAACCCGCCTGCGTTGACCAATTGCCCTTTGCCCTGATCGCTGTACTCGATGCATCGTTCATAGGCACGTTCACAAAACTCCACGCGGGGGCCTCGGCGTGGGCCAGCAACTGTCCATACCTGCCTGCAATGCGATAGGGCGCATATAGCGCGGCGGCCCGGCTCATCCGCGCTGAAATGCGCTGGCCGGGGCGGGCCAACACCCCGACGGGTACGCTTTGCATGATCCCGCGCCAGTCCTGCCACAGGTGGAACTGCGCCATATTGTCCGCCCCCATCAGCCAGACAAAACGCACCTGCGGATAGATCGCCTGCAATCGCGCAATCGTCTGCGCCGTATAGCGCGTGCCCAAATGCGCCTCGATGTCCGTGACCTCAACCCTTGGATGTTGCATCACCTGACGCGCCCGCGCGACCCTATCCGCCAGCGGCGCAGGTCCGCGCGTTTTCAAGGGATTGCCGGGGCTGACCAACCACCACACCCGATCCAGCCCGAACCTTTTGAGCGCCTCGCGCGTGATATGCGCATGCCCCTCGTGCGCGGGGTCAAACGACCCCCCCAGCAGGCCGATCACCTGACCTTTGGACGCATATGGAAACTGATAGCGCACAGAAAACGGCCCCCGAATTGCTTCAGGGGCCGAAAGAAGGGGCATCCGCCCGCTTTGTCAATCAGAACAGTACCGGACTAGTGCTTGTGGCGCACAATGGCCCCTGATTTCAGACGATCGAAATAGCTGTTCATCTCGCGTTTCACGATGGGCATCAGGAAGTACAACGCCGTGATGTTCACAACCGCCATGGCAAAGATCATCGCATCAGAGAAATCAATCACCGCACCAAGCTGTGCCGCAGCCCCCACAATGATGAATAAACAGAAGATCAGCTTGAACACCAATTCCGTCGTCTTGCCCTCACCAAACAGATAGGTCCACGCTTTCAACCCGTAATAGGACCACGAGATCATCGTAGAGAAAGCAAACAGGATCACCGCCAAAGCCAGAACATAAGGGAACCAGCTGAAACCGGCAGCGAATGCCGATGATGTCAGGCTGACACCGCTTGACCCGTCGATAGTCTTGATCGCTGTGCCCGCTTCGTTCAGCACGAAATTGCCCGTTGCTGGGTCCATGACCAACACACCAGAGATCGTGATGACCAAGGCTGTCATCGTACAGATCACAACCGTGTCGATGAACGGTTCCAGCAGGGAAACAACACCCTCGGTCACAGGCTCCTTGGTTTTCACCGCAGAGTGCGCAATCGCCGCAGAACCAACGCCCGCTTCGTTTGAAAACGCCGCCCGTTTGAACCCTTGGATCAAGGCACCCACGAAACCGCCCGCGACACCCAGACCGGTAAAGGCACCGGCAAAAATCTGGCCAAAGGCCCAACCGATCTGATCCGCATTCATGATCAGGATCACCAAAGCGGCCAAAACATACATGACCCCCATGAACGGCACGACTTTTTCAGTCACGCTCGCGATGGACTTAATCCCGCCGACAATCACCGCAAAAACGACGCCGGCAAAAATCACACCGGTGATCAAGCCCGAAAAATCGCCGACAATGTTGGTAATCTGCGCATGCGCCTGGTTGGCTTGGAACATGTTGCCACCGCCCAATGCCCCACCGATGGTGAAGATCGCAAAGATAATCGCCAGAACCTTACCGCCCGGCAAACCGCGTTCCTTAAAACCCTTGGTCATATAATACATCGGACCACCGGAAACCGTGCCGTCCGCATATTCATTGCGATACTTCACGCCCAGCGTACATTCAGTGAACTTTGACGCCATGCCCAGCAATCCGGCCAGCACCATCCAGAACGTCGCTCCCGGACCGCCAATACCGATAGCGACCGCAACACCTGCGATATTTCCCAAACCAACAGTGCCCGAAAGCGCCGTGGTCAAGGCCTGAAAGTGGCTCACCTCACCCGCATCATCGGGGTCGGAATAATCTCCTTTGACCAATGAAATTGCATGGCCGAAGGCCTTGAACTGGATAAACCCGAAATAGATCGTGAAAATCGAGGCTGCCACAACCAACCACAGAACAATCCACGGGAAATTAGTCCCCGGCAGACTCATAAAAATCAGGTTCACAAACCATCCTGTGGACCCTGCAAAAACGTCATTCACACGCTGATCAAAGCTGACGGCCTCTTGCGCCGCCGCCAACGTCGGCAGGCTCAGCGCGGCTGCGGTCAGACCTGTTCCAAAAAATCGCTTCATTTTAAATCCCCCAGTTTCACGGAATGATGGTGATTGGCACGCTGGCAGAGGCGGCCAAACGGCCCGTCACGCCACCGAATACACGCTCTTTCAACCCGCGTGCGCCAACCCGCCCAACAACAATCTGCATTGCTTTCTGTGCCTTAGCTGTCGCATCCAGAATATCTGCGGCATCCCCGTGTTTCACGATGGCAAGAACGTCGAAACCTTCGCTTCTGGCCTGATCCACAGCCGGATCAAGCACACGTTCATGCGCCATCTGCAGTTCCTCTTCACGGCGCTTGTGACGCTGTTCGTTTTCTTCGGGGGTCTGAAAACTGAACGGCGACCATTCGATCACATAGCAAATTGCAATCGTGCAATCCCCGATCCCTTTGGCCTGCTGCTTGGCGAAAGCAAGAGCACGCGCTCCGGCTTCCGATCCATCCAGACCCACAACGATAGTGGCTTTTGTCATTGTTTGTTGTTCCCTGTGTTCTTACCCCACCGCGACCTCCGGCTTCCGGCAGGTCGGGTGGCGCTGATTTACCTGCAAAGGTGACAAATCGCCGCTCCTGCAGGTTGACCAAAGGTTAACAGGTTCCCCCCCACTTTCACGCCTGAAATTGACCGGCATCGCAGTGATTTTCACCGAAAAATCTTATCAGATCAGGCAATATGATAAGAAATCGCAGAATCTACAGCTCCCGACACCTCGGCAGGCGGCCTTTCACCGGCGCAAATTTCCCGTTCCGTCCCCCCACAACATCGTGACCTGGGCGCGCCTTTCAGGTCTGCGTTGATCTTGGGCCTCCGGCGCGATATTGCGGTGCAACTGCATTTGACCAGACAGGAATCCACCCATGGCGGCCTATCAATTCGTTTACCACATGTCCGGCGTCTCCAAGACCTATCCGGGCGGCAAGAAAACCTTTGAAAACATTCACCTGAATTTTCTCCCCGGTGTGAAAATCGGTGTTGTCGGCGTCAACGGCGCGGGTAAATCAACGCTGCTGAAAATCATGGCCGGTCTGGACAAGGATTTTCAGGGCGAAGCATGGGCCGCTGAAGGGGCCAAGGTCGGCTATCTGCCGCAGGAACCCAAACTGGACGAAACCCTAAGCGTGCGTGAAAACGTCATGCTGGGCGTTGCCGAGAAAAAGGCGATCCTTGACCGGTACAACGAACTGGCCATGAACTATTCCGACGAAACCGCCGACGAGATGGCCAAACTGCAAGACGACATCGACGCGCAGAACCTCTGGGATCTGGATTCACAAATCGACGTCTCGATGGAAGCCCTGCGCTGCCCGCCCGATGACGCCAACATCAAAGACCTCTCCGGTGGTGAAGCCCGCCGCGTCGCGCTGTGCAAACTGCTGCTCGAAGCGCCCGACATGCTGCTGCTCGACGAACCGACCAACCACCTTGACGCCGAAACCATCGCATGGCTGCAACAGCACCTGATGGATTACAAAGGTACCATCCTGATCGTCACCCACGACCGCTACTTCCTTGATGATATCACGAGCTGGATTCTGGAACTCGACCGCGGCAAAGGCGTCCCTTACGAGGGCAACTACTCCGACTGGCTGGAGCAGAAAGCCAAACGTCTCGCTCAGGAAGCCCGCGAGGATAAATCCAAGCAGAAAACGCTTGAGCGCGAACTTGAATGGATGCGCCAAGGGGCCAAGGCCCGTCAGGCGAAATCGAAAGCGCGGATCAACGCCTATAACGAAATGGCCGACCAGTCGGAGCGCGAAAAACTCACCCGTGCGCAGATCGTCATCCCCAACGGTCCCCGCCTTGGCAACAAGGTGATCGAGGTGGCGAACCTGAACAAAGCCATGGGCGACAAACTTCTGGTCGAGGATCTGACGTTCGATTTGCCCCCCGGTGGCATCGTCGGTGTGATCGGCCCCAACGGCGCGGGTAAATCGACCCTGTTCAAGATGTTGACCGGCCAGGAAAAACCCGATGCCGGCACCATCGAATATGGCGACACGGTTGATCTGTCCTATGTCGACCAGTCCCGCGATGATCTTGGCGATGATGATACCGTCTGGCAGGCCATCACAGGCGGTGCGGAACTGATCAAACTCGGCGACGCCGAGGTCAACTCCCGCGCTTATTGCTCCTCCTTCAACTTCAAGGGCGGCGACCAGCAGAAAAAGGTCGGCAACCTGTCGGGTGGTGAACGCAACCGCGTCCACATGGCACGTTTGTTGAAAGAAGGCGGCAACGTGCTGCTGCTCGATGAACCGACCAACGACCTTGATGTCGAAACCCTGCGCGCCCTCGAAGACGCCCTCGTCGATTTCGCCGGCTGCGCCGTGGTCATCTCGCACGACCGCTTCTTCCTCGACCGGATTTGCACGCATATTCTCGCGTTCGAGGGCGAGGCGCACGTGGAGTGGTTCGAGGGCAACTTCGAGGATTATGAAGAGGACAAGAAACGTCGTCTGGGGGCGGATGCGCTTGAGCCGAAGCGGTTGAAGCACAAGAAATTTGTGAGGTAGGGCGGGGTTCACCCCGCCACCCATTCCTTACAACCGCAAGCCAAGGCGGGGTCACCCCCGCCCTACGCCACGTATTGCCGGTCGTATTGCGCAAACCGGCTTTCACGATGGACCGAAGACCAGGGCCAATCCTCCGGTCTCGCCACAAACCCGTGCTTCACAGGGTTAACGTGGCAATAGCGAACATGGTTGGCCAAGTCCTCCTCACACCGAATATGATGTTCCCAAAACCGCTTTTGCCAGATCCCGACCTGCCCTTTTCGTAGGGCGGGGTTCACCTCGCCATTGCTCAAACAGGACGCGACCGGCGGGACCAGTCCCGCCCTACGGACAGATGCCGAAAACCGCCCCTTGATCGCCCCCCATCGACGCCCAAAATCGCGATCGCCTGCTGGCAAACGCCAGACGCAATGCAAATGGTCGGGCAAAACAACCATCGACACTATTTCGAAGGGCCGTCCCGCCTTGGTCGCCCGGACCGCATCACGCAACAGGCCGATTTGCTCCGTAAGCAACGCACTGCGCCGGTCCTGCAAGCAGACAGTGAAGAATATGGTCGCGCCGGTAACGCGGGGTCGAATGTAATGTGGCATCCGCCGAGCCTGCACCAATCAGGGTTAACACATCCCTAAACTGTCTCCGGCCAAATTCCGCCCACCTACCCACACCCCTTGTCCGAATCGGCAATTCACCCTATGTTCTGCCTTGCTAACGTTTTTCTATTTCGACCCACTGTCTCCCTAACACGGCGCCACGGACGACTTCAGACGACCACGCCACGCCATCGCACAATGCGGATGGAACACTACTTTTAGGAGACTACGGAATGGCTACTGGCACCGTAAAATGGTTTAACACAACAAAAGGCTTCGGCTTTATCGCACCCGATGGCGGCAGCAAGGACGTTTTCGTCCACATCTCTGCTGTTGAGCGCGCAGGCCTGACCGGTCTGGCCGACAACCAGAAAGTGACATTCGACATCGAAGCTGGCCGTGACGGCCGCGAATCGGCAACGAACATCGCACTGGCGTAAGCCTTAGACGGGTCGCCGCGGCGTCCCTGTCACAAGAATTTGACCGATCCTCTGGCAACAGTGGGTCGGTTTTTCTTTGGGCAGGGTTGATAAAAACCACAGTTTGGCGACATTAGATCATCTGCAATACGTAATTTATGGAGCACTCCCATGCACCGCCGTACCTTTCTGGCCTCCACAATGGCCGCTGCCGCCTTGCCACAGGTCCTGTCCGCCAAGACCGCGGCTTATGACCCGACCCCGCAAGAGGTTGCCATCAAAGCGACCTACCAGCCTGGTCAGTTGCTGGTTCTGCCACGCAGCCACTACCTGTATTTCGTGACAGCGCCGGGCCGCGCGATGCGTTACGGCGTCGGTGTGGGCAAGGCGGGTCTGGAATTCACCGGCACAGCGACCATCGCCGTGAAAAAGGAATGGCCGACATGGCGCCCCACGAACGAGATGATCGAACGTGATCCCGTCGCCTACAAGCGTTTCATCGGCAACACCGAAGCACAGGAAGGTGGCCCCGGCAACCCGCTCGGTGCCCGCGCGCTTTACCTCTTCGAAGGCGGGCGTGACACCTATTTCCGCATCCACGGCACCACTGCGCCCAGCACCATTGGCCGTTCCGTGTCCAACGGGTGTATCCGCATGATCAATGAACACGTGATCGATCTTTACAACCGCGTGCCTGTCGGCACCGTGGTGACTGTGCTGTAAATTCAGCCCTCTGAATAAGGAAAGGCCGGTGCATCGCTGCACCGGCCTTTTTCGTTTCTGTCGTTTTACAACGTGATCCGGATCAGTTCAGCGCCTTATCCGTAATCACAGATGTCCATGCGCCCTCTGGCTGCTTGGAAATCACCGGATCGGACCCACCGGCCAGCAAGGTATCCACCGTCCGCTGGAAATCCGCCTCAACCAATGCGCCATTGCTGCCCGCTGTCAGCTTGGCAATCTCGCCCATCATCCGCACCTGCGCGGCCTCGGTCTGTGCGCCGGTCTCGTCGTTGTCCAGCACGATGTTTGCGGCTTCTTCCGCGTTCTCTTCCGCGTATTTCCAGCCTTTCATCGAGGCACGCACAAAACGCACCATCTTGTCCTCGAACACCGGATCTTTCAGATTGTCTTCCAGCACGTAAATGCCGTCTTCCAACGTCGCAACGCCCTGCTCTTCATATTTGAACGTCACCAACTCATCCGGGTTCACGCCCGCATCCAGCACCTGACCGTATTCATTGTAGGTCATCGTCGAAATGCAATCCGCCTCACGCTGCAACAAGGGGTCGACGTTGAAACCTTGCTTCAGCACTGTCACGCCATCATCGCCGCCATCCGTGGAAATGCCTTCCTGCGACATCCATGACAGGAACGGATATTCATTGCCAAAGAACCAGACACCAATTGTCTTGCCTTTGAAATCCTGCGGGCCTGTGATGCCCGTGTCCTTCCAGCAGGTCAGCATCAGACCGGAGGTCTTGAACGGCTGTGCGATGTTCACCACCGGCAGACCCTTTTCGCGTGCCGCCAGCGCCGAGGGCATCCAGTTCAACATCGCATCGGCACCGCCGCCGGCCAGAACCTGTGGCGGTGCGATATCGGGACCGCCTGCCAGAACTGTCACATCCAGCCCTTCTTCTTCGTAAAACCCTTTATCAAGCGCCACATAATAGCCCGCAAACTGGGCCTGTGTGACCCACTGCAACTGCAAGGTCACGCTGTTCGCATGGCCGTCTGCATGCGCTGCCGCACCGCCCAAACCGGTGGCCAGTGCTGCGGCCATCATCATCTTCTTCATCATTTGTCGTCTCCCCTGTTGGTTAACATAGTGCCCCGTTTCGAGGTCTTGGTCATTTGCTGCGACGCTATCGTTGTGACGGGTGCCAAAAGGTTACCCGCTTTTCGATCAGCGTCATCAATCCATAAAACGCGCTGCCCGCCAACGCTGCAATCACAATCTCTGCCCAAACCATATCAAGCGCAAGCTGGCCAAAGCTGGTCGAGATCCGAAAGCCCATGCCCACCGTCGGAGAGCCGAAAAATTCAGCAACAATCGCCCCGATCAGCGCCAGCGTTGTGGCGATCTTCAACCCGTTGAACATAAACGGCATCGCCGCAGGCAGGCGCAGCTTGAACAGCGTCGGCCAATATCCGGCCCCATAGGTCCGCATCAAATCGCGCTGCATCACAGATGTATCGCGCAAACCCGCCACCGTGTTCACAAGGATCGGGAAAAACACCATGACAGCCACCACTGCGGCCTTGCTTTCCCAGTCACTGCCAAACCATTTCACAAAAATCGGTGCAATCCCGACAATCGGCAAGGCGGCCATGAAACTTCCAACCGGCAAAATCCCCCGCGTCAGGAAATCAGACCGATCCGCCAGGACGGCGATGCCAAGGGCTGCCAGACCGCCGATGATATAGCCCGTCATCGCCCCCTTGATGATCGTCTGATGGAAATCGGCCCACAGCCGCGGCCCCTCGCTGAACAACCGTTCCACAATCGCTGAAGGCGCAGGCAGGATCACCGGATTCACCTCGAACCCGACCACCAACAACTCCCAGATCACCACCACCGTCAGACCAAAGATCGCAGGGATCAATACTTTCACCGCTGGCAAATCCGACACCGGCCCATTGGCCAAACGCACATTGACCCACCAGCCAAGCGCCCAGATCAAAACTGCTGCAATTGCCCAAATCATGCTGTCCGCATCCCCATCCGGCGCAGTGTCACACGCTCCATCACACTAAACAAACCCACCAGCGCGGCCGCCGTCAACGCCGCGGCAAACAAGGCTGCCCATGACACCAACGGCTGCCCATATTGATCGCCCACCAGCATCCTTGCGCCGAAACCGGCCTTTGCGCCTGTGGGCAGTTCCGCCACAATCGTCCCGATCAAGGATGCCGAAATCCCGATCTTGAGCGAGGCAAACAAATACGGCACCGACGCTGGCAACCGCAGTGCCCAAAACCCCTGTGCCGGCGAGGCATGATAGGTCCGCAACAGATCCAGCTGCATGCCGTCAGGCGCACGCAACCCCTTTACCATGCCCACAACCACCGGAAAGAACGACAGATAAGCGGCAATCAACGATTTGGGAAACAACCCCTGTATCCCCATCGACCCCAGAACCACGATCACCATCGGGGCCAGCGCCAGAATCGGTATGGTCTGGCTGACAATCGCCCAGGGCATCACCGACCGGTCCATCACGCGGGAATAGACAATCCCCACCGCCAACAAAATCCCCAGGCCCGTGCCAATGAAAAACCCCAACAACGTCGGGGCCAAAGTCACCCAGCCATGATACACCAGCGACCGCTTTGACGTGATCTTCTTCTCGAACACCGTTTTGTACATCTCACCGGCGACCTGCTGCGGCGCGGGCAACCGTGGCCGCACAAAGTCATAGGTCAGTGGCACCAGATGCAGATTGCGCAGGCTCAGGCCAATCCCGCTATACTCTTGCCGTTCTACCGGCGTTTCCGGCGTCACCGACAAACCATCACGTTGCGCCTGATCGGCAACCAGATGGATGTTCATCGGTACAACAGCCACCAACCAGAACAACAGTATCGTCCCGACTACAGTCAAAACCGGCAGCACAGATTTCACAGTCCCCCCTCCGGCTTCATCTTACCCTCAAACGTCATCCCAACTGGATCACACACGCCGCGCTCACTCATCCAGATGCCCCGCACGCAAGCCTTCCCTCACACGGTGGGCAATCTCCAGAAATTCCGCACTGTCGCGGATGTCCAAAGGGCGTTCTTTCGGAAAAGGGCTTTCAATCACGTCCGTAATGCGACCCGGCCGCGGCGACATTACTACGATCTTGGTGCTCAGATACACCGCTTCCGGTATCGAGTGCGTCACAAAGGCAATCGTCTTTTCCGTGCGCGCCCAAAGCTTTAGCAACTGTTCGTTCAAATGATCCCGAACAATCTCGTCCAGCGCCCCGAACGGTTCGTCCATCAGCAAGATATCCGCGTCAAAACTCAACGCCCGCGCAATACTCGCCCGCTGCTGCATCCCGCCCGACAACTGCCAGGGGAACTTTCGCTCGAACCCTTCCAGATCGACCAATTCCAACACGCGCTCGACCCGCTTGGCCTGCTCCGCCTTCGAAATCCCCATAATCTCAAGCGGCAACCGGATATTCCCGCCAATCGTACGCCACGGATATAACCCCGCCGCCTGAAAGACATAGCCATAGGCGCGGCTCCGGCGGGCTTCCTCGGGCGAGACCCCGTTCACGGTCACGCTCCCGCCTGTGGGCTGTTCCAAATCCGCCATCACCCGCAGGAACGTCGTTTTTCCACAGCCAGACGGGCCAATGAAGCTAACGAAATCCCCTTGCTTGATTTCAAGGTTCACGTCCTTCAGCGCATGGATCGGCCCGTCATTCGTTTCGAACGTCAGGTTTAGGTTTCGGGCGCTGATCACGCTCTTTTCACTGCTCACTATGTCTTCCCCCAATCCGCTGGCCTAGATGCCCGCCGGAATATTCAACGGATCACGCTTGATCATCTTCGGGCTGGTCAAGGCCTTCCACTTGCTCAACGCAACATTCGCGCTCGGGAACGCAGGACGTGGAATGAACTTGCCCCGACCCGGCTGCGGCTGGCTGTTCTGCCCCCATGCCCAGATCACATCACCGCGGCTCAAGGTATAGCGCGCGTTCGCCGTCACCTCGAACCCTTCAAACACGTTGTAATCCAAAATCGAATGATGGTTGGCGGGGCTGATCGTCTTGCTCAGCTTCGGGTCCCACACCACAATATCCGCATCCGCCCCTTCCACAATCGCCCCCTTGCGCGGGTAGATGTTCAGGATCTTGGCGACATTGGTCGAGGTCGCCGCGACAAACTCGTTCGGCGTCAAACGTCCGGTCTCAACCCCTTCGGTCCACAGCACGCTCAAACGCTCCTCCAAACCATTGGACCCGTTCGGGATGATGCGAAAATCATCGCGCCCCGCACGTTTCTGCGCGGTGCTGAACGCCGCGTGATCCGTGGCAACAACCTGTAACGATCCCGCCTGCAAGCCGGCCCACAACGAATCCTGATGGTCCTTGCTGCGAAACGGCGGCGACATCACCCGCCGCGCCGCGTGGTCCCAATCTTTGTTGAAATACTCGCTCTCGTCCAAGGTCAGAAACTGGATCAACGGCTCGCCATATACCCGCATGCCCTTTTGGCGCGCACGGCGAATGGCCTCATGGGTCTGCTCACAAGACACGTGAACGATGTACAGGGGCACCCCCGCCGTATCCGCAATCGTGATCGCCCGGTTCGCCGCTTCACCTTCCAACTCAGGCGGGCGGGAATAGGCATGGCCCTCCGGCCCCGTGATCCCCTGATCGAAATACTTCTGCTGCAACTCCGCAACCAGATCACCGTTTTCCGCATGCACCATCGGCAAGGCACCCAGCTCGGCACAGCGCTTGAACGACGCAAACATCTCGTCGTCCTCAATCATCAAGGCACCCTTGTAGGCCATGAAATGCTTGAAGGAATTGACGCCCATTTCCACGGCGTCCTTCATCTCGTTGAAAACGTTCTCGTCCCAACCGGTGATCGCCATGTGGTATCCCACATCCGAACAGATCTGCGGTGCCGACTTGCGGTGCCACTCGTTGATCGCATTCTTGATGCTGCCGTCTTCGCCGGGCAGACAGAAATCCACCACCATCGTGGTCCCGCCACAGGCCGCCGCCCATGTGCCGGTCTCGAATGTTTCCGCCGCCGTGGTCCCCATGAACGGCATCTCAAGATGGGTATGCGGATCAATCCCGCCGGGGATCACATAAGCACCCTCTGCGTCAATATATTCGTCGCCGACCAGATTCTCACCAATCTGAACAATCTTCTCACCTTCAATGAGAACATCGGCCTTCCACGTCCGGTCCGCCGTACAAACCTGCCCGCCTTTGATCACCTTGCTCATAACATCTCTCCCATCTTCATTCTTTTTGGCCTTATATCCTGCGGGGTCTGGGGCAGAGCCCCAGTCAACCTCCAAGCAAAAACCAGCGCTGCAGTGCCCACAGCATCAAATCAACCGCGTCGGAACTTCTGAAAACTCCGTCCCGTTCTCTTCAAAAGAAAACGTCCCTTCATCCCACAATCTCCGCCGTCTCCACAACAGCATGCATCAACACATCCGTGCCGGCCATCGCCCAATCCTTGGAAATCTCTTCCGCCTCGTTGTGGCTCAACCCGTCCACACAGGGGCACATGACCATCGCTGTCGGGGTCACGCGGTTGATCCAGCAGGCATCGTGGCCCGCACCGGAAATCAGGTTCATATGGGAATACCCCAACCTTTCCGCCGCATCCCGCACCGCGCTCACACAGCCCTCGTCAAAAGCCACCGGATCAAAACCGCCGACCTTCTCGAACGCAATCTCCATGCCCATATCATCGGCAATTTTCTGACCCTCGACGCGCAGACGTGTTTCCATGTCCTCGATCACCGCCAACTCGGGCGATCGGAAATCAACGGTGAACACCACCTTGCCGGGGATCACGTTGCGCGAATTCGGATAGACATCAATATGCCCCGCAGCACCCACCGCATGGGGTGCATGGCTCCACGCAATCTCTTCGACCTTCTCCAGAATACGCGCCATGCCCAGCCCCGCGTTCTTGCGCAGCGGCATAGGTGTGGACCCTGTATGACTGTCCTTCCCGGTCACCGTCACCTGCGTCCAGCTCAATCCCTGACCGTGAGTGACAACGCCGATGTCTTTGCCCTCGGCCTCCAGAATGGGCCCCTGCTCGATGTGCAACTCAAAGAACGCATGCATCTTGCGCGCGCCGGTTTCTTCCTCTCCGCGCCAGCCGATCCGCTTTAACTCATCGCCGAAAGTCTTGCCCTCGGCATCAACCCGGTCATACGCCCAGTCCTGCGTGTGAATACCCGCAAACACCCCCGATGACAGCATCGCCGGTGCGTATCTTGTGCCCTCTTCATTGGTGAAATTCGTCGCAACAATCGGATGTTTGGTCTTCACCCCCAGATCGTTCAGCGTGCGGATAATCTCCAGCCCAGCAAGCACGCCCAGCACACCGTCATACTTGCCACCTGTTGGCTGGGTATCCAGATGCGACCCCACATACACCGGCAGGGCATCCGGGTCGGTGCCTTCACGACGGGCAAACATATTGCCCATCTGGTCCAATCCCATGCTGCATCCCGCGTCCTCACACCATTTCTGGAACAGGGCACGGCCCTCGGCATCCTCATCGGTCAGGGTCTGGCGGTTGTTGCCACCTGCGACGCCAGGTCCGACTTTGGCCATCTCCATCAAACTGTCCCACAACCGGTCGGGGTTAATTTTGAGGTTCTCTCCAGGTGCGGACATCGCTGGCTCCTTTGCAGGCGTTAGGGACAGTAAATTTTTACCATTTGGTAAAGGCACGATTGCGGTTAGGCTTGCCTCTGTCAAGAACTGCTTTATGGACACATGCGTCCTTGTCAGGCAAATGCCCAGAATTCAGGCAGCTACGGGAGAACGCCAGTGCCAGAGCAATCGCCAAAGGGCGTCGCGAAAAAACCAAGCCGGATCCAGCAGCGCAACCGGCGCGTTATTCTCGACGCCGCGCTCGAGGTTTTCTCGCGTCACGGGTATCGCGGGGCCACATTGGATCAGATCGCAGCGCAGGCGGGCCTCAGCAAACCCAACATCCTCTATTACTTCAGCGGCAAGGAAGAAATCCATGTGACGCTACTCAGCCAGTTGATGGAAAACTGGCTTGATCCGTTGGTCGAAATGGACCCCACCGGCGATCCCGTCGAAGAAATCCTTGGCTATGTGCACCGCAAACTGGCGATGGCGCAGGAATTTCCCAGCGAAAGCCGCCTTTTTGCAGGTGAAATCCTGCAAGGTGCCCCCCGTATGCGCCCCGAACTTGAAACCAATCTCAAACCGCTGTTCGACGAAAAATGCGCCCTGATCCAGAACTGGATCGATCAGGGCAGCCTGCCGCCCCTCGACCCGCGCCATCTGATTTTTTCCATCTGGGCCAGCACCCAGCACTACGCCGATTTTGAAACGCAGGTCAGCCTGTTGCTCGGGGCAGATGATGATCCCTTCGCCAGTGCCACCGCACATCTGGATACCATGTTCCGCCGCCTTTTGCGGGCCTAAGCCCGGCCCCATTAACCCCTCGTTGATCAACTTCCCACTTCGATGTTGGCGTTAAGCTATCGTTCACACCTATAGCCGAAACTTCTCATGGGTGGCGGGCTCCAGATACCAGATCGGAGCTTCCAATGAGTTCTATTTTACTAAGCAATCCGTTTCCAGTAACGCCAGCCCCGTCGAACCTGACGGCGGATGCCCCTCCGGCAGCGGCCCCCATCGCAGCTGTGCAAAACGGTGGCGCGGCGGATTCTTCCAACGGTTCGACATCGTTCAGCGGGTCGGGTGCCGGTTCCAGTGGCCAAGCCGAAAATGCCGCTATTTTCCAATCAAAGGATTCGGAGAAATGGGCGCCACCTGCAACTGCGACGGGCGGCTCGGTGATCAATGCACAGACACAAAGCGGCCCGTCCCCCGACGCCATCGGTGATGAACGCCCGGTCATTGAACTGCCGCTTGGCCCCGATTTACCGGCAGTTGAAATGCCTGACCCCCTGCCGACCTCCCCGTTCCTGAAACCGAACGAGGACGTAGCATAGGATCAGGCCAGAAGTTACTCCGCAGCTGTCGCCGAGGGATTGTTGGGATGGGTGGTCCAGTTGGCATACTCCTGCTGGACGACCTTTCCGGTGCGCGGATCAACCATTCCCGGTGTCATCGCCTCCATCGTGATGCAATCCTCTACAGGGCAGACATTCACGCAAAGATTACAGGCCACGCATTCATCGTCGATGACGCTGAACGTGCGGTCCTCGGTCATCGCAATCGCTTGGTGGCTGGTGTCTTCGCAGGCGGCAAAACACCGGCCGCAGGAAATGCACAGATCCTGATTG
The DNA here is from genome assembly GCF_000622325.1 of Sulfitobacter geojensis. Taxonomy (NCBI): domain Bacteria; kingdom Pseudomonadati; phylum Pseudomonadota; class Alphaproteobacteria; order Rhodobacterales; family Roseobacteraceae; genus Sulfitobacter; species Sulfitobacter geojensis. Next base: position 3,572,117 of record NZ_JASE01000005.1, read on the forward strand.
ATCACCGCCTTGGCGACGTAGTTCAGGTTCAACTGGTTCCAGTCGGTGACATTCGGCACCGCGCGTCCGACCAGTTCGTCCGCGGACGTCATGCCCTTGTCGTCCATATATTCGGACAGGCCGCTGATCATTTCCTCAACGATCTTGAAACCATAGGTCATCACGGCCGTGCAGACCTGCACATTGCCCGCCCCCAGCGCCATGAATTCCGCCGCATCGCGCCAGTTGGTCACGCCGCCAATGCCGCTAATCGGCAACCCGCGCAATTCCGCATCCCGCGCGATTTCCGCGACCATGTTCAACGCAATCGGTTTCACCGCCGGTCCGCAATAACCGCCATGTGCGCCCTTGCCATCAATCGTCGGCTCCGGTGCAAACAGATCAAGATCCACCGATGTGATCGAATTGATCGTATTGATCAAGGACACCGCATCCGCGCCCCCGGCCAGTGCTGCCGCTGCCGGTTTGCGCACATCCGTGATGTTCGGTGTCAGTTTGACGATCACCGGCATCCGCGTGTGCGACTTCACCCAGCGCGTCACCATTTCGATGTATTCCGGCACCTGCCCCACGGCTGCCCCCATGCCGCGCTCTGACATCCCGTGCGGACAGCCAAAGTTCAACTCGACCCCGTCCGCGCCGGTCTCTTCGACCTGCGGCAGGATAAATTTCCACGGTTCTTCCTCGCAAGGCACCATCAGTGACACGATCATCGCCCGATCAGGATAATCCCGTTTGACCAGCTTGATCTCGTCCAGGTTGGTCTGCAAAGGGCGGTCGGTGATCAACTCGATGTTGTTCAGCCCCAGCAACCGCCGGTCCGCCCCGTAGATCGCGCCATAACGCGGCCCGTTCACGTTGACCACATGTGGGTCCAACCCCAGTGTTTTCCACACCACGCCCCCCCAGCCCGCATCAAAGGCCCGGCGCACATTGTATTCCTTGTCCGTCGGCGGCGCAGAGGCCAACCAGAACGGGTTAGGGGATTTGATCCCGATAAAATTGCTTGTCAGATCAGCCATGTCTTTCTCCCCTACGCGCGCAATGCCGCATCAATATCAATCGCCGCATCACGGCCTTCGGCCACAGCCGTCACGGTCAGATCATCCCCGCCGCTGGCGCAATCCCCGCCGGCCCAGATGCCTTTCACAGACGTCTGTCCGGTTTCGGAAACCTTGATCTTGCGCCCTTCCAGCGCAGGCAACCCTTCGCCTTCCAAGGTCTGGCCAATCGCCTTGAACACCTGATCCGCAGGCAGGCGCAGCATCTGCCCCGTGCCCTTCATCGCATCGTCGACATATTCAAACTCGATCTCGCGCACGGTGCCATTGCCATGCACCGCGACCGGCACGGCGTGCGTGACAATCCGCACGCCCTTGCTGGCCGCCAGATCCTGCTCGAACACACTGGCGTTCATCCGGTCGCGCCCGCGCCGGTACACCAGCGTCACGTTCAACGCGCCCAACAACTTGGCCTGCACCGCGGCATCCACCGCCGTCATGCCGCCGCCAATCACGACAACATCGCGCCCGATGGGCACCGCGGCCACATCACTGGCCTGCCGCAGATCCGCGATGAAATCGACCGCGTCAATCACGCCGGCCTTGTCTTCGCCGTCTGTGCCCAGCGCGTTCACACCGCCCAGACCCATGCCCAGGAAAACCGCGTCGTACCCGGCCTGCAATGTCTCCAGCGTCACACCGTCGCCCAGTGTCACACCATACTGCATGGTGATGCCACCGATCTTCAGCAGCCACTCCACTTCGTCCTGCGCAAAGCCGCCCGTGGTCTTGTAGGTCGCGATACCGTATTCGTTCAGCCCGCCGGGCTTTGCCGCCGCGTCCATCACCACCACGTCATGGCCCAGCATCGCCAGCCGGTGCGCACAGGCCAGCCCCGCTGGCCCCGCGCCCACAACGGCAACTTTCTTGCCCGTAGCTGCCGCCCGTGTGAAGGGATGCACACCCTGTTCCTGCAAATGATCGGTTGCATAACGCTGCAATTGCCCGATCAGCACCGGTTTGCCCTCCGCCGCTTCGCGCACACAGGCTTCCTCGCACAGGGTTTCTGTCGGACAGACCCGTGCACACATGCCGCCCATGATGTTCTGTGTCAGGATCGTTTTGGCCGCCGCATCCGGCGTACCCGTCGCGATCTGGCGGATGAACAACGGAATGTCGATGTCCGTGGGACAGGCCGTAATGCAAGGCGCATCATGGCAAAAATAGCAGCGGTCCGCTGCCACCAAGGCCTCATGCGGGTCCAATCGCGGATGCAAATCCGAGAAATGCGCGCCATAGCTGTCAGGGTCCAAACGCCCCGCAACAATACCCTCTTGAAAAACGTCTGATCCCATCTGGCTCATCCTATTGCTTGCTGGATTTAGCAAAACGCTCACACGGAATGATTTTTTTATCAACTGGTAAAATTATTCCAAATGATAAAATTTGCCTTTTGGGAACCGGCAGCGCGCAATCAGCCTGTTATTTCATCAACCAGCGCTAAAACCTTTGGCCCGACCTCCTTTACGATCAACGCCACGCCCTGCGCGTTCGGGTGCACCCCATCCGCCTGAAAATAGGCCTTTAAACTCAGCGGGTTGGTGATATCACCGACGCCGCTCAAACCGGCAAAGAAGCTTTCCAGAAATTCGCTGCCATAGGCCTCGGCCAGTTCGGGATAGATCGCATCGAACTGTGATTTATACGCAGGACCGAAATTTCCCGGTGCGTGCATGCCGATTAACAACACATCCACCTCTGCCGTCTCGGCGGCCTGTAGAATCCCGTCAATATTACTGCGCGCCTGTTCCGGCCCCAACCCGCGCAACAAATCGTTCCCCCCCAAGGCAACGATCATGCCGTCCACCTCCGGCGTCAACGTCCATGCCACCCGCGACAACCCGCCCGCCGTCGTGTCCCCCGACACGCCCGCGTTGATCAGCCGCACCTCGGCCCCCTGCGCATCCAGCCATGCTTGCAATTGCGGAACAAACCCTTGTTTTTCCGGCAATCCATAGCCTTGGGTCAGGCTGTCACCGAGGGCCGCAATCACGATTTCGTCTGCCAAAGCGGCACCCGCCTGCCCCAGCCCCGCCAAAATGAAAACAATCCCTGCCAATGCCTTGCGCATCTGCCGTAAACCTCCATATCCAAAGTGACCCTAAAGCAAAGGCCGCCCATGTCCGATCCAGTCTTTCACCTTTCAGATGTGGTTCTTTCGCTGAAAGGCAATGCCGGACCTGTCGACATTCTGCGCGGCATTTCACTGGATGTGCAAGCGGGTGAAACCCTTGCACTGACCGGCCCCTCAGGCTCGGGCAAATCCTCGCTGTTGATGGTGATGGGCGGGTTGGAACAAGCGACCGGCGGCACCGTCACCGCCTTGGGCCAGAACCTCACCACCCTGTCAGAGGACGGGCTGGCACGGTTTCGTCAGGGGCGCATGGGGATCGTGTTCCAGTCTTTCCATCTGATCCCGACCATGACCGCCCTTGAAAACGTCGCCACACCTTTGGAACTGGCAGGCGTCACCGATGCCTTTGACCGCGCGGCCGAGGCGCTGAAAACCGTGGGCCTGGGGCACCGCATTGATCACTACCCCGCACAAATGTCGGGCGGCGAACAACAACGTGTCGCCCTTGCCCGCGCCTGTGCGCCGCGCCCTGCGATCCTGCTGGCGGATGAACCCACCGGCAATCTCGACAGCACAAACGGGGCCGCCATCATGGACCTGCTGTTTGATCTGCGTGACCAATACGGTGCCACCTTGGTGCTCGTCACACATGACCCGACCCTTGCACAGCGCTGTGACCGCGCGATCAATCTGGCCGACGGGAAAATCGCATGAGTCTGCGCCTTGCGGCCCGTTTCGCGCGGCGCGAGATGCGCGGCGGGCTGCGCGGCTTTCGCCTGTTCCTCGCGTGTCTCGCCCTCGGGGTCGCCGCCATCGCCGCGGTCGGCTCTGTCCGTTCCGCCATAGAAGCCGGTCTTGAACGCGAAGGGGCCGCGATACTTGGCGGCGCGGCTGAACTCGACTTTACCTTCCGTTTCGCCACCCCCGACGAACGCGACTGGATGCAGGCCCGCGCCACCCGTGTCTCTGAAATCGCGGAATTCCGTTCGATGGCCGTGGTCGGCGATGAACGCGCCCTGACCCAGATCAAGGCGATTGATGACGCCTACCCGCTGGTCGGCTCCGTTGCCCTGTCCCCCGACATGCCGCTGACGCAGGCGCTTGCCACCACCGACGGTATCGCCGGCGCCGTGATGGAACGCGCCCTGTCCGACCGGCTTGGCCTTTCCCCCGGCGACACTTTCCAGCTTGGCACCAAGACCTATCGTTTCTCTGCGCTCCTGACCCGCGAACCGGATTCAGCCGCCAGCGGTTTTGCCCTTGGCCCGCGCACCCTTTTGTACCGTGATGCGCTTGACGGTGCGGGACTGCTGGCCTCCGGCACATTGTTCAACAGCAAATACCGCCTTGATCTTCCGCCCGACACGGACCTCGAAACCCTTGAAGCCGAAGCAAAAGAACAGTTCACCAACAGCGGCATGCGCTGGACTGATGCCCGCAACGGTGCCCCCGGTGTGGCGCAATTCGTCCGCCGCCTCAGCGCCTTTCTGGTGCTCGTCGGCCTGTCCGGTCTCGCCGTCGGCGGGGTTGGCGTTTCCGCCGCGGTGCGTGCCTATCTGAACGGCAAAACCGGCACCATCGCCACCCTGCGTGCGCTCGGGGCGGACCGCGCCACGATTTTTCAAACCTACTTCATCCAGATCGGCATCCTGTCCCTGCTGGGCGTCGCCATCGGCCTGACGCTTGGCGCCGTTGTCCCCTTGCTGCTCTCCCCACTGATCGAGGCGCGGCTGCCCCTGCCCACCACCTTTGCCCTCTACCCCCGCCCCCTGATCGAGGCCGGTATTTACGGGCTACTAACCGCGCTGGCCTTCACCCTCTGGCCGCTGGCGCGCAGCGAAGACGTGCGTGCCGCCACCCTGTTTCGCGATGCATGGTCCGGCACCCCACGCCTGCCCGCGCCGCGCTATCTCGTGGTGATTGCCCTGATCGCGGCCCTGCTGATCGGGCTGGCCGGTTGGTTCAACGGGTCTTGGTTCCTCACGCTCTGGACCCTTGGCGGCATCGCCGGCGCCCTGCTGATCCTGTCGCTTGCGGCGCTGCTGATCCGCTTCCTTGCCCGCCGTGGGGCGCGGATCGCACGCGGGCATCCCCGCCTGCGCTGGGCTCTGGCCGCAATCTCCGGCACCGGCGAAGGGGCCGGCGCGGTCGTCTTGTCACTGGGCCTTGGCCTGTCGGTCCTCGCCGCCGTGGGTCAGATCGACGGCAACCTGCGCAATGCCATCACCGGCAACCTGCCCGATGTGGCGCCGTCCTACTTCTTTGTCGACATCCAAAAGGACCAGATGGCCGGCTATACCGAGCGGCTGGAAAACGATCCCGCCGTGTCGCGCATCCAAAGCGTGCCGATGCTGCGCGGCGTGGTCACCCAGATCAACGGCATTCCCGCCACCGAAGTTGCTGGCGATCATTGGGTCGTGCGCGGCGATCGCGGTGTCACCTATGCCGAAACCCCAGACCCGGAAACAAAAATCACCGCAGGCGAATGGTGGCCCGCGGATTACACCGGCCCGCCCCTGATCAGTTTCGCCGCCGAAGAAGCCGCGGAAATGGGCCTTGTCCTTGGCGACACTTTAACCATCAACATCCTTGGGCGTGACATCACCGGCACCATCACCTCCTTCCGCGAGGTCGATTTTTCGACCGCCGGCATCGGGTTTATCCTCACGATGAACCCCGCCGCGCTGGCCGGTGCGCCCCATACCTTCATCTCGACCGTCTACGCCGAAGAGCAGGCCGAAACCGCCATCCTGCGCGATCTTGCCAGCGCCTATCCCAACATCACCGCCATCCGTGTGCGCGACGCAATTGACCGTGTCGCTTCCGTTCTGGCTGGGCTCGCTGCCGCCACATCCTACGGCGCGCTGGCCACCCTGCTGACCGGTTTCATCGTCCTCATCGGGGCCGCCGCCGCCGGTGCCGATGCCCGCACCTATGAGGCGGCTGTGCTGAAGACGCTCGGCGCCTCACGCGCACGGATCGCGACCAGCTTTATCCTGCGCGCTGCCCTCTTGGGACTTTTCGCAGGCACGGTTGCGCTCTTTGCCGGCGCTTTGGGCGGCTGGGCCGTCAGCACCTATGTGATGGAAACCGATTTCACCCTGATCTGGCCCTCCGCACTGGCGATCATCGCTGGCGGTGTGCTTGCCTGTGTCTTGGCAGGGCTGGGCTTTGCGCTTAAATCTCTGAACGCCCGCCCCGCCCAAGTGCTGCGGGCCCGCGAATAACCAATGCGACCAACGAAGGAAGCCGATATGTCTACCACCCTCCCCGCGACACTGCCCAAAGCCGTCAGTCCCGCACAACAACAGCATATCGTGAACATCGTCCGGCGCGCCGCCAAGGCCGAAATCATGCCGCGTTTCCGCAGCCTGTCCGCCAGTGACATCCGCACCAAATCCCACGCCAATGATCTGGTCACCGCCGCCGATACTGCCGCGGAAATGATGATCACCCGTGCGTTGCAAATCGCCTTCCCCACCGCGCTGGTCGTCGGGGAAGAAGCGGTCGCAGACAACTCTGCGCTGCTGGATCAAATCGCGGACGCGCCCCTTGCCTTTATCATCGACCCAATCGACGGCACATGGAATTACGCCCACGGCATGGCGGTTTTCGGGGTCATCATCGCGGTCACACAATTTGGCAAACCGGCCTTTGGCCTGATCTATGATCCGGTCGCGGATGATTGGGTGATCGCCGATGAAGAAACGCCCGCGCGCATGGAAACCGCCGCCAACAGCCCCCGCACCCTCAAGGCAAGCATGGGCAAACCGCTGGAGGCGCTGATCGGCTATGTGCCCCTGCATATGTTCGCCAAAGAACACCAAGCGAAAATGGCCGTTGCCCTCACCGGTTTCACCCGCAGCCATCCCTTGGGCTGTTCTGCGCATGAATACCGGATGATTGCGCAGGGCCACACCGATTTCCTGCTGACCGCTTCGCTGCACCCGTGGGATCACGCCGCCGGTGCCCTGATCTGCGAACGCGCAGGCGCACATGTGGAAATGCTTGACGGTGGCCCCTATTCAGCAGATCGGCGCAGCGGTCATCTGATGGTCGCCCCCGACCGCACAACATGGAACCGCCTGAAAAAGGTTTTCACCTTCCTGCTAGACCAGCCGTAGGGCGGGGTTCACCCCGCCCCCAACCAACCTCTCGAACGCCAGCCTACTCGGCCGCTTCCGCATAATCGCTAAGCGGCGGACAGGTGCAGATCAGGTTACGATCCCCATGCACGTTGTCCACACGGTTCACGGGTGGCCAGTATTTGTCCACGCGGAACGCGCCGGGAGGGAAACAGCCCTGCTCGCGTGAATAGGGCCGTTCGCCCCATTCCAGCACCAAATCCTCAACCGTATGAGGCGCGTTTTTCAACGGGTTGTTCACCGCATCCATCTCGCCCCGTTCGATTGCGTCAATCTCCGCGCGGATCGCCAGCATCGCATCGCAAAAGCGGTCCAACTCGGCCTTGGTTTCTGATTCCGTCGGCTCCACCATCAACGTGCCCGCCACCGGCCAGGACATGGTCGGCGCGTGGAAACCGCAATCAATCAGACGTTTGGCGATGTCATCCACCGTCACGCCCGCGCTTTCCTCGAACGGGCGCACATCCAGAATGCATTCATGCGCAACCCGCCCCGTTGGCCCGCGATACAGCACGTCAAACGCGCCTTCCAACCGTTTGGCGATATAGTTGGCGTTCAAAATCGCCACCCGTGTCGCCTGCGTCAGCCCCTCGCCGCCCATCATCAAACAATAGGACCATGAGATCGGCAAAAGCGATGGCGATCCGAAAGGTGCCGCCGACACCGCCGCCCCGCCGCCGTTGGGATCACCGGGCAGATGCGGGATCAGATGCGCCTTAACGCCAATCGGCCCCATGCCGGGCCCGCCGCCGCCATGCGGAATGCAGAACGTTTTGTGCAGGTTCAGGTGGCTGACGTCGCCCCCCAGATCACCGGGACGGCTTAGCCCGACCATCGCGTTCATGTTGGCCCCGTCGATATAAACCTGCCCGCCGTGATCATGGGTGATCTTGGTCACTTCGGTCACGGTCTCCTCGAACACACCGTGGGTCGAGGGATAGGTGATCATACAACCGGCAAGGTTTTCGCCCGCCGCCGCCGCCTTGGCGCGGAAATCATCCAGATCAATGTCCCCGTTGTCGGCAGACTTCACCACGACAACTTTCCAGCCCACCATCTGCGCACTTGCAGGGTTGGTGCCATGCGCCGACATCGGGATCAGACAGATGTTGCGGTGATCATCGCCGTTCGCGCGGTGGTATCCCGCAATCGACAACAGCCCCGCATATTCCCCCTGCGCCCCCGAATTGGGTTGCATCGAAATCGCGTCATATCCGGTAATATCACACAGCTTGGCCGACAGATCGTCGATCATTTCTTTGTAGCCCGCCGCCTGATCAACCGGCACAAACGGGTGCATCTGTGAAAACTCGCGCCAGCTGACCGGCATCATCTCGGCTGCCGAATTCAGCTTCATCGTGCACGACCCCAGCGGGATCATCGCCCGATCCAGCGCCAGATCACGATCCGCCAAACGACGCATATAGCGCATCATTTCTGTCTCGGCGCGGTTCATATGGAAAATCGGATGCGTCAGATACGTCGTCTGCCGCACCAGCTTTTCGGGCATGTGATAATGCGGCGTGTAATCCTTGTCTTCCTTGGTGATCCCGAAGGCGCGCCAGACCGCTTCGATGGTCGCGGGCTTCGTGCGCTCGTCCAGCGTGATCCCGACCTTGGTGTCTCCCACAGCGCGCAGATTAATCCCCTCATCCACCGCCGATTTCATCACCGCCTTTTGCAGCGGCCCCACCTCGACCGTGATCGTGTCGAAATAGGTCGCGGGGCGAATTTCGAACCCCGCCATCTTCAACCCTTCGGCCAAACGCGCCGTTTTGCGATGGATACGCTGGGCAATCGCTTTCAGGCCCTCCGGCCCGTGGAACACCGCATACATCGACGCCATCACTGCCAACAACGCCTGCGCCGTGCAGACATTCGATGTCGCCTTTTCACGGCGAATGTGCTGCTCGCGGGTTTGCAGGCTCAACCGGTAGGCGCGGTTGCCATGCGCATCAATCGACACGCCGACAATCCGTCCCGGCATTGCGCGTTTATAGGCATCCTTGCACGACATATACGCCGCATGCGGCCCGCCATATCCCTCGGGCACACCGAAGCGCTGGGTCGATCCAACCGCAATATCCGCGCCCATTTCACCCGGCTCTTTCAGCAAGGTCAGCGCCAGCGGGTCCGCCGAAATGATGCCGATGCCCTTATGCTCATGCAAGGCTGCAATCGGATCGGAAAAATCGCGCAGGTGCCCATATGTCCCCGGATACTGGAAAATCGCCCCGAATACCGCCGACGCATCCATGTCCATCGGGTCACCGACAATCACCTCGATCCCCAAGGGGGCTGCGCGTGTCTTCATCACCGCGATGTTTTGCGGGTGACAATCCTGATCTACAAAAAACTGCACCGATTTCGATTTTGACACCCGTTGCGCCATGGTCATCGCCTCGGCACAGGCAGTCGCCTCGTCCAGCAAGGACGCATTGGCGACCTCCAGACCGGTCAAATCCGAAATCATCGTCTGGAAATTCAACAAGGCTTCCAACCGGCCCTGCGCGATCTCCGGCTGATACGGGGTATAGGCCGTGTACCACGCCGGATTCTCAAGGATATTGCGCTGGATCGCCGGTGGCGTCACCGTCCCGTGATACCCCTGCCCGATCAACGACGTCAGCACCTTGTTCTTCGACGCAGTGACACGCAGATGCTCCAACACTTCGCGCTCCGACATCGCCTTGCCGAAATCCAGCGCACCCTTCATGCGGATGGCCGCAGGCACCGTGTCGTCGATCAAATCGGCAAGCGACCCCGCGCCGACCACCTTTAACATGTCCGACATTTCTGCCGGTGACGGCCCGATATGGCGCCGGTTCGCGAAATCATACGGCAAGTATTCAGTCGGCTTGAAAGTCATCGTGTTATCCTCGTTTTTCCCAAGCCGGGGCCGCGCCACCTTCACGCAGCCCCCGACTTCATCTTGCCAATAAACTCAATCCCGCTAGCCCCTTCGGGATCTAGCCGATGAATTTCTGATAGGCCGCTTCATCCATAAATTCATCCATCTGCGACGCATCGCTGATCTTCATCTTGAACATCCACGCATCCCCCTGCGGGTCATCGTTCACCATGCCGGGGTTGTCGGTCAGCGCGCTGTTCACCTCGGTGATTTCACCGTCGACAGGGGCCAGAATATCCGACGCCGCCTTGACGGATTCGATCACAACAACCTCGTCATCCTTGCTGACTGTGGTGCCTTCATCGGGCAGTTCCACGAACACCACATCGCCTAGTTGTTCGGCGGCGTGGATCGTGATGCCCACAACCATCTCACCGTCTTCCTCGCGCAGCCATTCGTGCTCTTCTGTAAACTTCATCTTGGTCTTCCCCGTTTTGATTATCGTTTGAAATTTGCCGCAACAAAGGGAAGCTTGGCAACGGTCAACGGCAACCTTTTGCCCCGCACCTCTCCCCAAAGCGCTGTGCCCACGTCACTTGCTGCCGTTTTCACCGTGCCCATGGCGACCGGTCCGCCAACACTGGGCCCGAAACCGCCCGATGTCACCACGCCAACCTCCTGCCCGCCTTCTGCGGCATCGAACACCGCCACGCCTTCGCGCATCGGTGCACGCCCTTCGGGGCGCAACCCAACCCGTTTGCGCGCCGCACCCGCGCTCAACTGATCCAGAATGACCTGCGCACCGGCAAATCCGCCCTCGCGTGTGCCCCCCGACCGCCGTACCTTCTGGATTGCCCAGTTCAACGCCCCTTCGACGGGTGTGGTACCTGCATCAATGTCATTGCCATACAGGCACAGCCCCGCCTCAAGGCGCAGTGAATCCCGCGCACCAAGGCCAATCGCCTCTACCGCGTCATGCGCCAACAGCGCCTCGGCCAGCGCCACCGCATCGTTGCCCGCCACAGAAATCTCGAACCCGTCTTCGCCCGTATACCCCGACCGCGACGCCCAAACAGCGATCCCGCCCAACTCCAGATCCGCAATATCCATAAACCGCATTTCCGCCGCGCGGGCGTCCATTGCGGCCACCACATCAACCGCCTGCGGTCCTTGCAGCGCAATCAGCGCGCGATCCGCCAGTTCTGTCACACTGACCTTCGGCTCCAACGCGCCGCGCATCCGTGTGATGTCCGCCTCCTTGCACGCCGCATTCACGACAACGAACAAATCATCGCCGCGCCGCGCGAACATCAGATCGTCCTCGATCCCGCCTGAATCATTTGTGAAAAACCCATAGCGCTGACGGCCGTCTTCCAACCCCAAAACATCCATCGGCACCAGCGTTTCAAATGCCAGCGCCACCGTTTCCCAGGACTCCCCCGACAGGATCACCTGTCCCATGTGGCTGACGTCAAACAACCCCGCAGCAGCGCGGCAATGCAGATGTTCTTTCATCACGCCCAGCGGATATTGCACCGGCATCGAATAGCCGGCAAAGGGCACCATTTTGGCCCCGAGAGACACATGCAAATCATAAAGCGCTGTCGCGTGTAAATCGTCCATCCGTCGCTCCCCTGACCGGATGTCGCAACAACACCGGCATCCTGACACCGCACCATGCGCTGTCCGATGCCCCCTCTGTCCTTTCGCCTGAGATCGTTATCCCTTCGGCGGGTGCTCTGCACCACTCTCCAGAGTGTCGTCGTCAGATCGCGGTCCTTGTGCCTGAGAGTTTCCGGGGCGGTTGCTCCTTCGGCATCAGCTGGGCTGATTCTCCCGTGATCTGTGCACAGATGTATGCCGTGCAAATACAAACCGTCAAGCGCTTGTCGCCACCGCCGTGCCATGCTTTTGTGCCGCCAATCAATGCGAGTACCCCATGACACCTTATTTCTTCGGCTATGGCAGCCTTGTGAACCGCGACACCCACTCCTACCCCGACGCCCATCCTGCACAATTGGTGGGCTGGCGGCGGGCATGGGTGCGCTCGGCCGCGTTCGACCGCGTGTTTCTCAGCGTAACCCTAGACCCTGAAACCACAATTTCCGGCCTGATCGCCGCCGTACCGGATGCCGATTGGGCCGCTTTGGATGCGCGTGAAACCGGTTATGCACGGCTGTCCTCCGGCGGGGCGGTGCAACATCCGCTGACACCTGCGCCCGACATCGCCCATTACGCGGTTCCCGTCTCGCAACAGGGCCACACGACAGCCAATACCATCATCCTCAGCTATCTGGATGTCGTCGTCCAAGGGTTCCTGCGCGAATTCGGCGAAGACGGGGTGCACGCGTTTTTCGACACCACCGACGGCTGGGACACCCCTATCCTGAACGACCGTGCCGCCCCGCAATACCCGCGCCACAAGGTGCTGACCAAGGCTGAAACCGCACTGGTGGATCACCACCTCAACCGCCTATCGGCGCGCGTGGAATAGCGTCATCAGACGCCCCTCGCGGCCGAACAGATCTTGTTTCACCTTCACCGGTGCGCCGCCCCGATCAATCACGCGCAACGCCAGAACCCATGCCACGGTGCCGAAAATCACACCGGCCAGCGCCTGACCGATCAGCACGCCCTGTGCACCGCCCAGCCATGATCCAATGAACACCAGCGGGATCAGCGCCACCGCGTTGCGCCCCCAGTTGGTAAAGGTGGACAGAAACGGCTGCCCCAGATTGTTGAACGCCGCGTTGGACACGAACAGCACACCGGGAAAGAAAAACGCCAGCGACAGCGGCCCGCAAAACAAATAGATCAGATCGCGCGTCACCCCTGTTGCCCCGAACAGATCGGCAATCGCACCGCGGGCGAAAAACAGGATCGCCGATACAAACACAATAATCAGCGCTACAAACAGAATGCCCGCGTTAAACCCGCGCTTCACCCGCACCATATCGCCCGCGCCATAGTTCTGTCCGATGATCGGCCCGACCGCACCCGACAGCGCAAAAACCACGCCAAAGGCCACCGGCACCAGTCGCGCAACAATCGCCATGCCTGCGACGGCCTCTTCGCCGTACCCCGATATCGCACGGGTCACAAACGCCTGCCCCACGGGGGTGGCCACCTGCGCCAAAATGGTCGGAAACGCGATGGCCAACACCGGCCCAAGGTCGCGCAGCATGCCGCGAAACTTCGGGCGCACGATGCCTTGGTAAATCTTGACCAAGGGCCAGATCGCCATAAAACAAATCGTCAGCCGCGCCGCGACAGACGCAATCGCGGCACCGGTCAACTCCAGATCCAGACCAAAGATCAGGATCGGGTCCAGCACCGCATTCACCACGCCCCCCGCAATCGTCGCCATCATCGCGCGGCGCGCATCGCCGTGCGCGCGCAAAACCGCACTGCCCATCATGCCCAAAATCAGAAACGGCATCGACGGCACGATGATCTGCAGGAAATGCACCGCCAGCCCTGCGGTTTCGCCACTCGCCCCCAACAAGGCGACCAATTTATCCAGCATCAACCAGACAAGCGTGGAAAACCCGACGCCAAGGACAAACCCGTAGCCAAGCGCATGGGTGGTGCGTTCGCGTGCCAGCACCTCGTCGCCCGACCCCAAGGCCCGCGCGACCAAGGCCCCCGCCGCGATGCCAAGGCCAATACCGATAGAGGCCGTAAAAAACAGGATCGCACCGGCATATCCGATGGCGGCGGCCAGTTCGGCCTTGCCCAGCATCGAGATGAAAATCATGTCAACGAAATCGACGATAAACACCGCCATCAACCCCAGCGACGCGGTCAGCGACATCACCGTGACATGGCCAAACAAGTTGCCCTTCAGAAACTTGGCCTCAGCCATGATATGCCCTCCCGTTCAACGCAAAAAGGGCAGCGCATAAACGCCGCCCCTTCATATCCGTGGACCCCGCAAATGGATGGTCCCGTCTCATCCGCGGGCCTTGATCACCTGCAACAGCGGCATCACCGCGGCCATTTCCGGCCCGTGTTCCTGCCCCGTCAGCGCCAGTCGCAAGGGGCGGAACAACCCGCGTCCTTTGCGGCCCGTTTGTTCCTTGACCGCTGCGGTCCATGTGCTCCACGTGTTCGCGTCAAACGGCATCTCCGGCAGCATCGCCATGGCTTCGGCGATGAACGCCTTGTCGTCCTCTTCGATCACCGGCTCGGCCCCGTCGCGGAACATCGCCCACCATGCGTCCAGTTCGCCCAAGGTCTCGATGTTCTCGCGGGTCACCGCCCAGAACTGTTCGGCCAGCGGTTTTGGCACACCCAAACCGTCCAGCGTCTCGGCCACCTCTGCCACATCCAGTGTCTGCAAATACCGCCCCGTCAGCGGGAACAGATCACGCTCGTCAAATTTCGTCGGGGCCGCACCAAAGTGGTTGATGTCAAACCCGTCGATCAACTCGGCCATATCCGTGCGCAGCTCAACCGGATCGCTTGAACCCAAACGTGCCATCAGCGACAGCAGCGCAAAGGGCTGCACCCCCTGCTCCCGCAGATCGCGCAGCGCCAGCACGCCAAGACGTTTCGACAGCGCCTCGCCCTGCGGGCCGGTCAACAGCGAATGATGCGCAAAGGACGGATGGTCATGGCCCAGCGCCTTCATAATCTGGATTTGTGTCGCCGTGTTGGTTACATGGTCAGACCCGCGTACAACATGGGTCACGCCCATCTCCGTGTCATCGACAACACTGGCCAGCGTGTACAAAATCTGCCCGTCGCCGCGGATCAACACCGGATCAGACACCGACGCCGCATCAATCGAAATATCGCCCAGAATACCGTCGTTCCACTCGATCCGCGCGCGGTCCAGCTTGAACCGCCACACACCATCACCGCGTTCGGCCCGCAGCGCGTCTTTTTCAGCGTCCGACAGGTTCAGCGCCGACCGGTCATAGACCGGCGGCTGGCTCATGTTCAGCTGCTTCTTACGCTTGAGGTCCAGCTCGGTCGGCGTCTCGAAGGCCTCGTAAAACCGCCCCTTGGCACGCAGATCGTCGGCGGCCGCATGATACTGGTCCAACCGCTCCGACTGGCGCTCGACGCGGTCCCAATGCAGACCCAGCCACTCCAGATCCTGCTTGATCCCGTCGACGTATTCTTCCTTGGACCGCTCGGGGTCCGTGTCGTCGATGCGCAGGATGAACGTGCCGCCGGCCTTGCGGGCGATCAGATAGTTCATCAGCGCCGTGCGCAGATTGCCCACGTGGATATAACCGGTGGGGGAGGGGGCGAAACGGGTGGTTGTCGGGCTGGCCATGCATGATCTCCTTGCGAGCGGCAGGCTTCTCACAACAGCTCGAAATTGTCCAGTTAGGTTGAACGGACCGGCCAGCTCTTGGCAAGATCCGCCAATCCCGCCCGCACCAGCTCGGCCAGAACATCCATATCCGCATCCTCCAGCTTGTTCAGATACAAACAGGATTTCCCGATGGAATGCTTGCCCAACCGCCCAACGATACCCGAAAAATCCGCATACCCCGGCATGATGTAAATGCTCAGCTTGGCCTTGCGCGGCGCGAAACCGGTGGCAAAATAACTGCCGGTGCGGCCCGAAGCATAAGTGTAGTCATACCTGCCGTAACCCAGCATTGACCCCGACCACAAAACCGGCTGCCATCCCGTGACTTCACGGAAAAACGCATCCAGTCGTGCTGCTTCCGTGTGACGTCTAGCGGGTTCAACCGAGTCTAGAAAGCGCGCCACATCCGTCATCTGCACCCTCTACTGGCGGCGATCAGCCGCCTTCCTTCAGCGCCCCGCCTTCCCAGTCACCGCTGGTTTCCTCGCCCGTGGCATAACGCATCGTGCCCGCACCCTGCCGCTTACCCGCCTTGAACATGCCCTCATAGACATCGCCGTTAGCATAGGTCGCAGTGCCCATGCCCTCGATCTCGCCATTGGCCCATGCGCCCTCGTATTTGAAACCGGTCGCCATCGTGATGGTCCCCTCGCCGTGGCGCTGGCCCTTTTCGAAGCCGCCCGCATAAACCGTCCCGTCAGGGTAGGTCGCCGTGCCCATGCCATGGCGCTGACCGTCCTGCCACGCGCCCTCATAGCGATACCCGTCGGCATAGGTCATCACCCCCTGGCCTTCATTGCGGGCGTTCTTGAAATCGCCCTCGTACACGATGCCGTTGGGATAGGTGGCGCGCCCCTTGCCCTCGATCACACCGGCCAGCCACTCCCCCTCATAGGTCGATCCGTCAGGATAGGTGATCTTGCCCGTGCCATCCGCCAGATCGTTGCGAAACTGTCCCGCGTAAACCGACCCGTCGGGATAGGTCACGCGCCCCTCGCCCTCGATCTGGCCAGCAACCCAGGATCCGGCATAAACATAGCCGTCGGTGCCTGTAAACGTGCCCTGCCCGTCGCGGCGGTCGTCGCTGAAATCGCCCTCGTAAACGTCCCCGTTTTCATACGTGACCTTGCCCTTGCCCTGCCGCTTGCCCGCAACCAGCTGGCCCTCGTACACATCGCCGTTCGGTTGGGTCAGGGTCCCCTCGCCGTCGATCTGCCCGTCATTCCACTGACCGACATAAATCAACCCGTCCGGCATTTTCAGCGTGCCGGTGCCACTGCGCTTGCCCGCGACGATATCGCCCTCGTAAACCGCGCCATCAGGATAGGTGATCGTCCCCACCCCCTGTTTCACGCCGTCGACCCAGTCGCCCTTGTACTCGTACCCGCCGGTACTTTGCATCACACCCTTGCCGTGGTGCTTGGCATTACGCAGCTCGCCCTCATAACGCACCCCGTTGGCATAAAGCGCAATACCCTGCCCCATGATCGCACCGGCCTGCCATTCCCCTTCATAGGTGCCGCCATCGGCAAAGGTGATCTTGCCGAAACCGTCGGGCTTGCCGCGCTCGAAATTCCCCTCGTAAACCGATCCGTTGGGAAATCGCGCAACACCCTCGCCCTTGATCTCGCCTTCGACCCAAGTGCCGGAATACTCGTACCCGTTGGGCAGCTTATAGGTGCCTTGCCCGTCCTGAAGCCCGTCCTTGAACGTGCCCTCGTAAATGCCGCCATCATCATATTGTTTGGTCTGCACCTCACCGTCCTGCGCCAATGCAGGCAGGGGCATCAGGGTCAGACACAGGGCAATCGCGCGAAGGGACATGGCAAACCTACTCAGAGACGTTAAAACTCGTTAACGCTCAGCCTACGGTCTGGCTGCCAACGGGGCAACGTCTTTTCAAAATCATGCCCCCGCACGGCATAGCGTTGCCCCGGTGCAAAAGGCCGGCAAGGACCAAATCCCCTTTCCCCCTGCCCCTGATCTGCTACATCACGTCCAGACACACAAACGAAGGACGCTCTTATGGCAGACCGTTTCCGCATCACTCTGGGCCAGTTGAACCCCACCGTCGGCGATCTGGCCGGCAATGCCGCGCTGGCGCTTGAGGCATGGCAGGCGGGCAAAGACGCCGGTGCCGATCTGGTCGCCCTGCCGGAAATGTTCATCACCGGCTACAACGCCCAGGACCTCGTGATGAAACGCGCCTTCCAGCTTGATGTGATGACCCATATCGAAAAGCTGGCCGCCGATTGCGCCGACGGCCCGCCCCTTGCCATTGGTGCGCCTTGGGCCGAAGGGACAGAACTGTTCAACGCCTACCTGATCCTCAAGAACGGCAAAATCGCCTCGCGCATGTTGAAACACAACCTGCCCAATGAAACCGTCTTTGACGAGGTGCGCATCTTTGATTCCGGCCCCCTTGGCGGGCCCTACGCCATTGGCAACACCCGCATCGGTTCCCCGATTTGCGAGGACGCGTGGCACCCCGATGTGTCCGAAACACTGGAAGAAACCGGTGCCGAATTCCTGCTGGTGCCCAACGGGTCACCCTATTACCGCAATAAAATGGACACACGGATGAACATGATGGTCGCCCGTGTGATCGAAACCGGCCTGCCGCTGATCTATCTCAATATGGTGGGCGGTCAGGACGACCAGATCTTTGACGGTGCCTCCTTTGCGCTCAATCCGGGCGGCAAACTGGCGATGCAACTGCCCGCCTTTGACGCGATCACCACCAACGTCGATCTGGAACGCACCGCCGAAGGCTGGCGCGTGATCGAACAACCGCTGGCCAGCTTTCCCGAACCCTACGAAGCCGACTACCGCGTGATGGTGCAGGGCCTGCGCGACTACATGCGCAAAACCGGGTTCAAAAAGGTCCTGCTTGGCCTGTCAGGCGGCATCGATTCTGCCATCGTCGCCACCATCGCTGCCGATGCCATCGGCCCCGAAAACGTGCGCTGCGTGATGTTGCCCTCCGAATACACCTCCCAAGCGTCGCTGGATGACGCCGAAGCGGTCGCAAATGCGCTGGGCTGCCGCTATGACTACGTACCCATCTCCGAAGGGCGCGCGGCCATCACCAATACGCTCGCCCCCCTGTTCGCAGGCACCGACGAAGGACTGACCGAAGAAAACATCCAATCCCGCCTGCGCGGTCTCTTGCTGATGGCCCTGTCGAATAAATTCGGTGAAATGCTGCTGACCACCGGCAATAAATCAGAGGTCGCGGTGGGCTATGCCACGATCTACGGCGATATGTCGGGCGGCTATAACCCTATCAAAGATATGTATAAAACGCGGGTGTTTGAAACCTGCCGCTGGCGTAATGCAAACCACCGCGACTGGATGATGGGGCCTGCGGGCACGATGATTCCCGAAACCATCATCACCAAACCCCCGACCGCGGAATTGCGCGACGATCAAAAAGACAGCGACAGCCTGCCCGATTACCCCGATCTTGACGCCATGCTGAACATTCTCGTCGATCAGGACGGCTCTATCGAGGATTGCGTCGCCGCAGGTTTCGACCGCGCCACCGCCAAGAAAGTCGAACACCTGATCTACATCAGCGAATACAAACGCTTCCAGTCCGCCCCCGGCCCGCGCCTGACCAAAGGGGCCTTCTGGCTCGACCGGCGCTATCCCATCGTCAACCGCTGGCGCGACCCAAGCTAGCCGCATGTCCGCCCTCGTCATCGTCAGGATACGGCGCGGCAAAGCGGCCCTGCACGGCGGGATTTTCGGGACCATCGCCCTTGCCAGTCTGGCGATATGCCTGCTGCTTGCAAGTGTCGGAACGCCTGACTTCTGGCTGGTCTTTACCGGCCTGTGCATCGCTTCTGTGTTCGCCGGCTTTGCCCTGTTCTATCTCGGCATCGCCCTGCGCAAACCCGTCGCTCTGCGCATGGACGCTCAAGGAATTTCAGGTTTCTACTGCGATCCCGCAACATGGGACGAGATCAAAGATATCGGCCTTGTCATCGGACAAAAACACCACCGTTTCCTCGGCTTCACACTGCGCGATCCCATCGGCTTTCGGGACCGGCAATCCCCTTGGCGCCGCTTCTCCTCCTGGGCCAGCGGTCGCACCTCGGGGCATCATATCATCGTGCCGGAACTGCTGCTGCACGACACCTGCGTGGATGATCTTGTCGTCAAAGCGCACGCTCTGCACGCGGCACACGTCCGTCCGCACAATCATGTGACTTGAGCCTCCCCGCCTGTCGCGCCATCATCGCGCCATGCGTATTCTCCTCACAGCCGCGTTGCTGCTCTCCTCCCCCGCCCTCGCCTGTGGCCCTGACACGGATTGCCCCGTGGGTGAGCGGCAATACCGCATTTCCATGCCCGCAGATCATGACGGCACCACCCCCGTTCCCGCGCTGATCTGGTCGCATGGCTACGGCGGCTCGGCGCAGGGTGTGATGAAAAACGGCTCGATGCGCCGCATGCTGTCAGACGCGGGGTTTGCCCTGATTGCAATGAACGGCATCAACGGATCATGGAACCTGCCCAACGGGCCGCGCACCATGGACAGCGACGGTTCTGCGGAATTCGCCTATTTCGACGCCGTCATCGCGGACGCCACCGCGCAGCACAACATTGATCCCGACCGCATCGTCGCCGCCGGTTTTTCCGCAGGCGGCATGATGGTCTGGAACCTCGCCTGCTCGCATCCCGCGAAATTCGCAGGCTTCATTCCGCTGTCCGGCACCTATTGGCTCAAGCCACCGGCGACCTGCGCGCGCCCCGTGTCCAGTATCGTCCACATCCACGGCACCCAGGACAAAACCGTTCCGCTCTTGGGGCGCCCCATCGGCGAAACCAAACAAGGCGAAGTCGAAGAAGCCCTTTCAATGTATGAAGATTTTGGCGATTTTGGCCCGTCCGAGTACTTTGAAACCGGCCCGCTGACCTGTCGTTCGCGCAGCAACCCCACGGGCGAGGTGCTTGAATACTGCCTGTTCGAGGGCGGCCATTCCTTCCGCACCGAATACCTTGCCCACGGCCTTGCCACCTTGATGGACGCAGGTCAGCTTTAGCCGCCGAACATCTGCGCAAACCCCTTTTCGCCCGCGCGCGAAAACCGCACCACCCGCGTGCCTTCGACGCGCTCGGCCCAGCCCATTTCGACCATCCGCGCCAGCAGGGCCCGACCGACACTGCCCGCCAGATGCGTCTGACGCGCCGACCAATCCAGACAGGACCGGCACAGCGGCGTCTTGGATTTGCGCAACCGCGCCACATCCACACCGAACCCCGTCAGAAACGCCGCCCCCTTATTGGTCAGCACAACATCCGACCCCCGTTCCTGCAACACCCCTTTGCCCAGCAACCCCTGATACAGCGCGATTCCCTTGGCCCCCGCCAGATGGTTGTAACAGACCCGTGCCTCGCGCAGGGCCTCGTCCTTGGGGCCGGTGCGTGTACGCAAATGACCGGCACCCGCCGCCAACCCCATCAGCACCTCAAGCGCATGACCCACATCGTCACCGCCCAGCGTGAAATACTTGTGCCGCCCGGATTTGCGACAGGCGATCATCTCTGCCGCTTCCAGTTTGGCCAGATGCGCGCTGGTGGTCTGCACCGTCACCCCTGCCTCTGACGCCAGTTCTGTCGCCGTCAGCGCCTTACCCGCCATCAGCGCCGTGAGGATATTGGCGCGTGCGGGATCACCGATCAGCGCCGCGATGCGGGATATGTCTGGACCTTCCTTCATACTTCGACCGTAGCCGAAGCATTAGCACCAATCAATCCGCTATCCAAGGGCCATCAAACCAAAGGACATCCCATGCTCACCTGTATCATTCGCTATCACATCGACCCGACCAAAAAGGCGCAGTTCGCCCAATACGCCCGCAACTGGGGCACTGCCATTCCCCGCTGCGGTGCCGACCTTATCGGCTATTATGCCCCGCACGAAGGCTCCTCCACCCTTGCTTACGGCATCTACAACATCCCCTCGCTTGGCGCATACGAACAGTACCGCGACCGCCTTGCCGCTGATCCACTGGGGCGCGAAAACTACGACTTTGCCCAATCCGAAAAATTCCTGTTGCGCGAGGACCGCACCTTCCTGAAACTCGTCTCATCCCCTCATGGAGCCGCCAAATGATCGCCGTCATCTTCGAAGTCATGCCAGACCCGAACCACAAAACCGACTACCTCGACATCGCCGCAGAAATGCGCCCCTTGGTGGAGGAGGTCGAGGGCTTCATCTCCGTCGAACGTTTCCAAAGCCTGACCAACCCCGACAAACTCCTGTCCCTGTCGTTTTTCGAGGACGAGGCCGCCGTGGCCCGCTGGCGCAGCCTTGTCGCCCACCGCAAGGCGCAGGCAAAAGGGCGCAACGGCATCTTCACCGATTACCACCTGCGCATCGCCCATGTGATCCGCGACTACGGCATGTTCGACCGCGACGAGGCCCCGACCGACAGCCGTGCCTCACATGGATAGCTGGGGTGCCCTGCGCCGGCCTCCGCAGGGGCAGTAAATCAAAGCTGGGCAAAACCGTCGTTTTCTGGGTAATCTCATGTCGTACTAAGTATTTTCGCACGACAATACCTGCAGTTGCGTCATTCACGCATGGCAATTTCGCCCCCCCCCTGCCGGTATTTTTTAATTTAAAACACCATTTCCGCAGGAGGATTTATGGCGCTTCTAAAGATTAAATCGAAGGGCAAAGATGTTGAAGCACTGCAAAAATTGCTAAACAAAGCCAAGTCGAAACCAACCCTGAAAATCGACGGCGATTTCGGCCCCTTGACCCAGAAATCACTGATTTTCTTTCAATCCAAGTTCAAAAAATATGTCAAACCGGATGGCCAGTACGGCCCAAAGTCCGCTTATGCTCTGGATGCTTATCTGAATGGTCCAAAAGTAAAGATGGAGTTTGAAACCGGCTATCTCGCGGACCTTGCGCAAGAATGGGAAACGGTAAACGAAAACGCCCGATCCCGTGGTGCACATTGCCGTATGCCGAAAGAAAATGCCGAAGCCCTTAAAAAAGCCGCAGCAGGAATCGCCGCGACCTCGAAATCGCTGGATGCGCTCTTTGACGAAATGGATGCGATGCTCAAGGTGATGGACAAGGCGATGCTTGTCAGTACCGACATCGGCACTGAATTTCAGCGCGGCGGATACGCTTCAAAAGAATGGACACTGAAGCAAAACAAACTCGTGGCGAAACACACCGCGATTGCAAAACAAAAACATGGTAAGAAATTCGAAGACCGCCTGAGAGCGTTGAAGAAGGAACATAACGCCTTTCTGAAATCCGTCTCGGACAACACGCGCGACATTTAGCACAATATACGGGGTGGGCTTTTGACCTGTTCATGCGGGCGGTTTTTTCCTAAGCAAAAGGCCCGTTCTTAGAAAGGTCCACCCCATGCCCCAAACCTTCACCACCACCCGCGAGCTGCGCTTTGGCGATTGCGACATTTCCGGCACCGCTTACTTCCCGTCCTATCTGGATCTGCTGAATGGCGTGAACGAGGAATTCTGGACCCATATCGGCTACCCCTGGCACGAAATGATCTGGAAAGAGCGCTGGGGCACGCCCACCGTGCATCTGACCTGCGATTTCTCGGTGCCGTCCTTGTTCGGCCAGACGCTGACCTTTGAATTGCAGGTGGTCAAGGTCGGGCGCTCCTCCCTGACCGTCAAACACGAGATCAGCTGCGAGGGCGAAAAACGCTGGACCAGCACGCAGGTGCTCGCCGCCTCCGATCTGGACAAACACACCTCCATGCCATGGCCGGACAAGGTGCGCGAAACGCTGGAAACATGGCTGGTTGCCGACTGACAGCGCGTTTGGCGGCGTTAACCTTGTGTGCACACTTCACAGCGTGCGCCGGGTTAACCCCGCAAAACATGCACCGGGGGGTGCATCAAAGGTGCACGAGCGGTGCACAGGGGGTGCCCCCCGAAAACCCCAACAAAATATGCCGTTAACCCCCGATTCGCGCCGCAGGCTGTTGCGCCGCCCTGTCCCGTTGCGCGCACGGTCGCTTTAAACCACTTCGCCCGAATCCAGCCGCGCCAGCCAGCTTTCCGCATCCTTCAAAACAGTCTCGCGCCGGTCCCCGTCCATCCGGTCCCAAGTGCGGTACATATTGCCCATCCGCGCGTTGTCTTTGAACCTGTCGCGATGCCGATCCAGAAAGTGCCAGTACAACAGGTTGAACGGGCACGCCCCCTCGCCGGTTTTGACGCTTACCTTATAGGCGCATCCCTTGCAGTAATCCGACATCCTGTTGATGTAAGCCCCTGAAGACACGTAGGGTTTCGACGCAATCACCCCGCCGTCGGCAAACTGTGACATCCCAACCGTATTGGGGCTTTCCACCCACTCAAACGCGTCAGCATAAACCTCAAGATACCACTCGTGCACATGGTGCGGATCAACCCCTGCCAACAAGGCAAAGTTGCCCGTTACCATCAGCCGCTGAATATGATGCGCATAGGCGTGTTCGCGTGTCTGTGCCACCGCATGGGACACGCAGTTCATCTTGGTTTCAGCCCCCCAGTAAAACGCGGGCAAGTCCCTGTCATGCTTGAGAATATTGCGCTTTGGATACTCCGGCCCCTCAAGGAAATAGATCCCCCGCACATATTCACGCCAGCCAATGATCTGGCGGATGAATCCCTCGGCGGCGTTGATCGGCACATCGCCCTTTTTCCACGCCTTTTCAACGGCCTGACAAACCTCCAGCGGGTCCAGAAGGCCGATATTGATATAGGGCGATAACACCGCATGATACAGAAACGCATGGCTCTCCAACATGGCATCCTGATAGTCGCCAAACCGCGGCAGGGCCTGTGTCACAAACTGCTCCATCGCCTCCAACGCCTGCGCGCGCGTGGTGGCAAAACCAAAGGGGCGCAGATCGCCAAAGTGGCTCTCGAACCGCGTCTCGACCAGCGCCAGAACCTCTTCGACCACCGCGTCCGGTTCGAACCATAATGGCCCTTCCACCGACACATCATCCGGTGCCGGTTTGCGGTTGTCGTGATCGAAATTCCACTTGTCTCCGGCGGGTTTATCCCCCTCCATCAACAGGCCTGTTTTGCGCCGCATCTCGCGATAGAAATACTCCATTCGCAACGCCTTGCGCCCCTCCGCCCAGAGCTCGAATTCGCTGTGGCTGGCGATGAATCTGTCATCGGGCAAAAGATGTGTTTTCACCGGCGCATACTTGAGCTTCTCAATCAGCCGCCACTCCCCCGGCTCGGTGCAGATCACCTCCTCTGCGCCGGTCTCCTGCGCGCGACGCAACAGCTCTCCCACGATGCTGCCCGCGTTGTCCTCATCGTCCAGTTTCGTATACCGCACATCCCAGCCATCCGCTTGTAATGCCTGCGCAAATTTGCGCATAGCCGCAAAGATCAGCGCGATTTTCTTGGGGTGATGCTTGACGTATCCCGCCTCCTCGGCAACCTCTGCCATTACCACGATATCCTGCGTGCGATCCGCATCGCGCAAGGCCGACAGCCCCTGTGAAAGCTGATCCCCCAGCACCAAAACCAACCGTTTCACCACGCCACCTCTTTGCCCGCCCAATCGTAAAATCCGCCCGTTTGCGCGGGGGTCAAACCGTCCATCACGCGCAGTAGGTTTTCCGCCGCCTCATCAGGTGTCACTGCCGGATGCCGCCCCAGATAGTCGGCCGTGAAAGGCGTCGCGACCGTCCCCGGATGCAACGCCACACAAACGCTTTCCTGATGTGTCCGCGCCAGTTCGATCGCTGCCGTGTGCACGATTTGGTTCACCGCCGCCTTGGCCGCGCGATAGCTGACCCAGCCGCCCATCCGGTTGTCTCCGATGGACCCGACCCGTGCCGACAGAACCGCCAAAACTCCACGCCCCTTGCGCGGCAACAACCCATGCGCGCGCGCCAGCACCAGCGCCGGCCCCACCGCGTTCAACGCGAACTGATCCAGCATCGCTTGGCTGTCGATCGCCTTGATCGTTTTCTCCGGCTCGGCCCCGTCAATGACCAAAGCGCCGGTTGCCACAACCACCCTGTCAAACGGCCCGCTCAGCGCATCCAGATGCCCCGCCACCGACGCAGGGTCGGTGATATCAAACCCGTCGTCCCTGCGTGACAGGCCGGTGACTTCTTCGTCACGGGCCGCACAGGCCGCGACCAATGCCGCGCCAATCCCGCCAGAAGCGCCTATAATCATTGTTTTTCCCATAAAGCACAGCTAGCGGCAGCGCAGAGCACTTCAATGTGCACACAGGAAAAATCCCAAAATCAAACTCCCCTCTTCCCATTTGAAATCACGGGCCTATAAATACCGCCATGACACACGCCTCACATACTGTGACCCCTTCGCGCATCGACGCGTTGCTTCTGCGTGCCAACCTGCTTCTGCTAATCCGCCTCTGAGCGTGCCATCCCGGCGCGTCCGCTCAGAGGGTTCGCCACCGCGCCAAGGATTAGAACAAGCAGAACGAAAGACATCACAATGACTGATACACAGACCCAAGATCGCGTCATGATCTTTGACACCACCTTGCGTGACGGCGAACAATCCCCCGGTGCCACGATGACCCACGCGGAAAAGCTGGAAATCGCCGGTTTGCTCGATGAAATGGGCGTCGATATTATCGAGGCCGGCTTTCCAATCGCCTCCGAAGGGGACTTTGCCGCCGTTTCCGAGATTGCAAAAAACTCCGTCAATTCCGTGATTTGCGGCTTGGCCCGTGCGCAATTCGGCGACATCGACCGCTGTTGGGAGGCCGTGAAACACGCCCGCCAGCCGCGCATCCATACGTTCATCGGCACATCGCCCCTTCACCGCGCCATTCCGAACCTTTCCAAGGATGAGATGGCCGACCGTATCCACGAAACAGTGACCCACGCGCGCAACCTTTGCGAAAATGTGCAATGGTCGCCAATGGATGCCACGCGCACCGAACTCGACTACCTCTATCGCACGGTGGAAATCGCGATCAAGGCGGGGGCGACAACGATCAATATCCCCGATACCGTCGGCTATACCGCCCCGCGCGAAAGCGCCGATCTGATCCGCAAACTGCTTGAAAACGTGCCCGGCGCGGATGAGATCATTTTCGCCACCCATTGCCATAACGACCTTGGCATGGCGACCGCCAACAGCCTTGCTGCCGTTGAAGCAGGCGCGCGCCAGATCGAATGTACCATCAACGGTCTGGGCGAACGCGCGGGCAATACCGCATTGGAAGAGGTCGTGATGGCGCTGCGCGTGCGCAACGACATCATGCCCTATCAAACCGGCATTGACGCGACCAAGATCATGAACATTTCGCGCCGTGTTTCCACCGTGTCCGGGTTCCCAGTGCAACCGAACAAGGCCATCGTTGGCAAGAACGCCTTCGCGCATGAATCAGGCATCCATCAGGATGGCATGCTGAAAAACGCCGAAACCTTTGAAATTATGCGCCCCGAAGACGTGGGCCTGACCGAAACCAATATCGTTATGGGCAAACACTCGGGTCGCGCCGCCCTGCGCTCAAAGCTTGAGGACCTCGGGTTTGAATTGGGCGACAACCAGCTCAAGGATGTGTTTGTTCGCTTCAAAGAACTGGCGGACCGCAAAAAGGAAATCTACGAAGATGACCTGATTGCCTTGATGCGCACCTCCACCGACCCCGAAGAGGACCGCGTGAAGCTGGTGTCGATGCATGTGATCTGCGGCACCGAAGGGCCAAATCAGGCCCGTATGACGTTGGACGTCGACGGCACCGAAAGCACAACGGAACAAACCGGCGACGGCCCGGTTGATGCGGCCTTTAACTGCGTCAAGGCGTTGGTCCCCCATGAGGCGCGTTTGCAGCTGTACCAGGTGCACGCGGTGACCGAAGGAACGGATGCGCAGGCAACCGTATCTGTGCGCATGGAGGAAGACGGCCGGATCGTGACAGGCCAGTCAGCGGATACCGACACGGTTGTGTCCTCAACCCGCGCCTATATCCACGCGTTGAACCGCCTGTTGGTGCGCCGCGAAAAAGGCGGCACGGACAAGCGCGAGATCAACTACAAAGATGTGACCTGAGAATGAAGGTGGGCAATTTGCCCACCTTACCCGCGCCCCGCAGTGCATGCAGCGGGCGACAGGATCAAGTTTGATGGGCAAGATGAAGACACAGGGCGCGCTTCATCTTGCCGTTAAACCCATATCCAACCGAACCGCACATAAAACAGCTGCGTTTCGTCCAAACCTCAAAAGGGGTTCTTCGCCGATCTGTCCGCGCTGAGCGACCCTTGCGACCGTTCCACAATCATCACAGCCGCATCCGCCAGATGTTCCCGCTCAATCGCTTCTGCGCCGCGTTCCACCCGCAGTTTATGCGCTTGCAACATCACTTCGGCGTGGCTGCTGCCGCGCGGCGGGATGAAGGTATAACAGGCCAGTTCGATCAACAGACCCAGCGGGTCCTTGAAGTAAATCGAATGCATGAAACCGCGGTCCTTGACGCCCGAATTGCCGATGCCGCGCTCGGCCAGACGCGCAAGCGCCTGATCGAACATGGCGCGATCCACCTCGAAAGCAATGTGATGCACGCAACCGGCGTCCATCGGCGTGCGGCTGTGCACCCGCTTGCGGTTCTCGTTCGTGAAGATGGTAATCAAGCGGCCGTCACCGGGGTCAAAATACAAGTGTCCCTCGTCAGGGTCGTCCAGATTCGGTTGATCAAACAGAAAGGGCATGCCCAGAACGCCTTCCCAGAAATCGATGCTGCTTTGCCGGTCAGCGCCCATCAACGTAATATGGTGCACGCCAAGGCTTTGTATCTTCTTCATTTCATCACTCCCACAGGTTCGTTTCCAGTCTCAACATAGGGCGCAGGCGGCAACATGCCCAACACAGAAAAACACCCCCTTTCACCTGCCCTGCTGCAAGCCTATAAGCACCACCAGCCCGCCTCGTCAGAGTCGCGGGCCAATATGATTTTGACAAGGTACGCAGGCAAATGAACCTCTTTGGAAATCTCCGTGGACTGTTTTCATCCGATATGGCGATTGACCTCGGCACAGCCAACACGTTGGTTTACGTCAAGGGGCGCGGAATTGTCCTGTCAGAGCCGTCCGTTGTCGCCTACCACATCAAGGATGGCGTCAAAAAAGTGCTGGCCGTGGGCGAGGATGCCAAGCTGATGTTAGGCCGTACACCGGGCAGCATCGAAGCGATCCGCCCCATGCGTGAAGGTGTCATTGCAGACTTTGACACCGCCGAAGAGATGATCAAACACTTCATCCGCAAGGTCCACAAACGCTCTACTTTCTCAAAGCCGAAGATCATTGTCTGTGTGCCGCATGGTGCGACCCCCGTTGAAAAACGCGCGATCCGCCAGTCGGTTCTGTCAGCAGGTGCGCGGCGTGCCGGTCTGATTGCCGAACCGATTGCAGCGGCCATTGGTGCCGGCATGCCGATCACCGACCCGACCGGCAACATGGTTGTCGATATCGGCGGCGGTACGACCGAGGTCGCGGTCCTGTCTCTTGGCGATATCGTCTATGCGCGTTCGGTGCGTGTAGGTGGTGACCGTATGGACGAAGCGATCATCAGCTACCTGCGCCGTCAGCAGAACCTGTTGGTGGGTGAAACCACGGCTGAGCGGATCAAGACCTCCATTGGCACGGCCCGTATGCCCGATGACGGGCGCGGTACATCCATGCAAATCCGCGGACGCGACCTGTTGAACGGCGTGCCCAAGGAAATCGAAGTCACGCAGGCGCAAATCGCCGAAGCCTTGGCTGAACCAGTGCAGCAAATCTGCGAGGCCGTGATGACCGCGCTTGAAACAACCCCCCCTGATCTGGCCGCCGACATCGTGGATCGCGGCGTGATGCTGACCGGTGGTGGCGCTTTGCTGGGTGATCTGGATCTGGCGCTGCGCGAGCAGACCGGCCTTGCCGTTTCAATCGCGGACGAATCCCTGAACTGTGTGGCACTGGGCACCGGCAAGGCGCTGGAGTACGAAAAACAGCTGCGCCACGCCATCGACTACGACAGCTGATTTTTGCTAGGCTCGCAGCAAGGCCTGAAATTCGGGCAGGAGCGCAAGAAACATGGCAAGCGACCGTTCAAACAGCAGTGACTACACCGCCCCCTTGCGGCGGTTGCTGTTGGCTGTCCTGATCTTGCTGCTCAGCGCGACGTTTCTTTTGTGGCGCATCGACAGCCCGCGCGTTGAACGCTTTCGCGCCCAGATAACAGACCGGCTGGTGCCCAACCTTGACTGGGCCATGGCCCCCGTGACCGGCACCGTCAACCTGTTACGCGATTTCCGCTCTTACCAACGGCTGTCCGAACAAAATCAGGAGCTGCGCAGCGAGTTGCGCCAGATGCAGGCGTGGAAAGAAGCCGCGCTGCAACTGGAGCAGGAAAACGCCCGTTTGCTGGATCTCAACAAGGTCCGGCTTGATCCGCGCCTGACCTTTATCACCGGTGTTGTGCTTGCTGACTCCGGCTCTCCCTTTCGTCAGTCGGTCCTGCTGAATGTGGGTGCGCGGGACGGTTTGGTGGATGGGTGGGCCACGATGGATGGTATCGGGTTGGTCGGGCGCATTTCAGGCGTGGCTGAAAACACCGCGCGAGTGATCCTGTTGACCGACGCTACCAGTCGCATTCCCGCAACGATCCAGCCCTCGGGCCAACGCGCAATTGTGGCGGGTGACAATACCATCGCGCCGCCTGTCGACTTCCTTGAAAACCCCGACCTCGTGCGCCCCGGTGACCGTGTCATCAGCTCTGGCGATGGCGGTGTTTTTCCGGCGGGCTTGCTTATCGGGCAGGTCGCCGCCGATCCTGGCGGACGGCTGCGGGTGCGGCTTGCTGCCGATTACGAGCGTCTCGAATTCCTGCGTGTGCTGCGTCATTACGGCACCGAAAACGTGACCGACACCGCGCGGGTCATCACCGAAAACGGACCGCTGGAGGAAGCACAGGAGGTCGTAACCGAATGAACGACCTGACGGCCACACGCCTTTGGCTGATGCGCGGCGCGTTCCTGTTGCTGACGCTGATCATTCTGTTCTTCCATCTGCTGCCGCTTGAAACCACACCGCGCCGCTGGGCGGCTCCTGATTTGCTGTTGTGCTTTGCACTGGCGTGGAGTCTGCGACGCCCCGATTATGTTCCCGCACCCGCCCTTGCCTGCGCCTTTATGCTGGCGGATCTTTTGTTGCAGCGCCCGCCCGGCTTGGGGGCTGTACTGGCATTGGTCGGCTGTGAGAACCTGAAAGGACGCGCACGGTCCTTGCGGGACGCGAATTTTGCCACCGAGTGGATCAGCGTTGGCGTGATCATCATCGGCATCGCCCTCGCGAACAGGGTCATTCTGGCCATTGTCCTGATCGAGCAGCCAAGCCTGTCGCTTGGCCTGTCAGAGCTGTTTCTGACGCTGCTGATCTATCCTGTTGTTGTCGCGGTTACCCATTTCGGCATGGGTGTGCGCAAGGCCAGTCCGGGGGATCTGGACGGCCACGGGCAGCGGATTTGACGGGGATGAACACATGAGACGCAACCGCGCGGAAAATGATGCAAGTCACGCCAAGCTGACGCGGCGGGCCGCCCTGCTGGGGGGCGCGCAGCTGTTGTTCATGGGCGGGCTGGCCGCAAGAATGCGGTACTTGCAGATTGATCAGGCCGATCAGTTCCGGCTGCTGGCCGAAGAAAACCGCATCAACATTCGCCTGATCCCGCCCACACGCGGCGAAATCTTTGACCGCAACGGTGTGCGGCTGGCGGAAAACGTGCCGTCCTACCGTATCGTCATGGTGCGCGAGGATGCCGGTGATGTGGATGCGGTGATGGCACGGCTCAGCCAGATCATCGAGATTGATCTTGAAACCTATGAACGCGCTCTCGAGGAACTGAAACGCTCGGCCCCTTTCCTGCCCGTTACCATCGTTGAAGATGTCAGTTGGGATGAGGTCAGCAAGGTCAGCGTCAACGCCCCCGCCCTGCCCGGCGTCACACCGGAAGTCGGGCTGACACGGGTCTATCCCCGCGGGTCGGATTTCGCTCATGTGGTCGGGCGTGTCGGGCGCGTCAGCCAAAAGGATCTGGATGCGCTGGAAAACCCCGATCAGGTGCTGCGCATTCCGCGTTTCCAGATTGGCAAGATCAACGTCGAGGCCCGCGCCGAAGATGCGTTGCGCGGGGTGGCTGGCACCAAACAGGTTGAGGTCAACGCAACGGGTCGTGTCATGCGCGAACTGGCGCGGCGCGAGGGGCAATCGGGTGCGGACCTGCAATTGACGATTGATTCCAAGCTGCAAGGCTATGTGCAGGCACGTCTTGGCGGGGAAAGCGCGGCCGTGGTGATCATCGACTGCGAAAGCGGCGATCTGGCCGCCATTGCCTCCGCGCCCAGCTATGACCCGAACCTGTTCATCGGCGGGATTTCATCGGCGGATTACGATCCGTTGCTTAATTCGAAATACCGCCCGCTCGTGAATAAAACGGTGCAAGGTGCCTATCCCCCCGGTTCCACGTTCAAGATGATGACTGCGATGGCCGCCATCGAGGAAGGCATCGTGGGACCGGATGAAACCGTCTATTGTCCCGGACATCTGGAAGTGGCGGGGCGCAAGTTCCACTGCTGGAAACGCGCGGGCCATGGTTGGGTCGATCTGGGCAATTCGCTGAAACAATCCTGCGACGTCTATTATTACGATCTGGCGCTGAAGGTCGGCATCGAAAAGATCACCGCCATGGCAAACCGCTTTGGCCTTGGCATCCGCCATGATCTGGCGCTGTCTTCGGTCAATTCGGGCCTGACACCGACAAAAGAGTGGAAACGCACAGCGCGCGGTGCGGATTGGGTGATTGGTGACACGGTAAACGCCTCTATCGGGCAGGGTTTCATGCTGGCCTCGCCGCTGCAACTGGCCGTGATGACGGCGCGGATTGCCACAGGGCGCGCGGTAACGCCGCGTCTGATCAAATCCCGTGACGGGGTGGAGCAACCGCTGGGCGACGGCGGGCCACTTAATATGAACGACAACAACCTGCGCAAGATGCGGCGTGCCATGTACGAGGTCGTGAACGACCGGCGCGGCACCGCGTATCGCAGCCGCATCATCGCTGATGAATGGCGCATGGCAGGCAAGACCGGCACCAGCCAGGTGCGCAACATCACTGCCGCCGAACGCGCACGCGGCGTGACCCGCAACGCCGATCTGCCGTGGGAACGGCGTGACCATGCGCTGTTTGTGGCTTTTGCCCCTTACGACAAACCACGCTATGCCGTGTCGGTACTTGTGGAACATGGCGGCGGGGGTTCAACCGCGGCGGCCCCGATTGCGCGGGATGTTCTGTTACAAGCATTAGCGGAAGGCGCACCACCGCTGGACGCTTATCCCACCGGCGACCGTGCCCGCATCAAGACCCAGCAAAACCGTCTGCGCGAGGTGCAGCCCGAGGTGGCGATCAAGGGCAAAGACCAAGCATGAGCTATCTTGAATATACGGTCAAATCCGTCCCCACGGGGTTCCGCAAAATCCTGCACATGAACTGGCCTTTGGCGCTTCTGCTGGCGTCGGTTTGTGGTGTCGGTTTCTTGATGCTGTATTCCGTGGCGGGCGGGTCGTTCACCCCATGGGCAGAGCCACAGATCAAACGGTTCGGCCTTGGCTTGGCCCTGATGATGGGCGTGGCGATGGTACCGATATGGCTCTGGCGTAACCTGTCGGGCGTGGCTTACGGCGTTTCTGTGATCCTGTTGGTGCTGGTCGCGTTGATCGGGGAAGAACGCAAAGGATCGCAACGCTGGCTGGACCTCGGCTTCATGGATCTGCAACCGTCCGAACTAATGAAAATCACGCTGGTGATGTTCCTCGCCGCCTATTACGACTGGTTGCCCGCGAAAAAGGTATCAAAGCCGTTTTGGGTCTTGTTACCGGTGCTGATCATCCTTGCCCCCACTGCGCTGGTGCTGGAACAACCCGACCTTGGCACGTCGATCCTGTTGCTGACCGCCGGTGCAGGGCTGATGTTTCTGGCCGGTGTGCACTGGGCCTATTTCGCCGCTGTTATCGCGTCTGGTGTGGGGCTGGTGACAGCGGTGTTTCAGTCGCGCGGCACTGCTTGGCAGTTGTTGAACAACTACCAGTACCGCCGGATTGATACCTTTCTGGACCCCGCCGCCGACCCCTTGGGCGCAGGCTATCACATTACCCAATCCAAGATCGCATTGGGCTCCGGTGGGTGGACAGGACGCGGGTTCATGCAAGGGACGCAATCGCGGCTGAACTTCCTGCCCGAAAAACACACCGACTTTATCTTCACCACACTGGCAGAGGAATTCGGCTTTGTCGGGGCGATTTCCTTGCTGGGGCTCTATGCGCTGATCATCATCTTTTGCGTGATCACCGCGATCCGCAACAAGGACCGGTTTTCGTCGCTCCTGACACTGGGCATCGCGCTGAATTTCTTCCTGTTCTTCGCCGTCAACATGTCGATGGTTATGGGCATGGCACCCGTCGTCGGCGTGCCCTTGCCACTGGTCAGCTATGGTGGGTCGGCGATGCTGGTCCTGCTTCTGGCTTTCGGCCTTGTCCAATCCGCCCATGTCCACAGACCGAGGTAACCCATGTCCCTGAACCTGCTTTTCGCCGCCCGCTCCGAACGCTGGTCAACCTATGAACGCCCGCTGCGCAGCGCCCTTGAAAAGGCCGGGTTTGGCGATGCGACACTGGCGATGGATATGCCACCCGAAGACGTCGATTATATCATTTACGCCCCCAACAGCCGGTTGCAGGATTTCACACCCTACACCCGCGCCAAAGCGGTGCTGAACCTTTGGGCCGGTGTCGAGGCGATTACCGGCAATGAAACCCTGAGCATACCGCTGGCACGTATGGTTGATCCGGGCCTGACCAAAGGCATGGTGGAATGGGTCACCGGCC
This sequence comes from Sulfitobacter geojensis, assembly GCF_000622325.1. Lineage (NCBI taxonomy): Bacteria > Pseudomonadati > Pseudomonadota > Alphaproteobacteria > Rhodobacterales > Roseobacteraceae > Sulfitobacter > Sulfitobacter geojensis. The sequence continues at coordinate 3,606,494 of NZ_JASE01000005.1, forward strand.
ATGTGATGCGTTACCATCTGGGGATGGATACCGATATTTTGCGCAGCGATGCCAAATGGGCACCCCGCACCCCGCCCCTAGCGCAGGAGCGGCAGGTGGTGATCCTCGGCCTTGGGGCCTTGGGTGCCGAAGTGGCCAGAACACTTGTTGGTCTCGGGTTCAACGTCACAGGATGGGCGCGCAGCCCCAAGGACGTCACAGGCGTGACCTGCCTGCATGGCGAGGCCGGTCTGGCAGAAGCCTTGGCGCTGGCGGAAATCGCTGTGCTGCTGCTGCCGGACACAACGGCGACCGAAAACACCTTGAACGCAGAAACGCTGGCGCAGATGCCAAAGGGGGCTTTCATCATCAATCCCGGTCGCGGCCCGCTGATCGATGATGCCGCCTTGCTGGCCGCGCTGGACAGCGGGCAAATTGCCCATGCCACACTGGACGTGTTTCGGGTTGAACCCCTGCCTGCCGATGACCCCTATTGGTCGCATCCGAAGGTGACAGTGACACCCCATATCGCCGCCGATACGCGGGCCAGCACGGCCAGCGAGGTGATTGTCGAAAACATCCGCCGTGGGGAGGCAGGTGAGCCGTTTATCAACCTCGTTGACCGCGCTTTGGGGTACTAGCCGCGCGTTTTACGCGGCCAAACCGCGCCCCTTTAGCAAGGCCTCGACGCCCGGCAAACGACCGCGAAACGCCACGTAGAGTTCTGCCGCATCCCGTGATCCGCCGGTCGACAGGATATGCGTTTCCAACGCCTTCGCCCGCTCGGCATCGAATGCGCCACCGGCTTCTTCGAAGGCTTGGAATGCATCGGCATCCATCACTTCCGACCACATATAGCTGTAATAGGCACTGGAATATCCGTCACCGGCAAAGACATGCGCGAACTGCGGCGTGGCGTGGCGCATACGGATTGCGGCGGGCATGCCTAATGCGTCCAGTACCTCGGCCTGTTTTGCCATCGGATCAGCGGGCGGCGCACCATCGTGGAATTCCAGATCAACCAGCGCAGAGGCGACATATTCAACCGTCTGGAACCCCATATCAAAGGTCGCAGCGCCCAATACCTTGTCCAACATCTCTTTCGGCATCGCCTCGCCCGTGGTGGCATGGGTGGCAAATTCGGCCAGCACCTCTGGCACTTCCAGCCAATGCTCATAAAGCTGGCTTGGCAGTTCAACGAAATCACGCGCAACGGATGTACCACTGACGCTTTCATAGGTCACATCCGACAACATCTGGTGCAGCGCATGGCCAAATTCGTGAAACAGCGTGCGCGCATCATCATAGGACAAAAGCGCCGGATCGGATTTGGCAAAATTGCACACGTTGATCACAACCGGCGACTGCACCTTGGGAAATTTCGCCTGCGCGCGCATGGCAGAACACCACGCCCCCGACCGTTTCGAGCCGCGTGCGAAATAATCCCCGATGAATACAGCCACATGTTTGCCGCCCCGCGTCACCTCCCACGCACGACAATCCGCATGATAAAGCGGCACGTCCAGCGGGGTGAATTCCAGTCCGAACAGGCGGGTCGCACAGGCGAATGACGCCTCGATCATCCGGTCGAGTTGGAAATAGGGCTTCAGCGCGGCTTCATCCAGATCATGTTCTGCCGCGCGACGTTTCTCCGCGTAATAGCGCCAGTCCCACGGGGCCAGATCACCATTCACGCCATCCGCATGCATCATTTCGGTCAAGACTTCGGCATCGGCATTGGCCTGCGCCTTGGCCGGTTCCCACACCTCCATCAGCAGCTTGCGCACCGCATCGGGTGTTTTGGCCATTTCTGTTTCCAGCTTGAAGCGGGCAAAATTGTCATACCCCAACAATTGCGCGCGTTCCTCGCGCAGCGCCAAAGTCTCCGCCGCAATGGCGCGGTTGTCGGTTTCACCGCCATTGGCGCCGCGCGCCTCCCATGCGCGAAACGCCTTTTCACGCAGATCACGACGCGGCGAGAATTGCAAAAACGGCACGATCAGCGAGCGCGACAGGGTGACGACGGGACCACCTGCGCCCTTTTCCTTGCCCGCAGCATGTGCCGCGCTGACAACAAATTCCGGCAGCCCTTCAAGGTCTTCCTCAGCCAACGTCATGAACCACTCGCGTTCATCCGCCAGCAGGTTCTGCGTGAACTGCGTGCCCAGAACGGCCAAACGCCCCTTAATCTCTTTCATCCGCTTTTCCTGATCCCCGACCAGCGCGGCACCGGACCGGACCGCATCGCGGTGCGCAATCATCAGGATCCGCGCCTGTTCGTCTGTCAGATCAAGGGTGTCGCGTGCCTCCCAAACAGCGGCGATACGGGCGAACAACGCCTTATTGCCGGAAATCTCGGCAAAATGTGCGGCCAGCTTCGGTGAAAAGTCACGCTGCAATGCCTCGCGGGTCGGGTTGCTGTCTGCGCCCGCTACCGTGAAAAACACACTCAGCACTTTGTTCAGCGCCTCACCCACACCTTCCAAAGCTTCGATTGTATTGGCAAAACTTGGCGCTTCTGGGTTGCTTGCAATCGCATCAATCTCGGCGTTATGCGCGTTGAGCGCTTCGTCCAGCGCCGGTGCGAAATCATCGTCTGAAATCCGGTCAAACGGCGCAATTTCAAAGGGTGTGGCCCAATGGGCCAGCAGAGGGTTTGTCATGGGAAATTCTCCTTTGCGCTCAAGCTAAGGGCGCGAAGGGCGGGTTACAATCCGTTGGCGAAAACCAAGCCGGTTCAGCTTTGGCCGCAGGTTGCACAATCTGTCCGTCGCGAAATCTGTATCGTGCGGTTCTCGCCATAAAGCGCGTCATAGATCAACATCTGCCCCCGCGCTGGCGTGCCTGCACCTGTGATCAGCTTAACTGCTTCAACTGCCATCATTGATCCGATAACACCGGGCAAGGGGCCAATGACACCGGCCTCTGCGCAACTGGGGGCAAGATGTGCCGCAGGTGCCTGCGCAAAGATGCACCGGTAACAAGGCGCACCTTTGGCGGGATCAAAAACCGACAGTTGCCCTTCCCACTGGCTTAACGCGCCAGACACAAGCGGCACACCTGCCGCGACACAGGCCGCGTTCACCAGATAGCGGGTTTCAAAGTTATCCGTGCCATCGAGTACCAGATCATAGTCGCGCACCAGTTCTGCCGCGATTTCGTCGGTCAAGCGGCGATGATAGGGGCGCACGGTAATAAAGGGGTTTTGCGCTTCCATCTGCGCTTGGGCGGAAAACACTTTGGGCATGCCGATGTTTCCATCTGGATGGATCACCTGCCGTTGCAGGTTGGCGTTTTCCACCACATCGTCATCCACCACCCCGATCGTGCCGACACCTGCCGCCGCGAGATACTGCAGGGCAGGTGCCCCCAAACCGCCGGCGCCAATCACCAGTACCTTGGCGTTTTTCAATGCCTTTTGCCCTGCGCCGCCGATCTCGCGCAGCACGATATGGCGGGCATAGCGGTCAAGCTCCGTGTCGGAAAAACTGCCCTGTTTGGAAGGGGCGTCAGGGGTTTGCGCCGTCACACGCCCGCGTAAATGCATGATCAACCGCCGGTAGGCCCAGATCACGGCGGCAAATCCGCCAAGGATCAGCCACAGCGCGGCGCTTCCCCCCGTCGCCTGACGCAACGGGCTTGTTTCGGGCAGGGCCACCTGCATTCCCAAGACTGCAACAAACAACAACCCCAACAGCGACATCCGCGCCGCTTGGGGCACGCCCATGAAACGCCCGCCAAACCAAAGCGCCCCGGCGATGACCAGCACGAGCAGCATCAGTTTTCTCCGGTTGAACCGAACCCGCCAGAGGCACGGTCGGTCGTATCCAGCATTTGGGCAATTTCAAACGATACTTGCGGGGCTGCTGCCACAACCATCTGCGCGATGCGCATGCCATGGGTGATTTCAAACGGTACCGCGCCCGCGTTCAAAACAATCACGCCGACAACACCGCGATAATCGCTGTCGATCGTGCCGGGGCTATTGGGCAACATGATCCCGTGTTTCAGCGCAAGACCGGACCGCGGCCTGATTTGCACCTCAAAACCCTGCGGGATTTCCATATGCAATCCGGTCGACACAAGCGCGCGCGCCATCGGTTCGATGAACACCGGACCGTCTGGCAGGTTCGCGCGCAGATCGGCACCCGCAGCACCCGTTGTGGCGTATACAGGCAAGCCAAGCGTCTGGTCTGCCCCTGCCGCCCATGTGCACTTGATCACGGTCATGTCTCACCCAACGCCTGCGCAATACGCACGGCCAGGGCAGTTGCGACCGCATCCTTGGACATGCGCGGCCAGTCCTCGGCCCCCTGCGCGGTGATCAGGGTAACGGCGTTTTCGCTGCCCCCCATGATACCGGTTTCGGGCGATACATCATTGGCCAGAATCCAGTCACATCCCTTGCGTTCCCGTTTCGCAGTCGCATGGGCCAGCACATCATTGGTTTCTGCCGCGAACCCCACAACCAAAGGTGGCCGGCCGGTTTCCATACGGCTGACGGTTTTCAGGATGTCGGGATTTTCCGCGAATTGCAGAACAGGTAAGCCGTCTTTGGATTTCTTCAGCTTCTTGTCGCCGGCCCCCTCAACCCGCCAATCGGCGACAGCAGCGGCGAACACGCCCGCGTCGACCGGCAGCGCATCCTGTACCGCCGCCAGCATTTGCTGTGCAGTTTGCACCGCGACCACTTTCACGCCTGCGGGCGGGGCCACATCGGCGGGACCGGTCACAAAAATCACCTCCGCGCCCTGTGCGGCCAAAGCCTGACCAATTGCAGCCCCCTGCGCGCCAGAAGACCGATTTGCAATATAGCGAACAGGATCAATGGGTTCATGGGTTGGACCAGAGGTCACCAGAATGCGTTTGCCCTGCAACGGACCATCGGCAAACTGCGCTTCGATCGCGGCGACAATTTCCATCGGTTCGGCCATACGCCCCGGTCCGTGCTCGCCGCAGGCCATATCGCCCTTGTTCGGGCCAACAACCTTGATCCCGTCACCTTGCAGAGTTTTGAGGTTGCGTTGCGTCGCCGCGTGATCCCACATCCGCACGTTCATCGCGGGGGCGATCATCACCGGCGTGTCTGTGGCCAGCAACAAGGTAGAGGCCAGATCGTTGGCAAGCCCCTGTGCCATTTTCGCCATGAGATCCGCGGTCGCGGGGGCCACAACGACCAGGTCGGCAACACGGCTCAACTGAATGTGGCCCATTTCGGCCTCGTCACCCAAATCGAATAGTTCGCGGTAAACCTTGTTCCCAGCCAATGCAGAAACCGACAATGGCGTCACGAATTCCTCGCCTGCACGGGTCAAGACAGGGGTCACCTGCGCCCCGCGTTCGCGCAGCCGCCGGATCAGGTCAAGCGACTTGAACGCCGCGATCCCGCCCCCGATGATCAGCAATATATGCTTGTTTGCCAGCATGATGCGCCCCTTCCGCCATTTGATTGGCAGAACCATAAGCGCCAAGCGGGGCCAGTGCCAGCCCCGACCGCGCTGCTTCTAGCCAAGCAGGTGCATCACCTCTGGCGAGCGCCCCTCAAGTGACTTGCGCATTTTTACCAAAGCGCCCGCTTCCAACTGGCGCACACGTTCTTTGGACAGGTTCAGCTCTTCACCAAGGCTTTCCAAAGTGCGGGGTTTGTCGCGTAATTTGCGCTCGCGCAGGATGAATTGCTCGCGTTCGCGCAATTCCTGCATGGAAGACAATAGCCAAGCGCGCAACTGCGCGGTATCGTGATTATACTCAACCTTCTCAGCTGCTTGCGCGGAGTCATCTTCCAACGCATCAATCCATTCGCGCCCTTCATCCTCGGCGGATTGCGTCGCGTTCAGCGAATAATCGGAACCCGACAGACGCCCTTCCATCATTTCGACGTCATGCAACGGCACGCCGATCTCGGTGGAAATCATCTGGCGCAACTGGTGGCGGTCAAGCTCTTGACCAGCGGTGCTGGCCTCGCGCTCCATCCGCGCCTGAATCCGGCGCATATTGAAAAACAGGGACTTTTGCGATGACGTTGTGCCGGTGCGAACCATTGACCAATTGCGCATCACATGGTCTTGAATGCCCGCCTTGATCCACCACATCGCATATGTAGAAAAGCGCACGCCGCGGTCGGGATCGAACTTTTCGGCAGCTTTCATCAGGCCAAGCCCGGCCTCTTGAATAAGATCGTTCATCGGCGCGCCATAGCGGCGGAATTTGCCAGCCATTGACACAGCCAACCGCATGTACGCGTTGATCAGCCGGTGCAGCGCCGCTTCGTCGCGGTGATCGCGCCACGCCAGTGCAAGTTCAAGTTCCGTTTCCGCGTCCAGCATTTCAGCTTTCATAGCGGTACGTGTGATCGAAAAGTCCCGAGCCGTTTCCATTGCCATGTTAAATAATTCCCTGAGCCGTTGCTTGTATTTTTGCAGACCTTTGTGTTCTGTACGAACGAACCCCTGTTTCGGTTCCCAAAAAAGTGAAAAAAATGTTGCCAAACTCCACATTTGTCTTGGGCGGCGCCGCATCGGGCAAGTCTTTTTGGGCCGAAGAGCTTGTGAAATCCTACGATACGTCAATGACTTACATCGCAACTGGGCAGGTATTTGACAGTGAAGTTGCCGCCAAAGTCGAGATTCACAAAAATCGACGCGATGATCGCTGGAAGACCATCGAAGAACCGTTCGACCTGACGGCCCCTCTTGACGCGGCGCGCCCCGATCAGGTGATCCTGATCGACTGTGCGACCATGTGGTTGACCAATCATTTGATGGCGCAACACGACATTGGTCAGGCTCAGGCCACGCTGCTGACCGCCCTGCGCCGCTGCGCCGCCCCTTGGGTGATCGTTTCAAACGAGGTCGGCCAGGGCATCGTTCCCGACAACGCCCTGGCGCGTCAGTTTCGCGAAGCGCAAGGGCAATTGAATATCGCATTGGCTGCGCAAGCCGAGCTCGCCGTTCAGGTCGTCGCGGGGCTGCCACTCGTTTTGAAAGGGGCATTGCCATGACCGTCTGGCACTGGGTCCGCCACGGACCGACCCACGAAAAAACCTTTGTCGGGTGGCGCGACGTCCCTGCCGATCTGTCTGACACGGCACAGATCGCCCGTTTGCAGGACCATCTGCCGAAAGAGGCGCTGATCATCTCCTCCGACCTGATCCGATGTACAGCGACGGCGGACGCGTTGGAACAGTCGCGCAGGCGCCTGCCCCATCATCGTGACCTGCGTGAACTGCATTTCGGGGTGTGGGACGGCCTGCATTTCAAAGAGGTCGCCGCACGCGATCCGGTCCTTTCGCGGGCCTATTGGGAAACCCCCGGTGATGTTCAGGCACCCGAAGGCGAAAGCTGGAACCAGACTGCCGCACGGGTGAACGCGGTGGTTGACGATATGAACACGTCCCATCCCGACGCGCATATTATTGCCGTGGCCCATTTTGGCGTGATCCTGACGCAGATCCAACGGGCCTTGGGCGTGACCGCTTATGCGGCGATGGCCCATAAAATCGACAACCTGTCGGTGACCCGAATTGCCCACGATGCGGGCATCTGGCAGGTCGAGACCATAAATCATCTTGTGTGATCCTTCGCTGCACAAAATTGAATTTGTCGCACCGCAATTCACGGGTTAGCGTCTAACCCTATGACATATGACCTTTATATCGGCGATCGTACCTTCTCCAGCTGGTCCTTACGGGGCTGGCTGATGATGGAAAAATTTAACCTGCCTTACCGCGCACATCTGGTCGGGCTTTACAGCGGCACGATGGCGGCCGACCTTGCGGCATTGGCCCCGGTCAGACTGGTTCCCGCCATGCGCACCCCCGAAGGTACGGTTGTGGGTGAATCCCTTGCCATGGCCGAAACCCTTGCAGAACGGCATCCCGATGCCGCCATGTGGCCCGCTGATCCCGCCGCCCGCGCCACCGCGCGCTGGTTGGCCGCTGAAATGTGCGGTGGGTTTTCTGCCCTGCGCGGCACCTGCCCGATGCAGTTACAGCATGTCATGCAAGGTTTCACTGTCACGCCGGACGTTCAGGCAGATCTCGACCGGATCGACGTGCTGTGGGAACACGCCCGCGCGATGCGTACGAACGACGGCCCTTGGCTGTTTGGCGATTATTCTTTGGCCGATGCGTTTTATGCCCCCGTCGTGGCGCGGATCACCGGTTACGATCTGCCCGTGTCTGAAAACGCCAGAGCCTATTGCGCGACAACCCTGAACGATCCCGCCTTCAAGGCTTGGCGTGCCGAAGGGCTGAAGGTGACATATGATCCCTTCCCCTATGATCTGGGTCTCCCGACACGAGACTGGCCGGTGTCCTGAAGTCCACCCGAAATTAACACTTCTTAAACAATCCCTGCCTACCTCTGAACATGGTTAACACCTGATCACCGGTAGGCAGGAGCAGTTGCATGGTATCACGCGCCTATACAGTCGCGTTTCAAGGGGTCGAGGCGCGGATGGTAGAGGTGCAATGCGCCGTCACCGCCGGCCTGCCCGCGTTTTCCATCGTTGGCCTGCCGGACAAGGCCGTCTCCGAAGCGCGCGACCGTGTTCGCACCGCGCTGACCTCTATGGCCATTGCCCTGCCCTCCAAACGGATCACCGTGAACCTGAGCCCCGCAAACCTGCCCAAGGAAGGCAGCCATTTCGATTTGCCCATCGCCTTTGCCCTGCTCGCGGCGCTCGACATTCTACCCGATGATGTAACGCAATCGGTCGTCGCCTTGGGCGAATTATCATTGGATGGGACCTTGGTGCCCGTTGTTGGCGCCCTGCCCGCCGCGATGGCCGCTGCGGAGCAGGGTCGCAGCCTGCTGTGCCCGCACGGATCAGGCGCGGAGGCCGCATGGGTCGGGGACGCCGAAGTGATCGCCGCCCGAACCCTTGGCGATGTGGTGCGACACTACACCGGCCAAACCCCGCTGCCCCCCGCCACACCGGGCGAAGTTACACTGGGTCCGTCAAAGCATGATCTGCGTGAAGTCAAAGGACAGGAACGCGCCAAACGTGCTCTGGAAATCGCTGCGGCGGGGCGCCATCACCTGATGTTTGTCGGCGCGCCGGGGTCGGGGAAAAGCATGCTTGCCGCGCGTCTGCCGGGCATCCTGCCACCGCTCAGCGCCACGGAAGCTCTGGAAACCTCGATGATCCATTCGCTTGCCGGATTGTTGGATGAGGGCGGCATATCGCGTGCACGTCCCTTTCGCGAACCTCATCATACCGCCTCCATGGCCGCGATTATCGGCGGTGGGCGGCAGGCCAAACCGGGCGAGGTCAGTCTTGCCCATAACGGTGTGTTGTTCATGGATGAATTTCCCGAATTTGCCCGCACCGTGCTTGAAACACTGCGCCAGCCGATTGAAACCGGCGAGGTCATGATCGCCCGCGCCAACGCCCATGTGAAATATCCCTGCAAGTTCATGCTGGTCGCCGCCGCAAATCCCTGCAAATGCGGTTATCTCTCCGATCCTGCGCGCGCCTGCGCCCGTGTTCCACAATGTAGCGAGGATTATCTGGGCCGCATCTCAGGGCCCTTGATGGACCGCTTTGATTTGCGCGTGGATGTGCCGCCGGTGGCCTTCAGCGACCTTGATCTACCGGCTACTGGCGAAAGCTCTGCCGTGGTGGCAACCCGCGTCGCGCAGGCCCGCAATATCCAGTTAAAACGGTTCCACGGCAGCCACGGCCTGATGGTGAATGCAGATGCAACTGGCGATCTGCTTGAGGAAATTGCCACGCCCGACACAGAAGCGCGCGCGTTACTCAGCAAAGTCGCAGAACGGTTTCAACTGTCCGCGCGCGGCTATCACCGCGTCATCCGCGTGGCGCGTACCATCGCCGATTTGGACGGTTCTGCCGAGGTGCGCCGCCCCCATATCGCAGAAGCGGTCAGCTTTCGCCTTGCTGCGCCCGTGTTTGCGTGATCCAGTCGGCAAGATCATCCAAAGTTTGCCGCGCTTCGGGCAGAATATTATGGAACAGCGGCCAGACGTGCGGCAAATCCTGCTGCTCCTGATAGGTCACGCGCACGCCGTCCCTTTGCAAAACCTGCGCCATCCGGCGCGCGTCGTCGTGCAAAATTTCCGTGTCCCCCACGGTGATCCACACCGGCGCAGCCCCGGTGAAACTACCGAAAAGCGGGCTGATCTGCGGGTTTTGTGCATCAGCGCCGTTCAGATACAGTTCCGCCATATCATGCGCGCCTTCGGCAGGCAGGACCGCTTCGGCTTCTGCATTACGGCTAAAGCTGTCACCGCCGAAAGTCACATCCGTAAGGGGGGAAAAACAAAATGCGGCGGCGGGCATCGATGCCTTTTCGACGGCAAGCTGCCCCAACAAGGACAGCGTTAAAGCACCGCCGGCGCTGTCCCCGCCGATCACAATTCTGTCGGGCGCAACACCACTGTTTATCAAACCGTCCCACGCGGTGCGCGCGTCCTCGAACGCGGCGGGAAACGGGTGTTCGGGTGCCAAACGATATCGCGCAAGCACCACGCGGGCCCCCAAGCGCCGCGCCAGTTGACCCGCCAATGCCGAATAGGCGGGCGGGCTACCGAAAACAAAACCCCCGCCGTGTAGATAAAGAACGACCAGATCCGACGTCAGAGTGCGGGGCACGACCTCAAGCACATCAACACGGGCCGGTCCCTGTTCCAACACTTGCCACTTCATCTGCGTGCCGTGCGGCGGGTGAAACAGCAAACGCGCTTGCATGTCCATGCGCTTGCGCAACGCGGCGGGGCTTTTCGCCCGCGCCATCGCCGGTTTCTCGACCCGCCGCAGCCATCGATTCAGTAGCTTTGCGCGCAAGCTCATGCCAAACGCCCTTCAATCGCCTCCCAGATTTTACCGGCAATATTCTTGCCGTCGAACCGTTCAAGTTCCTGAATGCCGGTGGGGGAGGTCACGTTGATTTCGGTCAGGTAGTCGCCAATCACATCAATGCCGACAAACACTTGCCCTTTTTCTTTAAGGAGTGGGCCGATGGCTGCGCAAATCTCCAGATCGCGGTCGGAAAGTCCAATCTTCTCTGGTCGCCCGCCGACATGCATGTTTGATCGCGTTTCGCCCTTTGCCGGTACGCGGTTGATGGCCCCTACTGCTTCGCCGTCCACAAGAATGACGCGCTTGTCGCCCTTTTCAACCGCGGGCAAAAACTTCTGCACGATCAGCGGTTCACGCGAAAAGCCGGTAAACAATTCGTGCAACGAGGTCAGGTTGCGGTCCTGTGCGTCCAGACGGAACACACCCGCCCCACCGTTGCCATAGAGAGGTTTAAGAATGACATCACCGTGCTTGGCCTTGAACGCCTTGATGGTGTCCAGATCCCGCGCAATCGTTGTGGGTGGCGTCAGGTCGGGAAAATCCAGAACCATCAGTTTTTCAGGATAGTTGCGCACCCAAAACGGATCATTCACCACCAACGCCTGCCCTTTCAGGCGATCCAGCAAATGTGTCGACGTGATGTAATGCATGTCAAACGGCGGGTCCTGGCGCAGCCAGACGACATCGAAACCGGCAAGATCAACTTCGACCTCTGGGCCAAGCCGGGCATGATCGCCCTGAATACGCTGCACAGTAAATTCATGCCCGCGCGCCGTAATCCGGCCTTCTTGATAGGCGAGTTTATCAGGTGAATAGAAAAACAGGCTATGCCCGCGCAGCTGTGCCTCTTCGGCGAGGCGGAAACTGCTGTCTGCATTGATGTCTACATCCCCAATGGGGTCCATCTGAAAGGCGATTTTCATAAGTCTATCCTTGCTACACCTCCTTTAGATGGCGCAGCAGGGGGACAGGTGCAATGGGTCAGCCGTGCCCGAAAGCGTTTTCAATGATCTGTAGATCGCCGGAACCATCTACCAATGCCACGTCAAACCGCACATCTGTCAGACTTCCACGCGGTTCTGTGCCCAGAAATTCTTCCGCTGATGCATAGATACGCTGCATCTGACGCGATGACAGGCTTTCTGCTGCACGGGCAAGGCTGCGGCTTTTCTTGACCTCGACAAAAACCAGTCCGTTGCCATCGCGCACGATAAGATCGATTTCGCCACCTGCGCCACGCCAGCGCCGGCGCGCTATGGCGAAACCCCGGCGTTCATAATCTTGGGCAATCCGTAATTCGGCAGCGACGCCAGCATGAAACGCCATTCGTCCCCGATGATGCCTGTCGCCTGAAATCGTCATGATCACCCTTTCGCATTATCCATCGCGGTCGAGCGCCAAAGCCATCTGGTACACTTTGCGACGGGGCAGATCATGGGCTTGTGACACCATATCTGCCGCATCGCGCACAGACATTTCTTTCAGCGCCGTACGTAGGCTTGTTTCTATGTCGACTTGCTTAACAGTTTCTAAATGGCCACGATCCACCAGCACCACGATCTCGCCTTTAGGATTGGCTTTTTCATAAAATTGCGACAACTCCTCGAGCGAGCCACGTCGAATTTCCTCGAATTTCTTGGTCAGTTCCCGACACACGGCGGCAGACCGCCCCGCGCCCAGAACCACCGCGGCATCCCGCAACATAGCGCCCACCCGCTTGGGTGATTCGTAAAAAACCAATGTCCCGGCGACGTCCTTGAGCTTTTCCAGCGCGGCAGAACGCGCTGTCGTGGTACTGGGCAGAAAACCGGCAAAGAAAAACGCGTCGGTTGGTAACCCCCCCAGCGCGAGTGCTGTCACCACAGCGGATGGGCCGGGCGCGCAGGTAACTGTGATCGTTTCGCGCGCTGCCAGACGGGACAATTCAAACCCCGGATCCGCAATCAGCGGCATCCCTGCTTCCGACGCATAAGCGACCGATTTGCCTTCTTTCACCGCGTCGACCAGCCGCGCACCAACGCCTTCGCTGCTGTGATCATGCAAGGCGACGATGCGCCGGTCGCGCAGGGGCACCCCGTGGATGTCCATCAGTTTGCGCAAGGATCGCGTGTCCTCCGCCGCAAGCACATCCGCCGAGGCCAGCACATCGAGCGCGCGCAACGTGATGTCCCGCGCCGTGCCGATAGGCACGCCGACAAAGTACAAACCTGCCGACAATGGCACCATTTGGTAATTCACGCTGGACCCGCCTTTCGCACCGTCTATGATCACGCCCGAGTGATGCGGTGCGCCTGCATCCATCAACCTTGGGGGAGTGAGTACCGATGATTGCCTTTTTAAACGCCGGCCGCAAGAAGTTGCGGTTACTGATGTTGCCTTTTGCCGCCCTTTTGCTGGCCGCCTGTGATCCTGCTGCCGTCGGATCGCTTGCCACCGGTGGCGGCGTAAAGATTGACGCGAACGCCCCCGTGCCAGTAGCTCTGCTGATCCCGCGCGGCGGATCACAAAGCGACAACCTGTTAGCGCAGAACCTTGAAAACGCCGCACGTTTGGCGATCCGCGATCTGGGCGGCGTCAAAATTGATCTGCGGGTCTATGGCACCGCCGGCAACTCTGCCACAGCGGCAAACATGGCATCACAGGCCGTCAACGACGGGGCCAAAATCATCCTTGGACCGATCTACGGTGAATCCGCAAATGCGGCAGGTGTTGCAGTGGCATCGCAGGGCGTTAACGTCCTGTCCTTCTCTAACAACCCGACCATCGCGGGCGGCAACGTCTTTGTTCTGGGGCAGACCTTTGCCAACACCGCCAACCGTCTGGTCGGCTACGCCAAACGCAATGGCAAAGATAAAATCGTCATTCTGCATGCCAGCGATGTCGCCGGTCAGTTGGGGCGCAATGCCATCCAGCAGGCGATCTCGGCCAATGGCGCGACGCTGGCGGGGACCGTGGATTACGCCCTGAGCCAGGAATCAGTCGTTGCCGCCATTCCACGCGTCAAAGCGGCTGTCGGGTCTGGCGGTGCAAATGCGCTGTTCCTGACAACCTCATCTGCGTCGGCGCTTCCGTTGTTCGCGCAATTGCTGCCGGAGGCCGGCGTCAGTTCCGCCACCTCGCAGTATATCGGTCTGACCCGTTGGGACATTCCCAAACAGACGCTGGACCTGCCCGGTGTGCAGGGCGGTTGGTTCGCTCAACCAGACCCCGCAGCGACAAATGCCTTTAACCAGAAATACAGCGCCGCCTATGGGGCGTCACCGCATCCGCTGGCGGGGCTCGCCTTTGACGGGATCGCAGCCGTGGGTGCACTGGTTAAATCCGGCAAATCCAATGCGCTGACCGGTGCCTCGTTGACCCAAGGCGCGGGCTTTCGCGGGGCCAGCGGCATCTTCCGCCTGCGCCGTGATGGCACCAATGAACGTGGCCTGGCCGTGGCAACCATCCGCAACAAATCCGTTGTCGTGTTGGAAGGCGCACCCAAAGCCTTTGGCGGCGCTGGTTTCTGAACTTGACCACCTCTTCGTCCATCGCAAAGCAATCAGGCGCGGGTCACACACCGCGCCTGATTTGCGCACCCGAACTGATCTTTGACACCGAAGCTGTCGCGCTTGCGCTGCAACAAGCCGGTGCCGACCTGCCGCCCGCAGACCAACGTGCCGCGGCTGTGAAAATCCTGAGCGCCGCACAAAAATCCGGACGTGCCATCATTGCAGAGAGCTTTGCCGCTGCGCCCTTTGATGCCCGTCCGATGACGCGTGCCTATACCTATCTGACCGACCAGCTAGTGCGCAGCGCGCTCGAATTCTCAACGCAGGTGCTGCACCCCAAGCCGAACCCGACCGAGGGCGAGCGGCTTTGCCTGATTGGCGTTGGCGGCTACGGGCGCGGTGAAATGGCCCCGTTTTCCGATGTCGATCTACTGTTTCTGATTCCTTACAAAGCGACCGCATGGTCCGAAAGCGTGATCGAAAGCATGCTTTATATGCTGTGGGACCTGAAGTTGAAGGTGGGTCATGCGACCCGCACCATACAGGAATGTGTCCGCTTGGGTGGAGAGGATTTCACCATCCAGACCGCCTTGCTGGAGCACCGGTTTATTACCGGCGATGCCGCACTTGAGGCAGAATTGGAGCAGGCGCTGGAGGCACAGCTATTTTCTGGCAATGGTCATGATTTCATCGAGGCCAAGCTGGAAGAACGCGACCAACGGCACGAAAAACAGGGCCAGCGCTATGTGGTGGAGCCGAACGTCAAGGAAGCCAAGGGTGGCTTGCGCGATCTGCATTCGCTCTTCTGGATCGCGAAATTTATTTACAAGGTGAACCATTCCTCCGAGCTGGTCGAAAAAGGTGTCTTTCGCCCCGAGGAGTACGCCACCTTCCGCGCCGCGGAGGATTTCCTGTGGGCCGTGCGCGGCCATTTGCATCTGCTTACGGGCCGCGCCACCGAACAGCTTACCTTTGACATGCAAGTGCAGGTGGCCGAAGCGTTGGGATATAAAGACACTGGCGGCAGGCGCGGTGTCGAAGTGTTCATGCAGGCGTTCTTTCGCCATGCCACTGCCGTGGGCGATCTAACCCGCATTTTCCTGACCAACCTCGAAGCAATCCACGTCAAGGCGGAACCGCTGCTGGAGCGGCTGTTTCGCCGCAAGCCCAAGATCAAAAAGGGCTATGTCGTGGTGCACAACCGCATCGCCATCCCTGACGAGGCCGCGTTTCTGTCGGACAAATTGAACCTGCTGCGCCTGTTCGAAGAAGCTTTGCGCACCGGCATGCTGATCCATCCCGACGCCATGCGACTGGTCAAAGCCAACCTGCATCTGATCGACGCGGATCTGCGCACCACACCTGAGGCGCGGCGGATCTTTTTCGATCTGTTGTTGAAACACGGCAACCCCGAACGGGCGCTGCGGCGGATGAACGAACTGGGCGTGCTGGGTGCGTTTATCCCCGAATTCGAACCCATCGTCGCGATGATGCAGTTCAATATGTACCACAGCTATACCGTGGACGAACATACAATCCAGACGATCCGCAATCTGGCGATGATTGAGAAGAACGAGCTTGAGGAAGAGTTGCCTGTCGCCTCGTCGATCCTGCAACGAGGTGTGAACCGCAAGGTGCTTTATACGGCGCTGTTGTTGCATGACATCGGCAAGGGACGGCCCGAGGATCATTCGATTCTGGGGGCCAAGATTGCCCGTCAGGTGGCACCGCGTCTGGGGCTGAAGCAGGAAGAGGTGGACACCGTTGAATGGCTGATCCGCTATCATCTGTTGATGTCGGACATGGCGCAGAAACGCGACATTGCCGATCCGCGCACGGTGCGTGATTTCGCCAAGGCCGTGCAGACGGTCAAGCGGCTTGATCTGCTTTGTGTGCTGACGGTTTGCGACATTCGCGGGGTCGGCCCGAACACTTGGAACAACTGGAAAGCGGTGCTGATCCGAGGGCTGTACCGACAGACCGAACGTGCGCTTGAAACCGGTCTTGAGGATTTGAATCGCGAAAATCGTGGGGCGGAGGCGAAAAAGACACTGCGTCTGGAATTGACCGACTGGCCCCGCAAGGAATTGCAGGCTGAAACGTCGCGCCACTATGATCCTTATTGGCAGGGCTTACATGTCACGGCCCATGTGGCGTTTGCGAACCTGTTGCGCGGCATCGGGAACGACGATGTGCGCATTGATCTACACCCTGACGAAGATCGCGACGCCACCCGCGCCTGTTTTGTCATGCCGGATCACCCGGGCATCTTTTCGCGTCTTGCCGGTGCTCTTGCGCTGGTCGGTGCCAATGTTGTGGACGCTCGCAGCTATACAACCAAAGACGGCTTTGTAACGGATGCCTTCTGGATACAGGACGCCGAGGGCAACGCGTATGAATCCGCCCGCTTGCCCCGCCTGCGCCAGATGATCGAAAAGACCCTGCGCGGAGAGGTTGTGGCCCGTGATGCACTGAAATCGCGCGACAAAGTCAAAAAGCGCGAAAAAGCGTTCAAGGTGCCGACGCATATCACCTTTGATAACGACGGGTCCGAGATTTACACGATCATCGAGGTCGACACCCGTGACCGCCCCGGACTGTTGTATGATCTGGCGCGCAGTCTGGCAGCCTGCAACGTTTATATCGCGAATGCCGTCATCGCGACCTACGGCGAACAAGTGGTCGATACCTTTTACGTCAAGGACATGTTCGGGCTGAAATATTATTCCGAAAGCAAGCAGCGCACATTGGAAAAACGTCTGCGCCAAGCGATTGCAGAAGGGGTGGAGCGCGCCGACAAGTAAGGCGCGAACCTGCCCCGCACATCGCCGCAGACCAAGGATGCCAATTGCGCAAATCACCAGCGCAGGCTAAGCCTGCCCGACCCTTCATGGCTGAAAGCACCCGATGAAACCCATCCGTCTTATGTCCGGCTTTTTTACCGTGGGCTTCTGGACGCTGTTCAGCCGTGTGTTGGGCTTTGTGCGCGAAGCACTGCTGATTGCGCTGATCGGTCCCGGCCCGGTGATGGATGCTTTTGTCGCCGCGTTCCGTTTACCCAATATGTTCCGCCGGTTCTTTGCCGAGGGTGCGTTTAACGCGGCCTTTGTGCCGATGTTTTCCAAGAAACTGGAAGGGGATGAAGGCGCGCAAAAATTCGCGCAAGAGGCGTTTAACGGCCTCGGTTTCGCCGTTCTGATCCTTGTGGGTCTTGGTATGGTCTTCATGCCGGCCTTTGTCTGGCTGACCGCCGAAGGCTTCGCAGGCGATGAACGGTTCGACATGACCGTCGGCTATGGCCGCGTCGTCTTTCCCTACATTCTGTGCATGTCCTTGGCCGCGCTGTTTTCCGGCATCCTCAACGCCACGGGCCGCTTTGCTGTTGCGGCTGCGGCCCCTGTGCTGCTGAACATCCTGCTGGTCGGGGCGATGGTTGTCGGGGCGGTGACCGGCGGGCCGATCATCACATGGTTGATCTGGGCCATTCCGGTCGCAGGCGTGGCACAGCTGGCGTTGACATGGCGCGCCGCGGCACAGGCGGGGTTTGCCCTGCGCCCGTCCCGCCCACGCTGGACGCCGGATATGAAAGCGATGGTGGTGATCGCCCTGCCCGCTGCGCTTGCCTCTGGTGTCATGCAGATCAATCTGGTGGTCGGACAGGTTGTCGCCAGCCAATACGATAAGGCCGTGTCGTGGCTGTTCGCGGCTGACCGGCTGTATCAACTGCCCTTGGGTGTGGTCGGCATTGCTGTGGGCATTGTGTTGCTGCCTGATCTGTCGCGCCGGTTGCGCGCCGGTGATGACGCTGGCGCGCGCATTGCCCTGAGCCGCGCAGGGGAGATTGCGCTGGCGCTGACCATCCCGTCGGCCATCGCGTTGATGGTGGTGCCGCAAACGCTGGTCTCGGTGCTGTTTGAACGCGGGGCCTCGAACGTGGATGACACCGCCGCCATCGCTGCCGCCGTGGCGGTTTACGGGTTGGGTCTGCCCGCCTTTGTGCTGCAAAAAGTCCTGCAACCGATCTATTTCGCCCGCGAAGACACCCGCCGCCCCTTCCATTTCGCGCTGGTGTCAATGGTGGTGAACATCGCGTTGGCTGTCGGTCTGGCCCCCTTCATCGGTTGGATCGCCCCTGCCATCGCCACCACTTTTGCCGGCTGGGCGATGGTGCTTTGCCTGTTTCTCGGGTCCCGCAAATTCGGCGATGCCGCACGGTTTGACGACCGGTTCCGCAAACGCATCTGGCGGATCATCGCGGCCTCTCTGGTGATGGGCGTGGCGCTGGTGTTGGGCAACATGTTGCTGGAAAGCGTATTGAACACGCCGTGGTGGCGCGGTCTGGGGCTGGTTTTGCTGATTGGCATCGGCGCGATCAGCTATTTTGGTGTGGGCCAGTTGTTCGGGGCCTTCCGGCTGGCGGAGTTCAAGGCCGCCGTGCGGCGCGGTTAACGCCGCCGCATGGCATCAACGATCCGCGCCCATTCCCCCGGTGCCATGACAAAACACAGGCCAAAGCCAAGGAAAAAACCGATCAATTCGGCCACCCATTGTGTGCCCACCTCAAAGAACACCCCCCAAACCAGTTGAATGCCCATCAGGAAGGCGATCAGCGTAAAGGCGCGGTACTGCTGCGCGCCCGTGCCCGTCAACTGCCGCCACATGACAAAGGAATATCCGCCGATCAGCCCGTAAACACTGGGATATGCCCCGACAAGCCACGACGGGTCATCCAGCAAAAGCGCGTAAAACCCCGCCCCGCCAGCCCCTGCCAGCACAAAGATCACCGCAAAGGTGACAGGCCCCATCGCTTCGGCCACCAGCTTGCCCAGTGCAAGCAACAACACCACTGCAAACAACGCATGGGTGAACCCCAAATGGATGAACGGATAGGTAAAGGCCCGCATCACCTCGGCGAGGGGCCATTGTCCGTTGGCCATCATCCAGTCAAAGATCTGCCCAGAAAATCCAAAATCGCGGATCAGTCCCAGCCGCCAACCGACAGCACCGGGTCCGCCGATCATTCCGGCCTCGCCCAGCGACAGCCCCGCCTCGACACCGGCAATCGCGAGAAAGGTCAGCGTGACGATGGGGGGCAATGGATTTACCGGTGGTTCAAATTCGGGGTCTTGCATGGCCGCTCCTTGACGCGATGATGTGCTAGGGGTACGCCGCAGGCATCCGTTAATCCACCCCTTCGAGGTCCGCATATGCCCGATACCAAATTTACCCCCCGCGTTTTCTCTGGCATCCAGCCGTCCGGCGGTCTGACGCTGGGCAATTATCTGGGCGCAATCAAACGCTTTGTGTCGATGCAGGACGAGGATTACGAGACCGTGTATTGCATGGTCGATATGCACGCGATCACCGCCAAATTCCTTGATCCCAAAACTTTGGCCCATAACACCCGCGAACTGGCCGCAGGGTTTATCGCTTCCGGCGTTTCGCCTGAGAAATCAATCCTGATCAATCAGTCACAAGTGCCCGAACACGCGCAACTGGCATGGATCTTCAACTGCGTGGCACGCATGGGTTGGATGGGTCGAATGACCCAGTGGAAAGACAAGGCAGGCAAAAACGCCGAAGCCGCGTCTTTGGGGCTGTTTGCCTATCCTGCGCTAATGGCGGCGGACATCCTGATCTATCATGCGACACATGTGCCGGTTGGCGACGACCAGAAACAGCATCTTGAGCTGACCCGCGACATTGCGGCCAAATTCAACCACGACTACGGCGTCGATTTCTTTCCCATCACCGAACCGGTGATCGAGGGGGCGGCAACCCGCGTGATGTCGCTGCGCGATGGCTCCAAAAAGATGTCGAAATCCGATCCATCCGACGCCAGCCGCATCAACATGACCGATGATGCCGATGCGATTGCCAAAAAGATCCGCAAGGCCAAGACCGATCCAGATGCCCTGCCGTCCGAAGTCGAAGGGCTGGAGGGACGTCCCGATGCACGCAATCTGGTGAACATCTATGCGGCCCTGAACGAGCAAACGATCGAGGAGGTTTTGCGCGACGTGGGCGGCCAGCAGTTCGGCACGTTCAAACCGGCGCTTGCCGAACTTGCCGTGGCCAAACTGGCTCCGATCTCAACCGAAATGGCCCGCCTGATGGCTGAACCCGACGAAATCGACCGCATCCTCAAGCGCGGTTCGGAGCAGGCACGCGAGATCACCGCCCCGATCCTCAAGAAAACTTACGATATTGTCGGGATGGTCGGGTAACCGGCAAGGCAGCACTTAAACCTGCCCCTGCAGGGAGGGGCGGGTTTGCGTTTTACATCCTGCGCACAGATCATATGCGCAGCGGCAGGTTGAAACACCTCTGCAAGACATACAAATCTTGGGCAACACAATGAAAGCGGTGCCCATGACACATTCCCACCCTTCCGTCGGACACGTCCATTTGCGCGTTTCTGATATTGACCGTTCCATCGCCTTTTACCGCGATATATTGGGTTTTGCGCTGAACCAGCGCATGGGCAATGGCGCGGCCTTTCTGGGCGCGGGTGGCTATCACCACCACATTGGCCTGAACACATGGGACAGCGCCGGCGCCACCCCGCCACCCGCGGGGCATACCGGTCTTTATCACGCGGCTTTCCTCTATCCTGATCGCGCGTCCTTGGGGGCGGTGATCCAGCGTGTGCTTGACGCCGGCATGGCGCTGGACGGAGCGGCAGATCACGGGGTAAGCGAAGCCGTCTATCTGCGGGATCCTGACGGCAACGGGGTCGAACTGTACCGCGACCGCGCGCAAGCGGACTGGCCCCGCGACGCAGCGGGAGGTTTGGAAATGGTCAACAGACCCTTGGACATCCCCGCACTTCTTGCAGAAGCGGCGCAGGCTTAGACGCGGCATGCAAACCATTCGGCCCCATGGACAATCCCGCCCACCTAAGACAGGTTCACGCCGGTAGAAGAGGAGCATCACAATGGCTACTGGTTTTTTCTGGGATGAAAGCTGTTTCTGGCATGCCGGCGGCAATTATGCCTTCACGGTCCCTTTTGGCGGGCTGGTGCAACCGCTTGCCGCGGGCGGTATTCCCGAAAACCCCGAAACTAAGCGCCGTTTGAAAAACCTGATGGATGTGACCGGACTGACGGCAGAGCTGGCCGCGCAATCCGCTCCCAACGCCACTCGCGACATGCTGGAACGCGTGCACCCCGCGTCTTACCTCGACGCCTTCAAAGCCGCATCTGACGCCGGCGGCGGCGAGATGGGGCCGAATGTGCCTTTCGCCCGCGGTGGTTATGAAATCGCAACCCTTTCTGCGGGTTTGACCGTTGCGGCCGTAGATGCGGTGGCAAGCGGTACCTTGGAAAACGCTTATGCCCTCAGCCGTCCGCCGGGCCACCACTGTGAACCCGAAAAACCGATGGGATTCTGCCTGCTGGCCAATATCGCCATCGCGATCGAAGCGGCGAAGGCCAAGGGGTTGCTGGGGCGCGTGGCTGTCCTTGACTGGGATGTCCACCACGGCAATGGCACCGAAAACATCTTTTATGCGCGCGACGACGTGCTGACGATCTCCTTGCATCAAGAGGGGAACTATCCCCTGACCACAGGTGCGATAACGGACCGTGGCACGGGCTCCGGCGAGGGCTACAACATCAACCTGCCGATGCATGCCGGTTCAGGTCACACCGCGTATCTACACGCCTTGGACCGCGTCGTAATCCCCGCGCTGGAGACGTTTAAACCCGATATGATCATCGTCGCCTGTGGCTATGACGCCGCAATTATCGACCCGCTTTCGCGGATGCAGGCCACCGTCGAAACCTTTGGCGCGATGACCCGCAAAATCAAGGAAACCGCCGCACGCTTGTGCGATGGCAAGCTGGTGCTTGTCCATGAAGGCGGATATTCCGAAGTTTATGTGCCGTTCTGCGGCCACGCCTCAATCGCCGCCTTGTCAGGCAGCAGCATTGACGCACCCGACCCTTTGGCCATCGCCATGAACAATCGCCAGCCGTCGCCAGCTTTTGACCTTTTCCTACGCCAGTCGATTGACGACATGGCACAACAGTTGGACCTCTAATCTATGCCCGAATTGAACTCCGAAGCGCTGAATTTCCTGCAAACCCGCCGCTCGCGTCCGGCAAAAACGCTCACCTTGCCGGTGCCAGATCGCGATGCTTTGCAGCCGCTGCTCATCGCCGCCGCCCGCACACCGGATCACGGCAAACTGGAACCCTGGCGTTTCATCGTCATCGAAAAACCCGCGATGTCCCGGCTGGCCGACATTGCAGAATCGCGCGGCACGGCGCTTGGGCTTGAGCCTGAACAGGTTGCAAAAGGGCGCGGCCAATTTGATCAGGGCAACCTTGCCGTGGTTGTGATCGAAGTCCAAAAACCATCCGCGAAAGTCCCCGCGCTTGAACAAACCTATTCCGCCGGCGCAGTTTGCCTTGCGCTGGTGAATGCGGCCCTTGCTGCCGGTTGGGGGGCGAACTGGCTCAGCGGCTGGCCCTCGCATGATCGCGGCTTCATGAGCGAAGCCTTCGACCTCGCCGATCATGAACGCATCGCCGGCCTGATCCACATCGGCACCGAAACCTCGGTCCCACCGGACCGCCCGCGCCCCGACATCGACCAAATAACGACATGGATGCCCAAGTGATCTTTCGCGCTTTCCTTCTAGCCCTTGGCCAATTGTCCGATCCGCGCTTTCGCCGGGTGTTCTTTATTGGCATTGCGCTGGCGCTGGCTTTGCTTGTCGGGTTTACTGCCGCTTTCACCGGGTTCATCAACTGGCTGACCCCCGAAGAGGTCTGGCTGCCGATCCTGGGCGAAGTCCGCTGGGTCAGCGATTTGCTATCGTGGGGCGCTGCATTCCTGCTGATGTTCCTGTCCGTTTTTCTGATGGTGCCCGTCGCTTCTGCCATCACCTCGATGTTTCTGGACGAGGTGGCAGAGGCCGTAGAAGCAGAACATTATCCGGACGCACCACCCTCGACCCCTGTCCCCTTTGCCGACGCATTGCGCGACACGGTCAACTTTCTGGGAGTGCTGATCGGCGCGAACGTCCTTGCAATTGTGCTTTATGTTCTATTTGCGCCCGCGGCATTGTTCATCTTTTGGGGCGTGAACGGGTTTCTGCTGGGTCGCGAATATTTCACGATGGTCGCAATCCGCCACGTTGGCCGCACAGAAGCAAAGAAGCTGCGCCGCCGCTTCATTGGCACCATCTGGCTGGCCGGTGTTTTGATGGCCATGCCGCTTTCTATTCCGCTTTTGAACCTAATCATCCCGATTCTGGGCGCGGCAACCTTCACTCACCTATTTCACGGCCTGACCAAGCGCCTGCCCTAAACAGGCTCTCTACATCATCGACAGTAATCCACCCCGACAAGATAACCGTCGCGACACAGCTCCAAATCACCAGCGACACCAGCGTGGTCCAGAACGCTTTCTTGCGCAGATGGTGGTGTTCGGGCGATCCTGCATGGGTGCCCGGCACGATGTCGTTCAAATCCCCTTGGGTCTGCACGCGGATGGGCAAGGCGATCAGAAACACCATCGACCAGATCACCGCAAACAGGACCAGCCCTGAAACAATTCCCATGGTTTACACCTGCTCCAGCTCGACGAGGGCACCGTTGAAATCTTTGGGATGCAAGAACAATACCGGCTTGCCATGCGCACCGATCTTGGGCTCGCCAGTGCCCAGCACACGGGCCCCTGTTGATTTCAGATGGTCACGCGCGGCGATAATGTCATCCACTTCGTAACAGATGTGATGAATACCGCCTGACGGGTTCTTTTCCAGAAAACCGTTGATCGGGCTGTCATCCCCCAAAGGGTACAACAATTCGATTTTGGTATTCGGCAGCTCGATGAAAATGACGGTCACGCCATGATCCGGCTCATCCTGCGCCGGGCCGACATTGGCCCCGAGTGCAGTGCGATATTGATCCGCTGCCGCCTCAAGGTCAGGCACGGCAATGGCAACATGGTTCAGGCGTCCGATCATCTTCTCTTCCTTCAACTTTGCACGGTAGCGGCGTTTATGGCGGCAAGAATGATGAAGAGCAATGCGTCATGTTAACCCGCTGTTAGCCACCTCTGGATATTCATCAAGGTGGATCAACTGGAGGCTATCATGGACACGACCGACCCCTTTGCCGCGAACATTCCGATGCCCACGTCAGCGCGCCCGCTATTGGGGCTGACGGTTCTGGTGGTCGAAGACAGCCGTTTCGCGTGCGAAGCCATGCGTCTTTTATGTCTACGTTCCGGTGCGCGGATCAGGCGGGCGGATTGCCTGCGTTCTGCGCGGCGCCATTTCAGGGTTTACCGGCCCTCTGTCGTACTGATTGATCTGGGCTTGCCAGACGGCGATGGTGCCGACCTGATACAAGAGCTGAACGAAGCGGTGCCACGTGTCGATGGCATTCTCGCGATCTCCGGTGATCCCCATCTTGAGGACACAGCTCTTGCTGCTGGTGCGGACGGTTTTTTGGAAAAACCCATCCTGTCGATTGGCGCGTTTCAGGAAAAGATACTTGCGATGCTGCCACCGGAACGCCGCCCTAAGGGTCCGCGTCGCGTGGACGATACTGCCGTCGCACCGGATCGTTTGGCCTATCAGGATGATATGGCCCATATCGCGGATGTGCTGGACGAGGGGTTGAGTGATCACACGCTGGACTACGTCGCCCAGTTCCTAAGTGGGCTCGCCCGCTCTGCCGATGATCCGGTTCTGGAAAATGCGGCCAAAGCGCTCGCCGAAAAACGCGCAAACGGGAAAACTGCCGCTTCTGAAACCGCACAGATTGCCGGCCTGATCCAATCGCGACTGGCAGAAAGAATTGCAATTTAGATCAAGGTTAAAGGGTCGGGTCGCCCGCGACCCGCACCAAACGGGTCAGATCACCAAGGCGCTCTTGCTGCTGCCCGTTTTCATCAAAATTTGCGGGTGACAGCCATGCCTCGAACGCTTCTTTCAACGCGGGCCAATCGCTGTCAATCACTGCGAACCATGCCGTATCGCGGTTACGCCCTTTGACGACATCCGCCTGACGAAACACCCCTTCAAAGCTGAAGCCCAATCGCTGCGCTGCCCTGCGTGACGGAGCGTTCAGCGCATTGCACTTCCATTCATAGCGACGATACCCTGCCTCGAACGCCCATTTCATCATTAAATACATCGTTTCGGTCGCAGCGCGGGTGCGCTGCAAGGCGGGGGCATAACTGATATAACCCACTTCGATCGAACCCGACTTCGGCGCAATGCGCAAATAGCTTGCAACGCCTTCCCAATGGCCGCTTTCAAGATTGCGAATGGCATAAAAAAGCGGATCGCTTGACCCTTCGTGATCCCGCACCCAACGGTGATATTGCGCGGCCGATGAAAACGGGCCGTTCGGCATATAGTCCCAAACCTCATCATTTCCTGCAAATTCGCGATAGAGCAAAGCGGCGTGCGCCTCTGCCGAAAGTTGCGCAAGCTCGACATAACGGCCGCTCAGCCCCTCACCCGTCGGGGTGGCCGGAGCTGTCCAGTTGGCGACCGGCGCGCCAAGGGGGCGGGAATGTGAAGTTTCAGTATTCATAGCGGTACGTTAGGCGGAACGCCGCCGCGCGCCAAGTCCCCATTCGCAGGGAGCCCATGTTCATTTTCTCGCTATTTCAACACTTTCCAATCCCTGCCAAGGTCAAGTCCCGGAAAAACTGCCCCTTCCAACACGCTACGCTCAAGCCCTAGAAGTCCCCGCATGATCCATGCCACCGGTGCGCGGACATCTGCGGTCGGCATCAAATCACGCTCTTGATAAAGCTCATTTTCAGCCAGCCCCGGCCAGTCGGTATAAACCTGTCCCCCCCGAACCGCGCCACCGGCCAAGACCATCACGCCGGCTGTTCCGTGATCCGTGCCACCCGTGCCGTTTTCGCGCGCCGTGCGGCCGAACTCCGTCATCGCGATCACTGCGGTTTTACCCCAAACCTTTGCGCCCAACCCCGAGCGCAGGGTCAAAAGTGTCTCAGACAAATGCGCCAAGCTGCGGGGCAAAGCACGGTCCTGACGGCGATGTGTATCCCAACCGCCGAGCGAAAACGCTGCGACCCGCGCATCGTTCTTCAGACGCGATGCTGCGAAAGCCGCAATTTTTGCATGTGGCTGCCCCTTGGCGCGTGTTGTCGCGCTGCCCGCCGATAACATTTGCGCCTCTGCCAATGCGGCATGCAATGCGGGGTCGTCCTCCATCACCAATTCGGCCAGACGCATCGCTTGCGGGCTTAGACCCAGCCGCGCATCAGGGGCCCAATCGGCCACCGGGGCCGCCCCGTCAAGCATCCGTATATCATTGTTTCCAATGGCATAAGCCGTGTCGGCTCGGATCCCCGGCACCTGTTGCAGCATCCGGTTCAACCACCCGTCGCGCACACCGCCCGCCAGAGTGTCGGTCCCCGCCTCCAACATATCCTGCCCGTCAAAATGGCTGCGCTTGTCCCGATAGGGTGTGGAAACCGCGTGACAGAACCCCAATTCTTGTGCCCGCCACAGCGGCATCAAGGGTGCCAACGCCGGATGCAGCGCAAAGTAGCCGTCCAGATCCAACCCCGACTTGCCCTGCCCCAACCTCGGGCGCAGGGCTGCATAAGCCGGATCACCAACAGGGCGCACCACGTCCAAACCGTCCATCCCGCCGCGCAGAATGATTACCACCAATCGCGTGTCCCAAGGGGCTCTTGCAAAGGTCACGGGCGTTAACAGCGGGCTGGCCGCCAGTGAACACCCGATCACACCTGCGCGGGTCAGGATATCGCGTCTGGAAAGTCTGGCTGTCATCCGGCGCTCCTATCTGCGTTGAAATCCAGGCGAGGCAAGGATCAACCCGATCGCAACCTCGCGGGTTTCGGCGGTGTTTGCGGCAAATTGCACAGCCTCCGGCACCCGCCCCCCTAATGTGGGCTGCACAAAATCACGCGGATCTGGCAGGTCCGCCATCAACTGCGCCGGTGCTGTTACTGCCCAGTCAAGCCGCGCGGAAATTCCCTGCGGGGTGGCCCAGACACTGTCCGCTTCGCCAAAACCGTCAGGACCGGCGGGGGCCAGCCATGACTGGCCCATCAATTGCAACGGACGAAAAAAGATCTTTCGAACCATGGCCAAATCCATTTGTTGCAACCGCTGCGCCGTCACCCCTAGACTGCGCAAGGCTGCGCTGACAAACTCATCGGGCGCGCGCATGTTTGTTGCATTTGGGTGCCACGCCGCCGGGTGTTCCAAAAGGGAGACGTAACAGGCCATCAGATCGCCATCACTGCGCAGATATGCCCCCGCGATATAGTCGATCAAATCACCGGACGGTGTGTCGCTTACGAAATGCACCGCCAGTTTACGTGCGATGTGGGCGGCCGTGGCGGGGTGCCGCGCAAGATCGTTCAACACGGTACGGATCGTGGTCAGCCCCCCATCGCCGCCATATGTTTTGCCCAACACCGTCTCCGCCCCTGGTTCGGTCATGGCGGGCCGGAACTTGAACCCGTAATTGCGCGTTGCACTCAGGCCGGTGAACAGTTTGGCCAATTCGCGTACATCGTTTTGGTCATACGGACCATCAACGCCTAAGGTGTGCAGCTCCAGCACCTCGCGGGCTAGGTTTTCGTTCAATCCCCGCCGACCGTTACGTCGCTTTGCCGCGCGACTGTTCGGCCCGACAGAGGTATTCTGATCAAGATAATCCAGCATCAAGGGATGTGTCACGCACGCCGTCAACAACTCGGCAAAACGGCCGGTCACATGCGGCCGCACCGCGGCATCAACGTACAGCGGACTGGCAAACCGCAACAAACCACCGCCGCCACGCGCGGTGAAATGGTTCGCCCAGAATGCGGTGAGCCGTTCACGCATCCCATGGGTCGCGGTGATGCGGCGCAGTTGGGTCTGCACAAACCAGCGGCTGTGCTCTTTGCGCATGTCGCGCAAAATCCCGCGCGCTTTCTTTAGCGCTTCTTTCCCCTCAGCGGTATCGGGATGTTTACGGGCGTAGCTGTTAAACCGGATCCTCAACGCCAAAGCATCTTGCAACACTTGGAACGGCGGAATTTCAAAGGCTGATCGAGCGTGATCCGCTCTGCCCAGCTCCGACACCATGTCTGCCACGTTTTCAGGCGGTGCTACGGTGGTACTTGGCCCGTATCCGAAACGATGTTCGGCAAGGAAGGGATCAAAGTTCACCGGAGATATCTGTGCAATGCGGGTGTCATCGCAGGCACTATACCTGCGATTGCAGTCAAATTCATCCGGCGTCTTGCGACATTTGGCCATAAATCGCTGGCCGGTCGGAAAGGGCACACACCAATGCTGCCCTTTCCTTGTTTCTCGATCTTACTCCTGCGGAATGACCCGCAAACCAAGTTCCATCAACTGATCGGAGGATGGATCGCTGGGTGCGTTCATCATCAGGTCTTCGGCCCGTTGGTTCATCGGGAAAAGAATTACTTCGCGGATGTTCTGTTCATCCGCCAGCAACATCACGATCCGGTCGATGCCCGCCGCGCAACCACCGTGAGGGGGCGCGCCGTATTGGAAAGCGTTGACCATGCCGCCAAAGCGTTTTTCGACTTCTTCCTTGCCATAACCCGCAATTTCAAAGGCCTTGAACATGATTTCCGGTTTGTGGTTCCGGATCGCGCCCGACACCAGCTCATACCCGTTACAGGCCAGATCATACTGATAACCCAACACCTTAAGCGGATCGCCTTGCAGCGCCTCCATGCCACCCTGAGGCATCGAGAAAGGGTTGTGTTCAAAATCGATCTTGCCGGTTTCTTCGTCCTTTTCGTAGATCGGGAAATCGACGATCCACGCAAAGGCAAAGCGGTCCTGATCGGTCAGGCCCAATTCGTCACCAATCACGGTGCGCGCACGACCGGCAACCGCTTCAAAGGTTTTCGGCTTGCCGCCAAGGAAGAAAGCTGCATCGCCAACGGTCAGACCCAGCTGCTGGCGAATGGCTTCGGTGCGCTCTGGTCCGATGTTTTTGGCCAAGGGTCCCGCCGCTTCCATGCCGCCCTCAACTTCGCCGGATTTCAGCTTGGCCTGTGCTTCTTTCACGGTGATGCCCAGCTCCTGCGCCACGGCGTCGGCTGTTTTCTCGCGCCAGAAGATATACCCCATGCCGGGCAGACCTTCCTTTTGCGCAAAGACGTTCATCCGGTCGCAGAACTTGCGCCCACCGCCGGTGGGTGCCGGAATGGCGCGCACTTCGGTGCCTTCCTGCTCCAACAGCTTGGCAAAGATTGCAAAACCGGAGCCTGCGAAATGCTCTGACACGACCTGCATTTTGATCGGGTTACGCAGGTCGGGTTTGTCGGTGCCGTACCACAGGGCCGCGTCCTTATACGAAATCTGCTCCCATGTTTCATCGACCTTACGGCCGCCGCCGAATTCTTCGAAGATGCCGCCAATAACAGGCTGGATCGTGTCGAAGACGTCCTGCTGGGTGACAAAAGACATCTCTAGGTCAAGCTGGTAGAAATCGGTCGGGGACCGGTCCGCACGCGGGTCTTCGTCGCGGAAACACGGCGCGATCTGAAAGTATTTATCGAAACCCGACACCATCAACAGCTGTTTGAACTGCTGCGGGGCCTGCGGCAGGGCGTAGAATTTGCCCGGATGCTGACGTGAGGGGACCAGAAAATCGCGCGCGCCTTCGGGGGAGGACGCGGTGATAATCGGGGTCTGGAATTCCTTGAACTCCTTGTCCCACATGCGTTTACGGATCGAGGAAACCACATCGGAACGCAGCACCATGTTCTGCTGCATCTTCTCGCGGCGCAGATCAAGGTAGCGGTAGCGCAGGCGCGTTTCCTCCGGGTATTCCTGTTCGCCGAAAACCATCAGCGGCAGTTCAGCAGCAGATCCCAATACCTCGATATCGCGCACAAAAACTTCGATCTCGCCCGTGGGGATCTTGGTGTTGATCAGGTCAGCGTCACGCGCCTTTACCTCTCCATCAATGCGGATACACCATTCGGAACGCACCTTTTCCATGTCCTTGAACACGGGGCTGTCCGGGTCACACAACACCTGCGTCATGCCGTAATGGTCACGCAGGTCGATAAACAGGATACCACCGTGGTCGCGCACGCGGTGCACCCAACCGGACAGGCGCACAGCGTCGCCCTTGTTAGAGATGTTCAGATCGGCGCAAGTATGGCTGCGATAGGCGTGCATGTCGGTCCCTTTCGAGGGCTGAATTTGTTGGCGCAGATACACCTTTTGACAGGGCAAAAGTCAAGGGCAGCGGGCCTTGTATGCAAAAGCGGCAATCGGGGGGAACAAAAACCGCCGCACTATGTCCTAATACACTTCACAGCAAGGTTTGAAATCGTATAGCTTTTCGGCATTCAGATTGAACTTTTATGGATTTTACACATGGATCAGGACTTTTCCGACGCACTTGCACAGGCTTTTGGCTCTTTCAGTGCTCTCGGCGCATACGGCGGTTTGACCGTCCCCACTTCACCCGATGACATCTTGAACTGGACAGTTGGCGAATACCTTGCCTTGATCGACGCCGCAGAAAACGCACTGACCTCGCTGGACAGCTCGATGTTTGCAGGGCTCTTGAACAACCCCAATTTCTCTGCGGGGCTGGATGCCGAAACCCGCGCCACCTTCGAAGCATGGGCAGCGGGTGATTTTTCCCTGATCACAGCCCCCCTTGCCGAGGCGCGCGCGCTGATGGCCCCCTATTCTGCCGACACCCTGCTGCGCGACGCGATAGAGGGGATCGACCCCAACGGCGGGTCCGTCGAGGCGATCGAAAGCGCCTTTGCCGACGCCGAAGCGCGCATTGCCGAACTGTTGTGGGATGACCAAAACGGCGTTTTTGCCTCGCCTACCTTTGCCGTCGATCTGGCATCGGGGGTCTGGTCCTCCGGTGTTGGCGGTTTTGGCGGATCGACTTTGGCCGAGTTCTTTAACCTTTTGGGCGAAGCGGCAGGCAACGCGATTATGTCCTTCATCGGCAGCCGTGACAGCGTGTTGGGCCAGCTGATCAACGAAGGGGCCGACGCCGCCGCAATCGCGGCCGCGTCCGGTGCCGCCGAAACGGCCAGTGCCCAAGCGTTACAGTCCCTGCAAGAGATTGGCGCACTTGTCACATCACAGGGCACCTCCGATCCCGCTGCCACCGAAAGCCAGGCCGCAGCGCAGGTTCAGGGATTGATAAACGCCCTTGCGACAATCCTGCCGGGCCTTGGCGGGGCGCTTGATACGCTAATCCTCGGGTCGCGTAATTCCGACCCCAGCTTTGTCGTTAGCCCGGACGGCGATGTTTCAGGGTCCGAACATGGCGATTGGTTCTATCTTTCAAAACTGGCCGATGTTTTTGACGGCGGTGTCGGCACCGATGTCTTGTTCGGCTTTGAAGGTGACGACAATCTCTTGGGGGGGGCGGATGCGGACAATCTGTTCGGCGGTCTCGGCAATGATATGCTGCGCGGTGGCACCGGTGACGACGCCATTGATGGCGGCGCAGGCGACGGGGATGTCGCAAGCTTTCTTAACGGGTTGGGACAATTTACCCTACAGTTCGCGGCTGATGGCAGCGTGACCGTTCAGGACCGCGCGGACGGGGGCGAGGGCACCGACCTGCTGACCGGCATCGAATCCTTGTCCTTTGGCAGTGGCGCGTCGATCTTTACCGACGGCATGATCAACCTTAGCCAGTTTCAGGGCATCGCAGGCCTTGATGCCGCGCAGATCAGCACCTTCGTTGAACTATACGTGGCCTACTTTAACCGTGCACCCGATGCTATTGGTTTGAACTTCTGGGGCTCTGCCTTTGCCAACGGGACCTCACTGGAAGAGATCGCAAATCTGTTCCTCGATCAGGACGAAACCCGCGAAACCTATGCTGCGGATATCAGCAACCTGCAATTCGCCACTCAGGTCTACGAGAACGTCCTTGGCCGCACCCCCGATGCTGGCGGACTGGCGTTCTGGCAAGGGCAGTTGGACGATGGCAACATTGGTCGCGGCGCGTTCATCCTTGAGGTGCTGAAGGGTGCCAAAGTCGACCTGCCTGCCGGTGCAACGCAAGCCGACATTGACCTGCAACTCGCCGATCGGGGATATCTGAGCACAAAGACAGACATCGGCACCTACTTCGGTGTCATTAAAGGGCTGTCTGACGTTGCAGATGCGTCTGCCGCAATGCAGCTGTTCGCGCGCGGATCCGAAAGCACAATCCAGTCGGCAGTTGATCTGATCGACGGCGAATATTCCGCTGCGTTGGCTGATGGCAGCGGTGAGTTGTTGATGCAACTTGTTGGCGTGGCTGACGACCCGTTTGCGGTTTGATCGGGTTCGCACCAGACACTGGACCAAGAAAAGCAAAAGCCGCCCCGAAGGGCGGCTTTTAGCTTGGTTGCGGGAGTAGGATTTGAACCTACGACCTTCAGGTTATGAGCCTGACGAGCTACCGGGCTGCTCCATCCCGCGCCAAGTTCGGACCGTATACGAGCAAGAGATTGGGACCACAAGGACAAAAATGCCCCCTGCATCAGTTTAATTCTCGTTCCTGCAAAATATCGCCTGCCTGCTCGCAAGCCTTTGCAAAACCACCGCCATTACGCGCAGGCGATCCGCCGCAGAAGCCCGGTTTCACCCGCTGCGCACAGGCCTTCGGCCGGTTTTCATGTGCACAAACAGAAAAAGCCCCGCGCGAACTGCGCAGGGCTTTTCCTTAAACTATCTGTATCAGCGCTTAGGCTGCCAGCGCGTCCTGCGCTGTCTTCACAATCGCACCAAACGCATCAGGTTCGTTCACCGCCAGATCGGCCAGAACCTTACGGTCCACTTCGATGCCGGCAAGGTTCAGACCATTGATGAAACGGCTGTATGTCAGCGCTTCGTCATGCGAGCGAACCGCAGCGTTGATCCGCTGGATCCACAATGCGCGGAAGTTGCGCTTGCGATTCTTGCGGTCACGGGTTGCGTATTGGTTGGCCTTGTCGACCGCCTGTGTGGCGACCTTAAAGACGTTTTTACGACGACCGTAGTAACCTTTTGCGGCTTTGACGATCTTCTTGTGACGGGCGTGGGTAACTGTCCCACCTTTTACTCGTGCCATGCTAGGTCTCCTCTATCAGCGGTCGTAGGGCATGAAGCCCTTGACGATCTTTGCATCGGGCGCAGACAGTGCTGTCGTGCCGCGTGCGTTACGGATGAACTTTTTGGTCCGTTTGATCATGCCATGCTGTTTACCAGCCTGACCCGCGATGACCTTGCCGGTCGCCGAGATCTTAAAGCGCTTTTTAGCGCTCGATTTCGTCTTCATCTTAGGCATTTCCGTCTCCGTATACTTGAGTTCGGTTAACGCGCGCCTCGGCATGCCACATTGGCCGGACGTGCGGGTTGAAGTCACGCCGTATAGGAGGGTTGTCAAAGCTTGGCAAGGGGTTCTGTGCAATAGCCGGCAAACCTTGCCCCGCCCCATGGTCTGCGCCAATCTTGACCGCAGTTTCCGTCACGATCGAGGGCACGATGACAGATCAAGACATCACACAATTGCAACAGATCATCACAGCATACGAGCGCAAAGTCTGGGATGCACTGGTCGCCGGGGACAAGGCGGCCGATGCAGCCTTGCTCAGCGCGCAGTTTCTTGGCGTTTACCCCGATGGCTTTGCCGGCAAACAGGACCATTGCGGCCAACTTCATCACGGGCCCACCGTCCACAGCTACGATATACAAGACGCCCGCCTATTGCAGCTGGGACCTGATCACGCGCTGTTCAGCTATCGCGCCAGCTTTCGCCGCAGTGCCACGGCGAATCAGGACGTCATGTACGTCAGTTCTGTCTGGCAACGGGACGGTCAGGAATGGATCAACATATTCAGTCAGGACACGCCCCAAATCGAACGACCTGCCGGTTAAGGCATATACCGCGCGACCACGCTTACGAAAACATCCGGCACCTGATCAAACGTATAACCGCCGGGCTTTGTTTGCACAGCATAGAGAATCAGCAAACCACCCATAAGCACGGTGATCGCCGATGCCCGCGGTGCCCGCTTGTCCGAGAGCGCCGACAGGATCGACGGAACCGAGAATGCCGCAATCACCATCCCAAGGGACAATGCTAAATCAGGATCCATTTTCGCTCTCCCGTCACACCTTGAGCGATACTAGTCCAGATCAGCGGCAAAGAGCAAACGTTCGTCGCAAGGGGCCACCCGCAAAATATTGGTGCTGCCCGGCACATTGAAAGGCACACCGGCGGTGACCACCACGTGATCTTCTTCTACGGCAAAGCCTTCTTCGCGCGCGGCGCGCACCGCGCTTACAACGGCCTTTTTGAACCGGTCAACATCGCCGGTGATCACGCAATTGGTGCCCCAGCTTAGTGCCAGCCGCCGCGCCGTGTTCACCAATGGCGTCAGCGCGATCACCGGCACACGCGGACGTTCGCGCGCCGTCAGCAACGCAGTTGTGCCGCTTTGTGTGAAACAGCAGATCGCCTTGATGTCCGTGGTTTCCGCAATCTCGCGGGCGGCGGCAACAATACCATCGGCGACAGTCATCCGGTCGGCCTTGCGCGAGGATTCGATAATTTCTGTATAGGTCGGATCAACTTCGACCTCCTGGGCGACGTTATCCATTGTGGTGACAGCTTCGATCGGGAAATCACCAGCTGCGGATTCCGCACTCAGCATCACCGCATCCGCGCCCTCATAAATCGCCGTCGCCACGTCGGAGACTTCCGCGCGGGTCGGCATCGGGCTTTCGATCATCGATTCAAGCATCTGCGTGGCAACAATCACAGGCTTCGCCGCTGTCCGGCACTTGCGCACAAGACGTTTCTGGATCGGCGGCACATTCTGCACCGGCAATTCAACACCCAGATCCCCACGCGCAACCATGATGCCATCGCTGACCTCAAGAATATCGTCGAACCGTTCAACCGCTGACGGCTTTTCGATCTTCGACAAAAGTGCCGCGCGCCCTTTGGCCAGCTCACGCGCCTCTGTCACATCTTCGGGGCGTTGCACAAAGGACAACGCCAACCAGTCGACACCCAGTTCACAAACAAATTCCAGATCAGCGCGATCCTTGTCCGACAGGGCAGCCAAAGGCAGCACCACATCCGGCACGTTCACGCCCTTGCGATTCGAAATCACGCCGCCGATCACTACTTCGCAGTTGGCAAAATCATCGCCACACTCAAGAACCTTAAGCCGGATCTTGCCATCATTGACCAACAGGCTGGCACCCGGTTTCAGCGCTGCGAAAATTTCGGGATGGGGCAGGCAAACACGCGATGCGTCCCCTTCGCTGGGATCAAGATCCAGACGGAAATGCGCACCTACAACCAATTGCTCGCTGTCACCGGAAAACACGCCAACACGCAGCTTCGGCCCCTGCAAATCCGCAAGAATGCCGATCGTGCTGTTCAGGTTCGTTTCAACCTCGCGGATGATCCGGTGCTTTTCGCGAATTTCTTCGTGGCTGCCGTGGCTCATATTCAACCGGAAGACATCCGCGCCGGCCTTGTGCAGCGCCTCGATCATCTCGTAGCTGTCCGATGCCGGACCAAGCGTTGCGACTATCTTAACGTTTCGCAGGCGTCTCATGTGCGGTGTCCTTTTGGTCTGGTTCCAGTGTCAAAGTGCGATGTTAGCGATAACGCGCCCTTCATCGTACCGAGTACACGCCATCAGCATGCCTGTCAAAGATTTCACAAATGTGACGACGCTGCCAACCGTATTTCCCGCACATAAACTTGACAGTACGAGTGTTGCGGCCCAGCTATGACCCAAAGAGGAGATCCCCATGACCAGCACCCAAAAACCGAGCCAGCAGGAAATCGAACTTCAGGCCGCCGCGTTTCGCCGGTTGCAAAAGCACCTGATGCAAGATCGCACAGATGTGCAAAACATCGACATGATGAACCTCGCCGGATTTTGCCGTAATTGTTTGTCGCGCTGGTATCAAGAAGCTGCCGCAGAAAAAGGCATCGACATGGGTAAGGAAGAAGCGCGCGAATTGTTTTACGGCATGACAATGGACGACTGGAAGGCCAACTACCAGACTGACGCCAAACCCGAACAGCAAGACGCGTTCAAGAAGTCCTTTGCCGAAAACGTCGGTAAAGATTAAGCCGCCGCCGCGCGCAGACCCCACAATTGCCCCATTCTGTCAAAGCTCATGCCATAATTCCCTGCACATAAAGGCACGTTAACCATTTCTTAACGTTGCAACCAACTCCCAAGGTAGCCTGCCTGTGCTCGAGCTTCTCCTCCTTCCGTCCTTGTTAGGCCTCGGCCTGGCGATGGAGTTGTTGTCACCGGATGATGATCCCGCCGAAGGGGACGAAACGCCGGTCGATATCACTCTGGACGACGAAACCGCTCATTTTGAGGGGACCAGTGCCAAGGAACACGTGCAAGGCAACGCGCTTGATAACCTTATGTTTGGCGACGCCGGCAATGATCTTTTGGGCGGTCACGACGGCAACGACACCTTGCAAGGCGGCACCGGTGACGACCGGCTTTTCACCAGTGCTGGCGACGACGTGGGCCTTGGCGGTGAAGGCAACGACAAGATCTTCCTCGGCGATGGCGATGATACAACGCTGGATCCGAATGGCACAGTACAAGACGCAGGTGACGATTTCATCCGTGGCGGCGACGGCGATGACACACTGTTTGATTCCCAAGGACACAACCACATCCACGGTGATCTTGGCCGCGACACCATCATGACCGTCGACGGCCTGTCCCCTGACGGCACCATCGACGAGACCGAAGAAAGCACGCCCGACACGATCCACGCCGGTTATGGCGATGACACGCTGGTGGGTGACGATGGCGACGTCATGACAGGCGGCGAAGGGGCCGATAGCTTTATCGTGGTCAAAGCCTCAGACAGCCCCGGCGCGCCGGCAGTGATTACCGACTTCGATTTCCGCGACGACCTGCTCAGCCTTGTATTTGTGCAAGATGCGCCCGTCGACCCCACCGTGCAATTCGACTTTGACTTCGCAACCAAACTGCTGCGGGCCTCGGTCGACGGGCAGGAGGTCGCGACCCTGTTTGGCCTGACCCCCGCCGACATCCCGTTTATTCAGACCTTTGTCACAACATTGCCTGAACTGCTGGACAATCAGGCTTAAACCGCCGCCTTGCGCATCTCGTCGAGGTAGATTTCACGCAACCGCGGTGCCACGCGCCCCGGCGTGCCATCGCCCAACGCAACGCCGTCAATCTCGACCACTGGCATCACAAAGGCGCTGGCAGAGGTGGTGAACGCCTCATCCGCCTCTTTGGCCTCATCAATGGTAAAGTTGCGTTCTTCCACTTCCATCTGCGCTTCTTTCGCAAAGCGCAGGACAGCCGCTCGGGTGATCCCGTGCAGGATGTCGTTGCTCAACGCGCGCGTGATGATTTTATTGCCCTTAACGATATAGGCGTTGTTGGAGGTGCCTTCGGTGACAAAACCATCTTCGATCATCCACGCATCATCGCAACCGGCTTTCTTGGCCATCATCTTGCCCATGGAAGGGTAGAGAAGTTGCACAGTTTTGATGTCGCGACGGCCCCAACGAATGTCTTCGATCGAAATGATCTTGGCACCTTTTTTCGCCGCGGGGCTATCCGCCAGCCCCGGCTTGTTCTGCGTGAACAACACAATTGTAGGCTCGGTCGTTTCAGGATCGGGAAAAGCAAAATCACGGTCGCCGTCAGAGCCGCGCGTGATCTGGAGATAGATCAAACCCTCGTCGATTTCGTTCACCCGCACCAACTCGCGATGCACCTCTAGCAGGTCTCCTTTGCTGATCGGGTTGCGCATTTCCAGCTCGTTCAACGAACGGCTAAGCCGCACCGCATGACCGTCGAAATCAATCAACTTGCCATCCAGTACCGATGTCACTTCATAAACACCGTCCGCCATCAGAAAACCGCGGTCAAAGATCGAAATCTGCGCTTCATTCTCCGGCAGGTAGCTACCGTTCACATAGACTGTTCTCATCGTTTATCCCCAAAGCGCCGCGGCGGGCGGGTGCACCCCGTCCCCGTCAAATTTCAATGCATGCTCGCGATCTTCGCCTAGCAAAAGCGGACCGTCCAGATCAACCACCTTTGCGCCCTGCGCAACCAGCGTCGCGGGAGCCATCGCCAGCGACGATCCCACCATGCACCCGACCATAACGTCATAGCCCTGCGCCAGCGCCGCCGCCCGCAGCTTCAGCGCCTCGGTCAAACCGCCGGTCTTGTCGAGCTTGATGTTTACAACATCATATTTCCCCTCAAGCTTCGACAATGTACTGCAATCATGTGCAGATTCATCCGCGCAAACCGGCACCGGCCGTGCCATCCCGATCAAGGCGTCGTCTTCGCCCGCCGGCAAGGGCTGTTCAACCAAGGCCACCCCAAGGCGCAGCAGATGCGGCGCTAGTTCAGCATAAATGTCCGCTGACCATCCTTCATTCGCGTCGATGATAATTGTCGATTTCGGGGCCCCTGCCCGCACCGCCTCAAGCCGCGGCATGTCATCGGGCGTTCCCAGTTTGATCTTGAGCAGCGGGCGATGCGCGTGCTTCGCCGCCTGTGCCTGCATCTGTGCAGGCTCTGCCAACGACAGGGTAAACGCCGTGATCTCCGGCCTGGGTGCCGCCAGTCCGGCCAGTTCCCAAACCCGTTTGCCCGCTTGCTTGGCCTCCAGATCCCACAACGCGCAATCCACCGCATTGCGCGCGGCACCTGCGGGCAGCAGATCATACAAACCCTCACGCGTCACATTCCCGCGTAGCCCGTCAATCTGTGCCGTCACTGACTCCAGCGTTTCGCTATAACGGGCATAGGGCACACACTCTCCCCAGCCCGTCACACCGTCCTCAGTTATCCGCACGGTCAGCACCTTGGCCTCGGTGCGTGATCCGCGACTGATGGTGAATACTTCCGCCAGCTTGAACACATCCGGCGTCACTTCAATACGCATCTCTTGCCCCTCTTTTTGGCCTTATATACTGTCCGCACCCTCAAACCGCGCAGGTGTCAAAGAGCCGCGATCGCATCCGCCAAACGCCCCGCACCATCGCGGAAAGGATCAACAGCAGGCAGGCCCATCTCGGCCTCTACTTTCTCCAGATAGGCTGTCGCCTCATCCTGCGACATATGCTGTGTATTCACCGAAATGCCAACAACCTGACACCCCGCATTGGCAACACGTGCCAGCGTCAACGCCATATCGCTCACCGCCTGCATGCTCGGCAGTTTATAATCAGGCAAGCCGCGCATGTGTTCGCGTGTCGGCTCGTGACAGATAATCAGCGCATCGGGCTGGCCGCCATGGATCAACGCCATCGTCACACCGGAATAGCTGACGTGAAACAGGCTGCCCTGCCCCTCGATAATATCCCAGTGGTCCGCGTCATTGTCCGGCGTCAGATACTCCACCGCACCAGCCATGAAATCTGCAATGACCGCATCCAGCGGCACACCGGAACCGGTGATCAGAATGCCCGTCTGTCCTGTCGCGCGGAACGTGCTTTTCATGCCCTTTTCGCGCATCGCCTCGTCCAGCGCCAATGCGGTATACATCTTGCCCACTGAACAATCCGTCCCGACGGCCAGCACCCGCTTGCCCGTGCGCTTTTTCCCGTCCGCAATCGGATACTGCACGTTCGGCACCCGCACATCATGCAAGGTCTGCCCGCTCACCTGTGATGCCGCCACCAGATCACCTTCTTCGGCCAGAAGATTATGCAGGCCCGACGCCAGATCAAACCCCATGCCCAACGCCTCGACCAACACTTCCTTCCAGGCCTGCGAAATCACGCCGCCGCGGTTGGCGACACCAATCACCAGCGTCTTTGCTCCGGCATCTTTCGCCTCTTGCAGCGACAGGTCCTTCAGCCCCACATCGGCCTGACAGCCTTCCATACGAAACTGGCCAACGGCATTGTCAGGACGCCAGTCCTTGATGCCCTGCGCGACCTTGGCGGACAATTGATCAGGCGCGTCGCCGAGGAAAAGCAAATATGGTGTTTGGATCATGGGATATACTCCGGCAGAGGGTTTCGCCTCATATTGAGCAATCTACAGCGCAATTCGCTTGCAACTTTGCGGGCACCAGCCAAGCGAATGCAAGAATTGTGCGCTCATATACCGTATGGCGCACATTCATTGCGCTAGATGCCAACAACAAATGCTGCACGTGCGAAATGACCCTTGCAGCACTCCGCGCAATTTAATACCTCCGTAACAGCAACATCCCGCAACAATCTTTCGCCAAGGATCTCCTCATGTCATTCCGCCTTCAACCTGCTGCCCCTGCCCGCCCGAACCGCTGCCAGCTTTTCGGCCCCGGCTCCAACACCAAACTCTTTGCAAAGATGGCCGCCTCTGCGGCGGATGTGATCAACCTTGACCTCGAGGATTCTGTTGCCCCGACGGACAAGGATATCGCGCGCACGAACGTCATCGACGCCATCAACACTGTGGATTGGGGCAATAAAACGCTTTCCGTGCGCATCAATGGATTGGATACGCCGTATTGGTACAAAGACGTGGTCGAGCTTTTGGAAAACGCCGGCGACCGTCTTGACCAGATCATGATCCCCAAGGTCGGCTGCGCCGCAGATGTCTATGCCGTCGATGCGCTGGTCACGGCGATCGAGGCCGCAAAAGGCCGCAGTAAAAAGATCGCCTTCGAGGTGATCATCGAATCCGCCGCCGGCATCGCCCACGTCGAGGAAATCGCCGCCTCCTCCCCCCGCCTTGAGGCGATGAGCCTGGGTGCGGCCGACTTTGCGGCCTCCATGGGCATGCAGACCACCGGTATCGGCGGCACGCAGGAAAACTATTATATGCTGCGCGACGGCACACAGCATTGGTCCGACCCGTGGCACTGGGCGCAGGCCGCCATCGTCGCCGCGTGCCGTACCCATGGCGTGCTGCCCGTCGATGGGCCGTTTGGCGATTTCTCGGATGACGAAGGCTACCGCGCCCAATCCCGCCGCTCTGCCACGCTTGGCATGGTCGGGAAATGGGCCATCCACCCCAAACAAATCGCCTTGGCGAACGAGGTCTTCACCCCCTCCGACGAAGCCGTGGCCGAAGCCCGCGAAATTCTGGCCGCGATGGAAACGGCCAAAGCCAACGGCGAGGGCGCGACGGTTTACAAGGGCCGCCTGGTCGATATCGCCAGCATCAAACAGGCCGAAGTGATCGTGCACCAGTCCGAAATGCTGGCAGGCTGACACCGGTTGCAAAGATGTTCCTGTCCTATGGTAATAGGGCAGGAACCCTGCCATGGTTCGCGCCATGACCCTCGACACCCTCCCCGCGCTTGCGCTTTTCGCCTTTGTCAGCTCCGGCACGCCGGGACCGAACAACCTGATGCTTATGGCATCGGGGGCCAACTACGGCTTTCGCCGCACCTTGCCGCATATGCTTGGAATATCTGTCGGCTTCGGGGTGATGATCGTGCTGACCGGTCTCGGCCTTGCCCAAGTCTTCGACCGTTTTCCGCACAGCTATACCCTGCTGAAAATTGCAAGCGTCGCCTACATGCTCTATCTGGCGTGGAAGATCGCCAATGCCGCCCCGATCAAGGAACGCGACGCAGGCAGCCGCCCCATGACCTTCCTGCAAGCCGCCGCCTTTCAATGGGTCAACCCCAAGGCGTGGGCCATGGCGCTGACTGCGATCACCGTCTACATCGCCGACAGCGGGGTTTGGATGTTGCTCATCGGTGCCTTGTGCTTTGTCACAGTCAACCTGCCATCGGTGTGCATCTGGACCGTGATGGGCCAACAGATGGCGCGCATCCTGACAAACCCCGTGCGTTTGCGTCTGTTCAACTGGACGATGGCCGCCTTGTTGCTCGCTTCCCTTTATCCTCTGCTACAAATGGGCTGACAGATTGCAAACCTGCTGCACAGCCGCCATATAAGGGCAATCGCAAAGGCGGAGTGAACGATGACCCAGTATCTCGATTTTGAAAAACCATTAGCCGAAATCGAAGGCAAAGCAGAAGAGCTGCGCGCCCTCGCCCGCGCGAACGAGGAAATGGATATCACCGACGAGGCCAAGGCACTGGATGCCAAAGCCGCGAAAATCCTCGATGACCTTTACGGATCGTTGACACCTTGGCGCAAGTGCCAGGTGGCCCGCCATCCCAACCGTCCTCACTGTAAGGATTACATCGAGGAATTGTTCACCGAATATACGCCATTGGCCGGTGATCGTAATTTTGCGGACGATCTGGCCGTTATGGGCGGTCTGGCGCGGTTCAACGACCAGCCGGTCGTGGTGATCGGCCACGAAAAAGGCAATGACACCAAATCCCGCATCGAACGCAATTTCGGCATGGCCCGCCCCGAAGGATACCGCAAAGCCGTGCGCCTGATGGAACTTGCCGGCAAATTCAATCTGCCGGTGATCACCTTGGTCGACACCCCCGGTGCTTACCCCGGCAAAGGTGCCGAGGAACGCGGCCAGTCCGAAGCGATTGCCCGCTCGACCGAGAAATGCCTGCAAATCGGTGTGCCCCTGATCAGCGTAATCATCGGTGAGGGTGGCTCCGGCGGCGCCGTTGCCTTTGCCACCGCCAACCGCGTCGCGATGATGGAACATTCCGTTTACTCTGTGATCACGCCCGAAGGCTGCGCATCAATCCTTTGGAAAGACAGCGAGAAAATGCGCGAAGCGGCAGAAGCCATGCGTTTGACCGCTGACGATCTGCGCAAGCTCGGCGTCACCGACCAGATCATCCCCGAACCCAAAGGCGGCGCGCACCGCGATCCCGCAGCCGCGATTCAGTCGGTCCGC
Organism: Sulfitobacter geojensis; assembly: GCF_000622325.1. Lineage (NCBI taxonomy): Bacteria > Pseudomonadati > Pseudomonadota > Alphaproteobacteria > Rhodobacterales > Roseobacteraceae > Sulfitobacter > Sulfitobacter geojensis. The sequence goes on from NZ_JASE01000005.1 coordinate 3,649,591, forward strand.
AAGGCGATTACCGGCATGCTGAAGGACCTAAGCGGCAAGGACGCCAAATCCCTGATCGCGGACCGTCGCCGCAAATACCTCGATATCGGCGGCAAGGGTCTCGCCGCCTAAAATTTCACCCGAAAACGCGGACCGGGGGGCGGCGAACAGTCGAACCCCGCTGCACGGTACACTTACGCAGCTGCTGTGTTATCAGGATGCGTGCCGACGGTCATATACCGGCACCCCAGCGATTTGGTCAGGGCGGTCGACGCGTCGATCAAGGCACGCCCGACGCCACTCCCCCGTGCCTGCGCCGTGACAAACAGATGATGCAGGTCCATCCCGCGTACCCCGAACTGCATTTGTGCTAAGGGACAAAGGGCAGCGTACCCCAACAGGGCGCCCGCCTTGCCCGCCACGAGAACCCGCAACCACGGCACATCGCCCAGACAATCACGCCTTAGATCGCCCAACGTAACTTGTGCCACGTCACCATGATGCGCGGCCAATCCGCGGACCATGTCCAAAACGGAAGGCAGATCCGCCTCCCGTATTTCTCTGATCAGAATATCGTTCATTTGAGATCTCCGAACCGGACGCCACAAACGAAAAAACCGCGCAAGTGGCGGCTGGTTTTTCTACAATAGGGAAAAGGGTCGCTTTCAGGGGAAGCGGCGGTAATAACGGGTATTTGTTGTCATAGACATGCCAGCAGATATGCAAAACAAGCGCCCGCAGGTCAACCCGCCAGCATCCTTAGCCCCTGCGTGACATCCGAACGCACGGCCAACCGCAGCCCCGGTTCGTCCCCGGCCTTGAGCGCGGCAATTATCAACCTGTGGAACTGCGGCGGCTCGGTCCGCCTAAGACGCCCGTAAAGCGACCGCATCGTCGGCCCCATTTGCAACCAGACCGTTTCGGCCATAGCCAGCATCGCCGGCGCTTGGGCCCGCAAATAGAGGGTCCGGTGAAATTCAAGGTTGGTGCGGATGTAAGCCACCGCATCGCCGCGTTGGACGGCATCGGCAATCACCGCATTGATCGTCTGCATCCGCTCGATCAGCGCCATATGCGCGCGCGGCAAGGCGCGGCTTGCCAGCTCCACCTCCAGCAATGCCCTAAGCGCCGCCAGTTCTTCGATCCGGTCGTTGCTCAGCTCCGGTGTGGCGATACGCCCCGAATTCGACATGGTCAGCGCCCCTTCGGCGACCAGCCGCCGTGCCGCTTCGCGTGCAGGTGTCATCGAAACTTCGTAATCCTTTGCGATGCCGCGCAGGGTCAATGCCTGACCGGGCGGCAGATCGCCATGCATGATACGGCTGCGCAGGTGCCGGAACACGCGGTCATGGGCCACAGTGGTGGCGTCGGAAGGGCGGGCAGTCATGGCCATGCGCCCTTGTGATCACAACCGCCGCGCCGGTCAACAAGATTTGCACGACATCGCCTTGACCTTTGCCCCCGCGCGCCCGAACGTGCGGGCGGATCACAGACCCTGATCTGTCCTGCCCTCCCGTTTTCAAAAAGGAATTGAAATGTCGTCACCGTGGTTCTTGCTTGTCATCGCGGGTCTCCTTGAAATCGTCTGGGCCACCTCGATGAAAGCCTCCGACGGGTTCACAAAGATCGGGCCAAGTGTTCTGACTGCGGTGGCCGCCTTTGCCAGCTTCTGGCTGTTGGCCGCCGCGATGAAAGACCTGCCACTGGGGACGGCCTATGCCGTCTGGGTAGGCATCGGCGTCGTCGGAGCGGCCCTGACCGGCATGATTCTGTTTGGCGATGGTGCAACAGTGCAGCGCCTTGCGGGCATCGGCCTGATCATCGCCGGTATCGCCACGCTTAAACTGGCTTAAAACTTGTACCGGTGCAGCTGGTTACCCTCTTTACGCAACCAGCCGCGCGGCGCTTTATAGGGGCCGTAAATCCGCTCGACCCCCGCCCAGAACGCCGGCGAATGATTCATTTCCGCCAGATGCGCGACTTCATGGGCCGCGACATAATCCAGCACTTCGGGCGGAGCCATAATCAAACGCCACGAAAACATCAGACCGCCATCGCTGGTACACGATCCCCAGCGTGACCTCGTATCGCGCATGGTGATGCGGTTGTAGGGCCGGCCCAGCAGCGCCGCATAATCATCGCAAGCCCCCGCCAACCGATCACGCGCCACCTGTTTCAGATAGGCACCCAGCCGCGCGCCCACACGATCCGCAGCCCCTGGCACGGCAATTTCATCCGCGCCAATCCGCACCGACCGCCCCTTGCCTGCCACAACACGCAACATCTGCCCGCCCACGGGCAGCTCTGACCCAAGCCCGACGCAGATATCTGCCCCGCGCGCCTCCAGATGCTTCCGGATCCAACTCTCTTTGGACTGGGCAAAGGCCACGGCCTCCCGCGCGGCAAGCCGTTTGGGAATCGTCAGCGTCACCCGCCCGTCCAGTTGGGAAATGCGCAACGTGATCCGCCTTGCGCGCGCAGATCGACGCAAAATCAGCCCGATCGGGGGGCTACCGGGCAGAAAGATATCGCTCAACGGGGCGTCTCACATCGCAACTTGGGGCTAAAGCCTTTGACTATCCCCCCCTCATATGGCACTTGCCCTGAATCAGCTAGACCAACATCACCACGCAAACGCAATTTACCAAGAAGGGGTGTTTCATGCCCAAGGAAGAATGGGGAACCAAACGTCTTTGCCCAACCTCGGGCAAGCGGTTCTACGACCTGAACAAAGATCCTATCGTCAGCCCGTACACCGGCGAAGTGCTTGAGATCGACGCATCCAAATCGCGGATGATCGCAGCCGATGCCGAGGATGCCGTGACAGCCAAGGCCAAGAAGATGGAGGACGATGTCGACGAGGATGTCGTACTCGACGATGATGACGACGTTGATGTAGATCTCGACGACGATATTCTGGACGATGATGACGACGACGATGATACCGTTCCATTGGACGATCTCGCCGACGTTGCAGCGCCCGACGACGACTAAATGAACGAAAGGCGGGTTCAGGACGGATTTTCCTCTTGATCCCGCCCGCGCTTGGCTCTAGTCACGCGCCACTACCCTAGGCCATTGGTCAAACGGGGCATTAGCTCAGCTGGGAGAGCGCCTGCATGGCATGCAGGAGGTCAGCGGTTCGATCCCGCTATGCTCCACCAAGGCTTTTCTTCTGAAAAGCCCCCGCTTCGAAAACTGTTCCGCAAGAACAATGAAGCCGTAAATCATTCCAGCAAAACTCAACTTCACCACCCAGCGCCCGTGCTAACAATGCCCCAATCGGCACTGGACAACTTTCCGTATTTTGGTCTTTGTAAGCCTGTAGAGCAGACCCAAAACCGGACATTTACCGATCAATGCCGCAGAAACGATCTTTCATACGTCCCGGCAGTGGCCACCCTGTTGTTGACAGCCTGCGCGCGGCCTCCGCACTGGGCAATCCGCTGGTGTTCCTATGCCCGCAAAAAGCAAAGACATTCGCCGATGGGTACGACGATCTTGTTCAGGCGTTAAAACACCCCCGCGGGACGCCCTATCTGCTTGTTGACGGGCTGTCGGGGGGCGCGCTCCTCGACGATCTGGGCCAACAAGGCGAACAGATTTTCCCGCTGTTTCCCGAAGACACCGATGCAGACCTCCTTGATGCAGCGCCACGGTTGGTCACCTGTTCGGACCATCGCGTTATCCTTGAGAGTTTTCACAGCTTTTGGGGCAAGGGCATTGCAAGTATTGTCTTTGCCACCGCCGCGCCGGACGCACTTGTTCCCCACCTTAAACAAAACCTTTATGTGGAGGATCCGGACGGCGAGCTTTGTATTTTGCGTTTCTTTGATCCGCGCGTTCTGTGCATGCTGGCCGAAACTCTGTTCGACGACCAGCTCGGTACGATCTTCGGCGAGGTGATCGACCTGTTTGTGTTTGAAAACGCCTTGGGCGAGCTGTGCCAACTGTCCCGCTTGCAAAAGGATGTGGCATGATCCGCTTTTCGCGCGAACAAATGCTGGCATTGGAAAATACGTCCATGCACCGCTTTATCAGCCGGGTGGTTGATGAATTGCCCGGATATCGCGGCCCCGTTGTCGCAGGTCGCACGCGCACAACGCTGTTTCAGGCCGCCACGACCGCTGTTGAACACGGTCAGTCCTTTGATCTGGAAAGCGAACGCGCGCTGTTCCTGTTTAGCAATATCGCAGTGTCGCTGGGGGCCTATTTCTTTACCGATCCGGCCTTGCCATGGGCGCGCGATATCGTGAACGACGGCTCCTATCTCACCAACGAGATGATTGACGACCTGTGGAACACCTATACCGAGTATTGCGAATTTGTGATGGGGCCGGACGCGGATGCGATCTTCCCCGAACCGGCATATGCGCGATTTCTGGCCCTGCCCCCGCCACCGCCGGATGATGGCACCTTTGCGCCCGTGATCGCGGATATGGCTGCACTTTGGCCGGAAAAGGTATCGCATTTGGCACCGGATGCCCTGCGCGAACATATTCTGGGCGCAGGCAAACGCGCCGCTGCACTGGGCATCAAGGATCACGGCGCGCGTGTCTGGTTTTGCCGCATCGCGTTTCTCATCGGCCAGTCCTTTGACGCCGACCCGTTACACGACTGGGCCCTACCCGCATTGCAAAACCGCCAGCGATTGCCCGATACCGATGTCGCCTCGGCCCTTCGGACATCTTTCATAGAAAATGTGATCCAACCTGCGTTAGCATGGCAATCGGAACCGGAGACACCGGAAGCGCCTGACAACGACAACAACGGAGACACCTGATGGCACGCGGTCGATTCGACGCCAGATCAGCGGTTGGTTTTAACAACGACACCGCCGGCGGGTTTTGCGAACACTGCCCCGGTGGCCCCGAGGATTGCAACCGCGAGCGCCGCCGGATCAACAGCGAATGTGGCATCGGCAATCGCCAGAACAACCGCTTTGTGCAGGGCCGCGAACGCTACAACAACCGCCGCCCCAGAAACAACCGGCCACGGCGCGCGGTTCAGGTCCGCAACATGACGTGGAAAGACGAACACTGCGGCGCGGCCTTGCTGAAACTGAACAGTGAAAACATCACCGAGCGGATGGAGCAGTTAAACGATCTGGCCGACACCATGTTTCAGGACATCACAGATTACGCGATTGATGCAGGTTTTGATATCGCAGCGGAACGGCTTCAACGCTGGGGCGCGGCGACGGCGGGACGCTATGCGGTGACCGGTCTGTGCGCTGCCGGGGGCGCAGCTGTCGCTGGCACGCCGACTGCTGGCGTCGGGGCGGTTCCCGGTGCTGCCGTGGGCGGTGGCGTCTGCGCCGTGGGCGCAACCGCGCTCACCGTGGTCTCGGGGGTATGGAACCTGTTTTCGGGGGCCTTGGATGTGTTCCGGTCCGGTCGCCAGATCAACAGCATGCTTGATTCCCTGACCACCATTCGCGGTAACGCCGAAGCGGTTTTGCAAGCGGCGCAGGATCCCGAAGCCTTGGCGCGGGCCCAAACCGACATTTCCAACGCCATGCAAGTTGCGGCAGCGGCCAACGATTGCCTGCGCTGGCGCAAGTGTTTCCTCGTGCCCTACCAGAATACCAGAACCCAAGGTCCCTCAAGCATGAACCAGGGCGGCAGCGGCACCCCGGGTTTGTTTGACACCGGTCCGATGGACCTGTCCGACAGCCGCGGATGTTGTCCGGGCCAGACAAAACACCACCTGATCCCCGAAGCGATGATGGCGAATTGCCCCAACTATAACCACAGCGCGGCACCAACCGTCTGTGTCGAAGGGGTCAACAGCAGTCAGGGCAGCCACGGTGCCATCCATAGCGCGCTCAACGGCATTCTGACCCGAAGACATCCGCCGGGGCAGCCGATGACCATGCAAGACGGCGTGAATGCCGCAGCGGATTCGCTAAGCGACAGCGGTGTTGGCGATCACTGCCGCGAGGACTGCATCAAGGAACAACTTGAACGCTACTACGACACCTTGGGCTGCACACCGAACACGCTGGACCGCAACGGCAGAGCCCCGACAAGCAGCCCCACCGAAAGTGACTTCTAAACGAGGAAAACCACAATGAGTAAGACATGGCAGGACTCGTTGACGGGATTGTCGATTGTCTCGGCGGCGGTTGTCGACGATGGCATATTTGCGTTCGGCGCGAATTGGGATGAAACCTATACTGGCCCCAAGCCACCTGCAAAATACCACAATCGACTGGTGTTTTGCGATCTGAACGCCGGCACATGGGGTGGCAAGCAATATGACGGCGGCTTTGACTTCGCCCGTGTTGCAGGCGGGCAGACGGCGCAAGGCGCGCCTCAGGCGCTGTTCACGGATGCGATGGGCAATATCACTGCCTTCACCTTTCCCGATGGCCCCCGTGGCAAGGAACATCCCGTAGAGGTGCGCGGCGCAAATCGCCTGCGCTTCATCGGCGATCACTTTTATATCTGCGGCGACGGGCGGTCCCTGTTGCGCCGCGACGCGCCCGATGCTTGGACCGTCTTCAACCATGTGCCCTTTGTCAGTCGGGAAACCGACCTTGGCGCCTTTGGTCCGTTTGACGGGTTCAGCGACGCAGACATCTTCATGTGGTACGCTGGCCCTTACGACAGCAATGCCACAGACCGCAAACCCGGCATCGAGCACTGGAACGGTACCGATTTCAGACAAGTCCCGCTTCCCACAGAACTCTTTGAAGATGTGCCTTGGGCGCCGTTTCGCGCCCATGACATCTGTTGCACGCCCGATGGTCAGGTTTTCGTGTCAGGGACCAAGGGCGAATTGCTGCTGGGCGGGCGCGAGGGTTTTGTCGTCCTCGCACCGCAGGTGCAAAACGCCTTGCCCGGCATGAACCTGTGCTGGTTCAAGGATGTGCTTTACGGGGCCATTGACGCCGGATTATTCACCTTTGATTTCAAGGAAAACAGCTGGGTACCGGCACCCTTTGCCGGTGATCCGAACGCGCCGGTTCATTTACCACACATTGACGCCAACGAAAACGTCATGCTGCTGGCAGGTGCTTATGGCGCAGCCATCTTTGACGGTGACGTCTGGACCTCGCTTGCCGGCGATGTCAGTGCGCTTGACGTCACTCGGGTACGGCTGATGGAGCAACAAGTCGAAGGTCTGGAAGAACTGCGCGACATCGTGCAGGATCTGGCCACTGGCACGCCGGACGACTAAACCGGCGAAACGTCAAACCGGCCTAGCCCAAGCGACAGCCCGCTGCGACATCTTCCGCCCTCTATGATCGAAAGCGAAACCGCCTGATGTCCCGCACCCCCAACGTTCTTTGGATCATGGCCGACCAGCTGCGCTTTGACTACCTCAGCTGTTATGGCCATCCGCATCTGCACACGCCCCACATTGATGCCCTCGCCAAACGTGGTGTCCAGTTCGACAAGGCTTACGTGCAATCGCCGGTCTGCGGCCCCTCGCGCATGTCTGCCTATACCGGACGATATGTGCGCAGCCACGGCGCGACCTGGAACGGCATGCCCCTTCGGGTCGGCGAACCGACCCTTGGCGATCATCTGCGCGAAGCGGGCGCGCGCGCGGTGCTGGTCGGCAAAACCCATATGACGGCGGATCAGGAGGGGATGGCGTGGCTGGGCATTGATCCCGCCAGTGAAATCGGCGTGCGGGTTTCCGAATGCGGGTTCGAAGCCTTTGAACGCGACGACGGTCTGCATCCCGACAGCGCCCGCCAGCGCTGGTCGGCCTATGACGATTATCTCGTCAGCCTTGGCTATAAATCCGATAACCCTTGGGAGGACTTCGCCAATTCAGGCCTTGATGAAGACGGCGAACTGATGTCGGCGTGGCTGCTGAAAAACTCCCGCCTTGCTGCGAATGTACCCGAAGAACATTCCGAAACCGCCTATATGACCAACCGCGCCATCGACTTTATGACAGAGGCGCAAAAAGACGGCACATCATGGATGTGTCACCTGAGCTATATCAAACCCCATTGGCCATATATCGTGCCCGCGCCCTATCATGACATGTACGGCAGCGAACATATTGTTGACCCGATCCGCTCGGACGCAGAGCGCACAGTCGATCACCCCTTGCTGCGCGCCTACCAAAACGCCCGCGTCTGCAAAAGCTTCAGCCGCAATCATGTGCGCGAACATGTGATCCCTGCCTACATGGGGCTGATCAAGCAACTGGATGACAATCTGGGCCGCCTGTTCGCGTGGATGGATGAAACGGGTCTTAGCGAAAGTACCATCATCGCCTTTACCTCGGATCACGGCGATTACATGGGCGACCACTGGATGGGCGACAAGGATTTCTATCACGAGGTCGCCGTCAAGGTACCGCTGATCATTGCCGATCCCCGCCCGCAGGCCGACGCGACGCGCGGCACGCGATCCGGTGAACTGATCGAAATGATCGACCTTGCGCCGACCTTCCTCAAGGCCCTTGGCGGTGCCCCTAAACCCCACATCCTTGAAGGGCGCGACCTGACCCCGCTTTTGCATGGCACATCAGGATTTTCGCGCCGCTTTGCGATCAGCGAACATGACTATTCCAGCTTTGAAATGGCGCAGGAACTGGGCGTCCGGCAAGAGGACGCGCGCACCGTGATGATCCATGACGGGCGCTGGAAATATATCCGCTGCGAAGGCTTTGCGCCGGTGATGTTCGATCTTGAAACGGACCCGCAAGAGCTGCGCGATATCGGCAGCTCGGATGCACCGGAACATGTGACAGCTCGCGCCGAAATGGAACGCGCCCTGACCACATGGGCATTGCAGCACCACACCCGCATCACCGCCACCGCCGAAGTCTTGGCCAGCCAGCACAATGCCGCCGGCACGGGCATCCTGATCGGTTTCTGGGACGCTGCCGAATTCGAAGAGGTCACCGGCACCCCGTTCGACAGTTTCCAACCAATCGGCAAGCCGCCCGCCTGACGGCACCGCACGGCAGCTTACCGCGTGACCAGCGTCACCTCGCTTGCGCCGCCGCCGGTTTTGGAAACCTGTACCTGCACGGGAATGCGGTCTTTCATCGCCTGAACGTGACTGATCACGCCAATGGTGCGCCCCTGCGCCTGAAGCCGTTCCAGCGCGTCGATGGCCAGATCCAGACTGTCCGCATCAAGCGATCCGAACCCTTCATCAATAAACAGCGTTCCCACCAATGCTCCGCGATTTCCCATGCCCGACAGGGCCAGCGCAAGGGCGAGCGAAATAAGAAATCGCTCGCCACCGGACATCAGACGGGTCGGTCGCGCATCCCCGGCCATGTCACGGTCGATCACATGCAGCGCCAGATCACTTGACGCCACCCGCAACTGGTATCGCGGTTTCAGATCATCCAGATGGTGGTTCGCCCGCTCGACCAGCATGGCAAGTGTCACGGCTTGGGCGATCTGCGCAAAACGGTCCCCCTTGGCAGAGCCGATTGCATCGCTGACAGCCAGCCAAGTCTCGAATACTTTACGCGCTTCGTCGATTTCGTGCTCCAGCCCCGACAGCGCTTTGGCCGCTGCGCGGTCCGCATCGCGCCGTTCGGCCAGCCGCCCCCGTGCCTCGCCGTGCGCCTTGATCTGCGCCTCTATTTCCTCTTTTTGCGCCGCCAGCTCACCTTCGGGCGTTTCTGGCATCCCCTGCGCCAGCAATCGCTGCACCGCGCCGTCCCGTTCCTTATGCGCCCCTTCGGCCTTTGCGGCTTCGGTGTCGGAATCCTGCACCGCCTTGCGGCGGTCCTGCACCAGTTGCGCGTCGCTGCCGTGCAATTCAACAACCCGCTCGGGGTCAAGCCCTGCGGCAGTGCAGGCCTCAACCAGCGCCTCTTGCGCCGCTGCCGCCCGCGCTTCGGCTTTCAGCGCTGTTTCCCTCGCCGCCTCCCAAGCATTTTTCGCCAATGCCGCGGCTGTGCGAACATCACCCAGTGCTGATTGCGCAGCCGTTGCCGCCTTTTGCGCCGCGAGCCGTCGTTCATTGGTACGGGTGCGATGCGTGTTGGTCTCTTCCCCCTCCAACAAATCAGCGCGTGCAGCTTTTAATCTCTCCACTGTGCCAATGCGGCCCTCTTCCACCTTTTTGGCGGTTTCAAGGTTGGCCTGCGCCGCGTTTAACGCCGCAGCCGCTGTCGCCAGTTTCGCGCTGATACCGGCAACGTCCTCGCGCCTTTTTGCAATTGAGGCCTGCACCTCGCTCAGCCCTGCGATGTTCTCGCGCAGCGCCTGCAACGCACCTGCGCCCTCCCGACCGAACTGTTCCACGTCCAGACCGGTCGGCGCCAGAATCGGTCGCAGTCGCTGATCAATATCCACCACAGTCTTTTGCGCCGTTTCGACAGTTTGCTTTAGCGCTGCGATCTTTTTCTCCGTATCGGAAACGCGTCCGTCAATCTCTCTGATCTGCGCCTCGCAACTGGCGCTTTGGTCCCGCGCCGCATCAATCGCGCGGGCCGCCCCGTCATGGTGTTCATTCAATTCAGCCAGCCGCGCTAGGTCCGCCTCCGCCTTGGCCTGTCTGGTGTCCATCTGCGCGAACACCGCTTCGAACGCGCCATCATCGCTGCGCGGATCATGCGGCACATCTGCCGCAAATGGCGCGTTCTGCAACGGCTCAAGCGCATCTGCAAATTGCGCAATCGCCCGCTCGATATCCTTGTCCAGCTTTGGCCTTGCGGATGTTTCTCCGGCGATCATTGCCTGCGCTGCGTCTGCTTCGCTCATCGCCTTGTTCACAAGGGCCTCGGCCGCATCATGCTCTTGCTGCGCGTCAGCCAGCTCTTTTCGCAACGCCTCTGCCAGTTTGGCGATATCGCTGTCCGCCATCACCGGATGCGATGTCGACTGACACACCGGACAGGGCTCCCCCGCCACCAGATGCAACCGCATTGCTGCGGCCTCGCGCGATGCAGCGGCCGTTGCCGCCGCAGAGGGCTGGCGAAGCCGCGCGATAACACCCCGCGCCACATCGCGCTTGGCCCTCTGTGACGTCACCGTTTCGCGATGCGTCTCTAACGCGTTTTGCGCCGTGACCAACCTGCCCTGTGACGCGGCCAGTTCCGCATCTGCACGGCGGACCTCAGCAGCGCCCTGTTGCAGCCTGCGCAAATTCATCGATGCCGCGCGCAAACCGTCCAAGCGGGACGCGGGGTCCCCCTTGATCAGGTTTTCGCGTTCCTGCCTGATCCCGGCCTGCACCGCGCGGGCGGCGTCGATGCGCCCTGCGGCTTGCCGGATTTCTTCTTGCAAATGCGCGCGTTGCGCCCCGTCCCCCGCAATGCTCCGCGCCAGTTGCGATGTTTCCATCTGTGACGACGCCGCAAGATCCACCGCCGCGATACGGGCGCTCAGCCGATCCTCCAGCATCGTCCAATGAGCCAAAAGCACATCGTAACCGGCCGTCTGTTCCATCCGGCGCTGATCCGCATCAAGCGTTGCGCGCATATTTTCCTGTTTCGCGGTCAAATCCGCATGTTCTTGCGCGCAACCGGCTGTTTCCGCCTCGCGTTGCGCCACTCCCTTTGCCGCCTCCGCTTGTTCCTTCACCGCCGTCACGATCTGGCTGTCGAGGTCCGCCGCTTCCGTCCAGACAGGCCCGAATGCCTTGAACACATCATCCGCCTGTTGATGGGCCACATCCGCTTCGTGAAACAGGGTCTCCGCCGATGCGACTTCTGCTTCTTTGCTCTGATGTGCGGCGAACCGCGTCTCGACATCCCTGCGCGCCTGCGCAAGCGCATGGCCCGCCTCGCTACGTTCACGCACCTCGGCGCGCAATCCTTTTGCATCGTCCCACGCCGCCAGCCATTGGCGTTGCTGAGCCAAAGCAGCAACCGCTTCCTGCGCCTGTCTGGCGCGGTGCGCGGCGGTTTCCAGATCCGCGCGGGCGTCGGCAACCGCCTTGTAACGATCCAGCCCTTTCTGCACCTGCGCCAAAGCCGCCGCTGCCGCGTCCTGCTCTTTTTGCAGCCGGTCCAGCGCCGCATCCAGTTCCGCACGCTCCTCTGCCGACAGCAAATGATGCTCTGCGCGGCGCGTCTGTAATGTGGCAAGGTCGCTTTTGGCTTGCCGGTGCCGTTCAAACACCGCGCGCGAAATCTCGCGGTAAATGCCGGTGCCAGTGACCTTTTCAAGGATCGCCGCGCGCTCGTCCGTTTTGGCACTTAAAAACGCATCAAAATCGCCCTGCGCCAAAAGAACCGTGCGGCGGAACTCGTCATAGGTCAGGCCCGTCAGGGCAACCACCCTGTCATTCACGCGCGTCAGCTGGGTCTCCAGCATCTGTTGGTCCGACAGGCGCAACAGGCTGCGCTCGACCGATTGCAACCGCCCGTCGATCTTGTCCCGCGACCGGCGCGCCTGCCACGCAGCGGTATAGGTTTCGCCATCGTCGGCCTGAAATGTAACCTCGGCCAGCCCCATCGCCGCCCCGCGCCGCAGCACCATCCGCGGATCGTTCGACCGCAAATCATGCCCGTCAATATCCGTAACCGTTTCGCGCGTACCATCCCCCGAAAGACGCGGGCAACTGCCATAAAGCGCTAGGCACATCGCGTCCAGAATACTGGATTTGCCCGCCCCCGTTTCGCCGGTGATGGCGAATAATCCGGCAGAAGAAAGCGGTGCCGCATCCAAGGAAATCTCGAACGGTTTGGCAAGGCTCGCAATGTTTTCGCCGCGAATACACAATATCCGCATCGCTAAACCCCGCCCGCCACATCGCGAAACGCCGCCAGATGTCGTTCCTCGGGCATAAACCCGTTTGCGGCCTCGAAAGCTTGGATAAACAACGCTTCGGGGGTGGTTTCACTCAGCGGCACGACGGGGGGGGCCGGCCTGTTTTCCGTGTCCTGCGCGGGGCGATGAATACGGACCCCCGCAGGGCGGACCGGTGCGTCTTGCAACAATGCTTCGGCCTTGCCCATCACAACGGCCGGAGCGTCCTCTGCCTCCAGCTCAACATAGACCAGCGGGCGCAGGCCGATCGTTTCGACCTCTTCGATTTCTGCCAGTGCCGCCTCCAACCCTGCAAGGGTGGTCAGGCCGGATTCGGGAAGGCGCAACACCGGCGCAGGCCAGCCAATATCGACATGCGTGGTTGTGATATCGCGCCCGTCAATGTCCAGCACGGTCACGCCGTGGGAATAACGTATTTCAGAGGCTGACAGCGGAAAACAGCTGCCAGCATAACGCACCCGCCCGCCATCAAGGTTCTGCGGCCCGTGCAGATGTCCCAAAGCCACGTAATCAATCCGTTCAGGAAATATGTCCGGCGGCACCGCATGCGCCCCGCCCATTAGAATCCGCCGCTCCGCCCCTTCGCTTTCCAACCCACCGGCGCAATGCAGATGACCCGTTGCGATCAACGGCACATCGCCAACGATCTGTGTCGCCGCATCGGTGATCTCCTGATGAAACCGGCGGGCGGCCTCGATGACGGACACGCCTTGGGGCCCTTGCGAAAAACTGATGCCGGTCAAATCCGCAGCCCGCAAGAACGGGATCGCCAGAACATAGGCCGCCACCGCGCCGCCCTGATCCTTCACCGGAATGAGATGCGCATCCAGATCAACCTTGCCATCCCTGCGGCGCAGCGTGCCAACGGTGTGAATGTCAAACCCTTCCAACAAGTCGTTCGGAGCCTCCAGACGCAAAGCCGGATCATGGTTGCCGCCTGAAATGACCACACTCAGCGCTGGCCGGCGGCGTTTGAAATCGGCCAGAGCGCGATACAACAACCGCTGGCTTTCGCCAGAGGGGTTTGTGTTGTCGAAAATGTCCCCCGCGACCAACAGCAGATCGATCTTTTCGCGCTCCAAAACCTCGCCAATCGCGGCAAGAAACACTTCGTGCTCCGCTTCGCGCGACCACCCGTTCAGGGTCTGACCTATGTGCCAATCGGCAGTATGAAGCGCGCGCATGTGCAAATCCGTTAAGAAAGGTATCAGGCAATATCCATCTGCCGGTCGCCACAATCAACAGCTTTGCGCCGGCAATGACGATCGCAATCCGTTAATCAGCCGGATTAACAAGCGGGCAAGCCGCATCAGCACGCCCGAACTCGCCCGTTCCATCGCATTGCCAGACAGCCATCCACAGCAAATCCAACAGCCGCTTGGACGTAAGGTAATTTCAGCCGAATTTGACGTTTTTAAAGGGAAAATCGCCGTTACGTTTCGCACTGCGACACAACTCCAAAACGTGGAACTATGTTCCGCCCAGCGGCATTGCGGCTTGCCAAATTTGTTCCTAACCTTGACCCAAGATCGAGTCGTACGCCCTCGGGAGAAGGGCACCGACCGTAACGAATGACGGCTGTGTCGCCCGATACTTTACACTCGGCGATACAGGCCCGAACGGCATGAGGAGGATGCCCGGCTTGTCTAATCACACCACATCTATGTCTGCGTAAAACACAAGCCCTGCACACGTCTATCCGACGGATCGCAAAGGGCACAGGTCTGCGCATATCAAGCCGCTCCACATAAATAGAAACCATAACAGGAAAGGTAGAACAGATGAAAAATACCAACAAATTCATGCGATTGGGGCTCGGCTCCGTCCTTGTCACACTGGGTCTGAGCACAGCATCCATGGCGCAGGATTATGAATGGCCCCGCCTCTTGGTCATCGGCACACCGGGCACATCCTCCGGCAGCTTTGCCTCGACAAACGGCTGGGGTCCGGCGCTTCAGAAAGAAACCGGCACCACCGTGCGGATCGTTCCCGAAGACAGCGAACCCATGCGTTTCAAGCGCCTGACGGACCGCGAAGACATCGCGATTTCCTCGCTTTCCGCTTCTGAAATGGCGATCCAGACCGAAGGCGTTGGCGGCTATGCGTCGGCCAAGCCGATGCCGCAGCGCATCCTGTGGCATCACAACGACACGCCTTGGGGTTTTGTCACCGCTGGCGATTCCGACCTCAAGTCTCTTGAAGATATCGGCAAAGGCGGCGTGCGCATCACGTCCGGCGTTTTCTCGCCTGCAATCGTTACGGCAATCACCAAGGCGCTGCCTGCATTTGCCGGTCTGACACCGGAAGAAGCGGCAGAGAAAATCACCTTTGTGCCGGCCTCCAGCTATGGTGAAAACTGCCGCTCTGTTGTCGAGGGCAAATCCGATCTTGCCTATTGCTCGCCGATCTCGTCGGTTCTGTCCGAAATGGAAGGCGCCCCCGGCAGCATCCGCTGGCTGGAAATGGACCCGGAAAACAAAGCCGGCTGGGACGGATATCTGGCCCACCGCCCGATGACGATCCCGACCAAAATTTCGCTGGGTGTAAAGACGGCGCAGGGTGTGAACTCGATGACGTCGAACTTTGTCTATTCCGTGCCCGCCACAGCAGAGGTGGATTTCGCGTATAACATGGCGAAATGGATCCATGAATCGCATGACGCCTACAAAGGGTCACATGCACTGGCTGCGCGTATGTCTGTCGATCTGTTCCGCGGGTATCTTGATAACAACCCGATGCCCATCCACGAAGGCACCGTGAAATATCTGCGCGAAATCGGCCAGTGGACCGACGAGGACGACGTCTGGAACAACGCCGCCATTGAGCTGATGGACAAATGGGTCGAAGCCCGCCGCGCCGGCATGAAGGATGCGATGGAGCAAGGCATCGAGATCAATTTCGAGAACGAAGCGTTCTTGGAACTGATGGCCAAGCACACCGAAGGTCTACCTGCGTTCCGCTCGCGTCTCTAAGCAGTATATCGATCCGACAAACGACGGAGCGGTCCGCTGCTCCGTCTCTTGACGACACCTCTCTTCCTACCTTTTGCCCGGGATCACCACATGTCAGACACACATACACAAACGGCTTCTGATGCAGATACCGACGCCGAACACACCTCCGAAATCACACGGTTGGGCACCCTTTTCTCTTGGACCAGCATCGGCTTTGTCCTGCTGTGCGCTTGCGGTCTCGGCATGGGGCTTGCCTATGTGTTTGGTGTGCCGATTGGCGGCAAAAGGTTGCTCGAAGGGCAATACTACTGGTTCTTTATCGGCATTTTTCTGGCCGCAGCTTTTATCGCCTTGCCCGCCCGTCCCCACCATCGCAGCGTGCCGATTTATGACGTGATCGCCGCCGCTGTCGCGCTTGGCATCAGCATGTGGTTCTCGACCCATGCGTGGGACATCGTACAGGCAGGCTGGACAAACTTTCCCGCAGGCGTGGTCCTTTGGGTCCTGATGCTGGAAATCGCGCGCCGTTCTGGCGGGATCCCGTTCTTGCTGGTGGTTCTCCTGCTGGGCCTTTACCCACTTGTCGCCGATTACTTTCCCGGCCTCCTGATGGGCATTCCCTATACCTTCGAACGGATGATCGAAGCGCATGTGTTCCGCACCGAAGGCTTGATGGGCATCACGACCAAGATTGTCGCCGAAATTGTCCTCGGGTTTCTCGTATTTGCCGGCGTTTTGATCGCAACCGGCGCCGGACAGTTCTTTATCGACCTCGCGAATGCGGGGTTTGGCAAATACCGGGGCGGCCCTGCCAAAGTTTCGATCGTGGCCAGCGCCTTTTTCGGTTCGCTGTCGGGCTCGATCTTTTCCAACATCGCAGGCACCGGCTCCATCACCATTCCCACCATGAAAAAGGTCGGGTACCCGCCGCATTACGCAGCCGCAATCGAGGCCTGCGCGTCGACCGGTGGTGTGGTGATGCCCCCCGTGATGGGCGCGATTGCCTTTGTCATGGCGATCACCATCGGGGTCGATTACGCCACCATCATGGTCGCGGCGATCCTGCCGTCCCTGCTGTTCTACTTTGGCTTGATCCTGCAAGTTGACGCTTATGCGGCGCGCAAGGGACTGGTCGGCATGAGCCAGGACAAACTGCCCTCCGCCCGCGAGGTTATGAAACGCGGCTGGCCCTTCCTGTCGGTTATGATCTTTCTGGTCTGGGGTCTGCTTTATATGCGCTGGGAATATTACGCACCGTGGTACGCAAGTGCCCTGATGATCGCCCTCAGCTTTCTGCAACGCTCGACAATGATGACCCCGAAACGTCTGTTTGCCACTCTGCGCCAAGTTGGGGTGCTGGTCACGCAAACCGCAGCGATCATCCTGCCGATTGCCTTTGTTGTCAGCGCGCTGACCATCACCGGTGTAACAGGGTCGATGACATCTGGTCTTGTCGCCTTGGGCGGGGATAACGTCTATCTCATCATCGCGCTGGGGGTTCTGGCCTGCTTCATCATGGGGATGGCAGGACTTGCCATCGTGGCCTATATCTTTCTGGCCGTTACCCTTGCCCCTGCCATCATCGAAATCGGCGGGTTGAACACGGTCGCGGTACATTTCTTCATCGTCTATTACGCCATGCTGTCCGTCATCACCCCCCCTGTGGGCGCGGCGGCGTTTCTGGCGGCGACCATCGCCGGTGCCAAACCGATGCAGACCTCCTTTACCGCGATGCGGCTTGGCATTGTGATCTATTTCGTGCCGCTGTTCTTCCTGTTCCAGCCCGCTCTTGTGCTTCAGGGCGATCTGACGCCATTGATCTACGTCCTGCCGTCGATCATCATCGGCATTACCCTGCTTTCGGGCGGGCTTGAGGGCTATCTTCTGGGCGTCGGCATGGTACGCCCGTGGATGCGTCTGCCCCTCGCGGCCGCCGGCTTTGCTTTCAGTTTCCCGGGGTTGATGACAACCTTGATCGGGGGGCTGGCCTCTGCGGTGATTGTCGCGCTGATCTGGCGGGACAACACTAAACCGGATCAGGCTGTCGCCTGACCTGCACAAAGTTCAAATACGGCTCAGGCCGAAATCAAGGATCACAATATGTCTATCGTCCACGTCGTTGCCGTTATCACCACCAAACCCGGGCAGCGGGCCGCCGTACTGGAAATGTTCAACGCCAATGTGCCCGCCGTTCTGGCAGAAGACGGCTGCATCGCCTACGAGGCCACAATCGACACTGAAAACGCCGGCCCGATGCAGGCCGCCTTTGGTCCCGACACCTTTGTTGTGGTTGAAAAATGGGAAAGCATGCAAGCGCTTGGCGCGCATGCCGCCGCACCGCATATGAAAGAATACGGTGCCAAGACCAAAGACATGCTGGCGGACCGCAAAATCCACATCCTGTCCCCTGCCTAGGTCTTTCCCTTGCCGACACGGCAAAAACAACGATATGGATCGGCCCGCCACGCACGCGTTGCGTTTTGCGGGCCGATCCCGTCACGCCGCGCGGCGGGGTAGTCACGCGCAAGCCTGTGCCGCTCAGGCAGCCGTCATTCCCGCCACGCAGTGCGTCACTGCGCCACTGTTCCCCCCACCCGACCATTCGTTAAGGTGATCACGCACGCCCAAGTTACCGGAGCCCGCCGTGAACATCCCCCTTTTCATCGCCGCCTGCCTGACGCTTTTGGCGTTCGCTGCCCATTTGTTTGCCGGCACCCGCGAAACAGCGGCCCTTGCCCCGCCCCCCGATGACGCCGCCCGCACCAAACACTGGGTGCAGGCCATGTGCGTTTTCCAAATGGTATCTGTCGATCTACTTGCGATAACCTTGCTGCTCTTTGTCGCCGCATTTCGGGATCTCGGCCCGCTTGAACCCCTGCTGTTGTCCGGCCTTGCCCTACTTTATCTCGTGTGGGCAGGCGCTTGGCTTGTGCAGCTGCGCTGGCTGAGCCGTCCTGCGGCCACGATCTTCGGCCTGCCCCAATGGATGCTCTTTGTGCTCTGCGCGGGGCTGGTCTTTCTCGGGCGCTGAATGCTGGACCTTACCCCCAGACCAGATAGATAGGAAGGATACCCGCGCAAAGGCACCCCATGACCCCCTTCACCCTGACGTCCCTGACCACGCTTCAAACGCTGAAGGCAGACACCATCATCGATGTGCGCGCGCCGGTCGAATTCGCACAGGACCATATGCCCGGTGCCATCAACCTGCCCGTGCTGACAGACAGCGAACGTGCCTTGGTCGGCACCATTTATGCGCAGGAAAGCCCCTTTAACGCCCGCAGGATCGGCGGTGCGCTCGTGGCACAAAACACGGCCAACCATTTGCAGAACGCCCTCTCGGGCAAGGACGGCGGCTGGCAACCGCTGGTCTATTGCTGGCGGGGCGGACAACGCTCTAACGCTTTTGCAACGATCCTTGATCAGGTCGGCTGGCGGGTGCAACTGCTGAAGGGCGGGTATCGCAGCTATCGGCGCGCTGTCGTGCAAACGCTTTATGACACGCCCCTGCCCCACCGGCTGATGCTGATCGAGGGGGGCACCGGCACGGCCAAAACCGCCCTTTTGCATCACCTGTCGCAATGCGGCGCACAGGTGCTTGACCTTGAAGCCATGGCAGAACATCGCGGATCGCTGTTCGGGGCCATCTCCACACCGCAACCGGCCCAACGCATGTTCGAAAGCCGCGTCGCCCGTGCACTTACCCCGCTTGATCCGAACAGGCTTACCTTCGTCGAGGCCGAAAGCAGCAAGATCGGCCAACGCATCATCCCGCCCTCCCTCTGGACGCGCATGGGCGATGCCCCCCGCATCACGATCAACGCACCGCTTTCAGCGCGCGCGGATTTCCTGT
This sequence comes from Sulfitobacter geojensis, assembly GCF_000622325.1. Classification (NCBI taxonomy): domain Bacteria; kingdom Pseudomonadati; phylum Pseudomonadota; class Alphaproteobacteria; order Rhodobacterales; family Roseobacteraceae; genus Sulfitobacter; species Sulfitobacter geojensis. Next base: position 3,669,089 of record NZ_JASE01000005.1, read on the forward strand.
GCCGCGCCTACGCCGACCTGACACGGAATGCCGCGCAGCTTGGCAATCTGATTGACCTGTTGCGGCCCTATCATCCCGCCGGCCGCATCGCGAAATGGCAGGCTCAGGCGCAGGCCGCCGATTGGCAGGCCCTCGCCGCAGGGCTGATCGGCGAACACTATGACCCGCGCTATACCAAATCCGCCGCTGCCAGTGCCTCGCCCATAGCGCAAATCGAAATGCCTGATCTTGACGAAAAGACGTTGATCGAAACCGCCAAAGACCTGATCGCGCGCTTTACCTAAGCGTCAAAACACCACTGCCCCGCGACAGCTGTCCGATCTGATGGCCCTCACAACCCTGCGCCTTCAACGCGGCCAACACCGCCTTGACCTGCGTCTCGGGCACCGCTGCCAATAGACCGCCTGCCGTCTGCGGATCGAACAGCAACGGATCATCCGTCCCCAAAACCGGCGCATCCGCGCGGTTGGACGGCATCAGACTTGACGATACCCCCGCCTCCGATAACGCCCGCGCCCCCGCATAAACCGGCACCGCGTCGCGCCATAAAACCGCATCCATCCCCGATGCGGCACAAATCGCCTGCACATGCCCCGCCAAACCAAAACCGGTCACATCCGTCATCGCATATGCGACCTTTGCCAGCACAGCGGCCTCCCGGTTTTGCGGCTGGCCCATCACGGCCAATGCCGCAGCCACATCGCGTCCATCTGCCTGCCCCGCCATATCCGCCGCCAAAATCACCCCCGACCCGAGGGGCCGCGTCAGGATCAACACATCCCCGTGCTGCGCGCCCGCGACCGTCAGCGGCATCTCTGCCCGCGTGCCAGTCACCGTAAACCCGATGGTCAGCTCCGCCCCCATCGTCGTATGCCCGCCCACCAGCTGCGCGCCTGCCGCCGTCACCACGGCGTGGGCCTCCCACGTGATCTCCACCAAACTACGCTCCTGCAAAGCCGCGGACATCTGCGGCACCACGATTTGTGCCAGAACCACCTGCGGCTGCGCCCCCATCGCCCAGACATCGCCCAAGGCATGTACCGCCGCGATCCGCGCCATCTGCGCCGGATCTTGCACCACCGCACGCAAGTGATCGGTGCTGATCACTTGAAACCCGCCGCCCGGCTGGCGCAACACCGCCGCATCATCCCCCGCGCCAGTCACCACATCCCCCGTTGCCGGGGCAATACCCTGCAAGGCCCCGGACAAAACACCCCGCCCGACTTTGGCACCGCAACCGCCACACAGCGGCTTGGCGGCCAGTATTTCGCCAACCCCTTGCGCGACCTCGCCCGCCACAACAGGGGCCGCCATGACCGGCAAATCCCCAAGCCTGTCCATGAATTTCCGGTCAATCCGGTCCTTCCACCGCCACAGCCACGCGCCCTTCACGCTCACGCCGAAATTCTCGGCCATCGCAGATTTCCCGCCCAGCGATATCAGCTTGAGGTAATGCTTTTGGGGCTGCCACGTCTTTCGCCGCCCCCCTGTCAAAGCGGCACGCAGATTGTGATGCAACACGGGGGCCGCACGCACCGCAAACACGCCGGCCTTGGGCCTTGGCGCATGTGGCATGACCGCACAATCGCCCACCGCAAACAACGCAGGATCCCCCGTCACACCCAAATCCGGCCCGACCTCGATAAACCCGTCGCGCTGCGGCATATCCGTCTGCGCAATCCACCCGTGCGGAAACGCGCCCGCCGCACCGACGCAAAATCCCGCATTGACCGGCGGCTGATCTTCCAACACCACCCGGTCCGCCGTGACCTCCACAACCCGCGCATTGACCCGAACCTCGATGCCTAACGCTGCCATCGCGGCCGATATCTTGCGCCGTGCCGCCGCGCCCATGCCCGAAATCTGCGGCCCCGCCTCGATTACCGTCACCCGCGCCGCCACACTGGCACCGCGCAGGGCAAACGCCATCGCCATCGCCAATTCGCAGCCCGCCACGCCGCCGCCAATCACCGCCACATCCGGTGCAACCTTCCCCGCGACCGCGCGCCCCAGAAACTGCCGCCACCGTTCCGCGTAAGCATCCAGCGGTTTCGCCCCGATGCCATGTGCATCAAACCCCGCCAGATCCATTTCGGCCGTGATACCAACATCAATCGACGCCACATCATAGGCCACCGGCCCGCGCCCCGCCAAATGCACCTCGCGCCGCCCCCGATCTATACCAACCGCCTTGTCCAGAATCAGCCGCGCGCCCGCATGCCGACACAGACGCACCAGATCAATCTCCAACGCGTCGCGCCCGTAATGACCCGCCACATGTCCGGGCAACATCCCTGTGTAAGGGGCTGTCGGCCCCGGATTGATCACCGTCACCCGCGCCCCCGCCAACCGGTCCATGCCCCAGGCCCGCAACACCAACGCATGCGCATGCCCGCCTCCGACCAACACCAGATCCCGCGTATCGGGCACAACGTTCATCACAAATTCATTCTCTTTTTGGCCTTAAATGCTGCGGAGGTTTGGAGGCAGAGCCTCCAACAAAATAAATCGAATGCGGGCTTGCCCGCTCCTTTGCGTAACAGCTACCGCACCCGCACCGCCAATAAAAATCCCGCGACTTCGGCAAACCCGCAGCCGCGCCGCGCATCTCGCCTGCGCCTAGCGGTTCAGCGGACGCCCCATCCGGGCCTCCAGTAAGTCACTGCTGTGCTCGATCAGTTTGCCCAGAATTTCATCAAGCATCTGCACCTCTTGATGGGTCAACACATCAAGCACGCGCTCGTTGCTGCGCATGACTTCCGCGAACACCCGCCGGTACAGCACAACGCCCTCTGGCGTCGGCTCCAACGCCACTGCCCGCCCGTCATCAGGATCAGGGAAACTGCGGATCAGCCCCTTGTTCAACAAAGATTTCGTCACACGGCTCGTCTGGCTTTTGTCCATCACCAACAAATCTGCCAACCCGCCAGCACGCGCCGGTGCACGCCCTTTGACCAAAGCCAGCAACCGCCATTCATTCAAACTCAGATCAAACATCCGCTGGGACCAGTCATGCCCGGCCCGTTCGCCAATGGCGACAAGGCGCTGCAACCGGAAAGTGATTACATCTTCGATACTGCGCACGTCCGGGTGCTTTCGTACCGCGTCCAGCCCGTCCAACCCCACTTGAAAATCATCTGACATAACAGCCTCCCGCCGCGCCCGATATAAAATTCAGTTGCGCACGTCCACTATATTTCACTACAAACCCTTCACGCAGCCCCGCGACCTCAACAAAACCATGTACATTGCCGCCCGAACCCCTTACAGGCGGGCGAAACACATGCCTCGGCCAAACGCCTGAGGCTGCCGCGCCTCTTGCTCGGCCCCCCTCAGAACAGGACGACCCACGTGATCCAGACAATCGCAGATGCGCTTGAAGCGCAAGGCTATGAAACATTAACAGCTGTCCAGCAGGCCGTCACCGACGAAGCGCTGAATGGCAAGGACCTGCTGGTTTCCGCGCAAACCGGTTCGGGCAAAACAGTCGCCTTCGGCCTCGCCATTGCGCCCACTCTTTTACAGGACGAACTGCGCTTCGGTCCCGCGTCCTCCCCGCTTGCGCTGGTGATCGCCCCGACCCGCGAACTGGCCATGCAGGTCGCCCGCGAACTCAGCTGGCTTTATGCCAAGGCCGGTGCAATCGTGACAACCTGCGTCGGCGGCATGGACCAGCGCACCGAACGCCGCGCGCTTGACCGGGGCGCACATATCGTTGTCGCCACGCCCGGCCGTCTGTGTGACCACATCAAACGCAACAACATCGACCTCAGCGAATTGCGTGCCGTGATCCTCGATGAAGCGGATGAAATGCTCGACATGGGGTTCCGCGAAGAGCTGGAATTCATCCTCTCCGAAGCCCCCGAAGACCGCCGCACCCTGTTGTTCTCTGCCACGGTACCGGCCCCCATCGCAAAGCTCGCGAAATCCTATCAAAAGGACGCGCAGCGGATCGCAACCGTGGGCGAGGCGAAACAGCACGCCGATATCGAATACCGCGCCTTGCAAATCCACCCGCGTGATACCGAAAACGCCATCATCAACGTGCTGCGCTTTTACGAGGCCAAGAACGCCATCGTCTTTTGCAACACCCGTGCCGCTGTGGCACGCCTGACCACCAAGTTCACCAACCGCGGTTTTTCCGTTGTGGCGCTCTCTGGTGAACTGTCGCAATCCGAACGCACCAACGCCTTGCAAGCCCTGCGCGATGGCCGCGCCCGCGTCTGTATCGCCACCGATGTTGCCGCACGCGGCATTGACCTGCCCAACCTCGAACTGGTGATCCACGCCGATCTGCCGTCAAACGCCGACACGTTGTTGCACCGCTCGGGCCGCACGGGCCGCGCAGGACGCAAGGGGGTGTCGGCCCTGATCGTTCCGGCCAAAATGAAAACCAAGGCCAGCCGCCTGCTCGGCTGGGCCAAGCTGTCCGCGACTTGGGGCGCAGCCCCCTCTGCCGCCGAAGTCATGGCCGCCGACGAGGAACGCCTGTTGTCAGACGAGGCATGGTCCACGCCCGCGCCCGATGATGCCGCCGGTTTCGTGACCTCCCTGACCGAAAAATTCAGCGCCGAACAGCTGGCCACCGCTTTCGTCAACCTCTACCGCGCCCGCGCTTCCGCCCCCGAAGATCTGACCGATCCCGGCACCAAGGACGATCGCCCGCGCCCCAGTTTCGGGCCCTCGGTCTGGTTCTCGGTCTCGACCGGTCGCGCGGATGGCGCGGAACCGCGCACCCTGCTTCCGATGCTGTGCAACAAGGGCGACCTGACCAAAGACGACGTCGGTGCGATCCGTGTCCAGCAGGACCACAGCTTTGTCGAAATCCTTGCGTCTTCTGCGGATAAATTCATGAACGCCCTCGGCCCCGACCGCGTGGTCGAAGCGGGTGCGATCGTGACCAAGCTCGACAAGGCCCCTGATCTGCCACGCGGCCGGCCCGACCGTGGCCCCCGCCCTGATCGCGGCCCGCGTCCTGATCGTGGCCCGAAACCGGCACACCGCAAATCGAACTTTGACCCGGATGCAGCACCGGCACCGCGCAAACCGCGCCCCGCCGCAGCGGATGGTTATGCAAGCGAGCCGCGCGCGGAAAAGCCCAAGTTCGACAAGCCGAAACACAAGCATGCGGACAAGCCAAAAGGCGAGCGTCCCCCAAAGTCTCACAAGACCGAACGCAGCCCGATGAAACCCGGTGCCGCGCCGAAACCAAAATCAAACGGCGACGCACCGGGCAAACCCAAGGCCAAAGCGGTCTGGAAAAAGGACGGCCCAAAAGCCGACGCACCACGGGGGGCCAAGCCCAAGGGCGGCAAACCCTTCAAGGCCCGCGAAGATGCGCCAGCGGGTGCCAAAAGCTACAAACGTGCGTCTGATCCGTCAAAACGGTTCACCCCGCCGAACAAGATGGGCAAGCCGGGCGGCAAACCCAAGAACAAGGGCGGGGCAACCACGCCGCGTCGGGGCAAGTAACGCTAGCAACAGGGATCAGAAACTTTCAAAGTTTCCGACCGCTTTCTTTGAAAGAAAGCGATGCCACCCAGCAAACACAAAAAACGCCGGAGCGATGCTCCGGCGTTTTTGTTTCTAATATCGCATTGGTAGCGCAGAGAAGTTCAGGATTACCCCTTGCCCTTCCAAGGGACCAGAAACCGCTCGGCGGCCCGCATCAGCATGTCGATACCAAAACCGATCACACCGATCAGAATGATCCCCATGATCACGATATCCGTGTTCTGGAACTTTGACGCAGTCATGATCATCATACCGGCCCCCTGTTCCGCCGCGACCAGTTCCGCCGCAACAACCGTGCCCCAACAAACCCCCATCGCGACCCGCGCACCGGTGAATATCTCGGGCAGGGAGTTGGGGATGATGACATAGCGCATGATCTGCCATTTGCTTGCCCCCAGTGAATAGGCCGCATGCACTTTGGAAATCTTCACGCCAGACACGCCTGAGCGTGCTGCAATCGCCATGATCCAGAGCGCCGCAAGGAACAACAGGATGATCTTGCCGCCCTCGCCAATGCCGAACCAGATGATCACCAGTGGGATCAGCGCCAGCGGGGGCACGGGGCGCATGAATTCAACGATCGGATCAAACCAACCGCGGAACCAGTTGCTAAGCCCCATCGCGTATCCCAATGGAATGCCGACAACAGCCCCCAGCAAAAAGCCGACGATCACCCGAAACAGCGAATATCCCAGATGCTGCAACAGGGTAAAATTACGAAACCCTTCCGATGCGATCTGCACCGAACGGGTCCAGACCTCCTCCGGCGAGGGCAAATACAGCGGTTGCATCTGCCATCCCTTGGCAGGCTCAAAGTTCGGCGTGCCCTTGTCGGACAAAGTTACCGAACCGTTGTCTGTCGCCACCGTTTGACCGGGCGCAATCTTTTTGCCGTTGATCGCAATCACCCGCGCGCCGTCCTTTTTGGTCAGCTCGTCATTCCTGTCGACAGCAACCAGCCCTGTGCGCCACTGCGCAATCGCAATGGAATCGTTCTTGGCAAACCCTTCTCCGGGCTCGATCTCGGGCGCATCCACAGGTTCCCCGCGCGGATGTACGATCACTGTGACCGTCGCGTCATCCGGTGCCTGCCCTTCGACCTGTGCTGTGTAAGTGAACGTCGTGGTGCCCACAAAGGGCGCCGGCGCATGCAGGAAGCTGGGCAGCAGGCTTGATCCCGTGAACATCCCCCACATCAGGAAAATCGTCAGGATCGAAATGATCCCCGCGGCGCGATTGGGCTTTACCGCGCTTTCGTCGCCAAACGTCACCGTCTTGAGCGAGGTATAGTCTTTGGTGCCGCGGCCCTCGACCACCTTGGTCACGACAACGAATGCCACAACAAAAATAAGCACATAGATGATCAGAGGAATCATGCCGCGTCCTCCTTGGTGCCCATAATTTCTTCTTCCATGTCCCAGATCATGTTCAGGATCTCTTCACGTCGGGGACCGAAATCGGGATGTTTCTTCACTTCGCGCAGATCCGCGCCCACACCCAGCTCGGCAAAGGGCAAACGGTATTCCTTGTGAATGCGACCGGGGCGCGGGGCCATCACGATCAACCGCTCGCCCAGCAACAGTGCCTCTTCAACCGAGTGGGTGATCAGAATGATCGTCTTGCCGGTTTCTTTCCACAGCTTCAAAACCAGCGACTGCATCTTTTCGCGCGTCAGGGCATCCAATGCGCCCAACGGTTCGTCCATCAGAATGACATCAGGGTCATTTGCCAGACAGCGGGCCAAGGCCACACGCTGCTGCATCCCGCCGGACAGCTCGTAAACCGCCTTTTCCTTGAAGTCCTGCAATCCCACCACATCCAGCAGATGGTCGACAATCTCGTTCTTGTTGTTCTTCGGCATGCCCTTCATCGAGGGGCCGAAACCGACATTCTCGCGTACCGACATCCACTCGAACAGCGCGCCCTGCTGGAACACCATACCGCGCTCCGCATCAGGGCCGGTGATCGTATGCCCGTTCAATGTCATCACACCGCTGGTCGGAGCCAGAAACCCCGCGACAATGTTCAAAAGCGTGGTTTTGCCACAGCCTGACGGCCCCAAAACGCTTAGCAGTTCGCCCGCTTTCAGATCAATCGACACATCCTGTAACGCCTGCACCGCACCGCCATCCGGCAGGTCAAAGCGCATCGAAAGTTTGTCTATGGAGAGTCCGGTCATATCCGTGTTCCCACCCCTGTCAGGGTCAAAGGGCAGGGTTTGCCCCGCCTCGGTTTCGTTCAGCTGAAGATCGTAAGCAGTGCGGCCCCGATGTCAGGGCCGCACCACAGCTGTCTTACTTGGTCGCCATCAAAGGCGCTGTGTTCACCGCACCCTCATAGCTGTCCAAAGCCGAATCGATGGAGCCTGCGTTCACGAACACATCGGCCACACCCTTCATGTAAGTCTGCGCATTGCCGCCCAGCCATTTACCCGAGAGCTGCTCGTCAACAGACGGGAACGCCATTGTCGCGATGGACGAACGCGCTGCTTCCAGATCCATACCGGCCTGCTCTGCAATTGCGGCGAGCAATTCGTCGTTTGGATCAGCGGCCCATGCTGCGTTGGCCGCGGCTGTCACTTTAAGAAACTTGGTCAGTTCCTCACCGTTTTCAGCTGCATAGGCAGCAGGAACGGATGTCACATCAAAGACCAGAATGCCCAGCTCTTCCTTTTCCGGGCCCGTCAGGATCACGTTGCCGTATTCTTTCATACGCGACAAACCACCGCCGTACCCACAGGCGAAATCAACCGCCTTCTGGCTCAACGCCGCGGCACCTTCCGGTGGTGCCATGTCAACAACGGACAGGGTGGACAGGTCGATGCCAAAGTGGTCCATCGTGCGCAGGAAACCATAGTGCGCAGCAGTCCCCAAAGGCACGGCAACTTTCTTGCCGGCAAGCTCGCCTGCAGAATCCTTGTCGATTTCCAGATCGGCGTGCACAACACAGCCGTCATTTTCGGAATAGGACACCGCGACGTCTACAACCTGAATGTCCTGACCACCGGATGCGGCCACAACGAAGGGCGGCACACCCTGCGACACGGAAATCTGCACGTCACCGGATGCCATCGCGGCGGACATTGCTGTACCGGTCTCGAAGGAAACCCAGTTGATTTTCTTGCCCAGCGCTTTTTCATATTCGCCGGATGCTTTGGCCGCGAGGAATGGCATTGGCCACTCAAGGAAATACGCAACGGTGATTTCACCGTGGCCATCCGCCATTGCTGCCTGACCGGAAATCGCCATTACGGCACCGGCAACAAATCCTGTTACTGTCTTCTTGATCATCGTTCTCTCCCTAGTGAACTCACCCGCCGCAAGGTTGCGAGGGCATGGTACTCCGCCGACATCATTGCCGGTCTTGGCTTGATTGACCGCGCGAAGTGCCAAAAATGAAATCCTGAATCTCAGTTTTTCGCCACATTACACAACCATCCACAAACACCATGTCGATTCTTTCTTCCCAGAGCAATCAAATCCGGCACGCTTTTTTGCCCGAATATCCGCCTTGCTCCCGAAACCGGCACCACATCGCGTCGTCCAAAGACAGTGCTGTCGAAATCGGCAAACAATAAACTGCCACTTGCAGCACACGCATGAGTCCAGATCAGTCCAAATCGACGCATCTGGACTGAACGGATGGAAACGGGTCTAGGCGACACCGCCAAACGGATCGTCCAGCACGCCGACCAATGGCATCAGGAACATGCCGCTGTCGCTTTCGACCGCCGTCGCGAAATAGCCGTCGATCGCGGCCTGCGCCGCCGTCACACTGCCCGCAGACCCATCATACAGCGCCATCGCCGCGGCCGCGTTATCCACATCCGACATGCCTTTGGTGACCGAATAATAGGCCCCGATATCCGTCTTGATGCTCAGATGCTGCTGGTCGGAAATCTGCTGGGCAATTTGTTCATTGCTACCGCCCACGATCGGCGTCTTCGCCCCTTCAAGGACACCCAGAATAAACTGATCGCGCCCGACGGTGCCATCATCCAGATGCCCCAGCCAGAAATCAATGCCCGCCTGATCGCCCGTACGGCCCAGCACATTGGCATAAACAGCCGTGACAAAATCCGCGTTGCTTAGATCGGCGGCATAGGTTGCGCGTGTTTCATCCTGATCAATGAACAGGGTCGCCATCTGCTCCAGCGTGGTACCATTGGCAAAGGCGGTGCCCCAGAAGTTCAGGCCAACCGCATCCGGTGCACGATTGAAATAAGCGATGTAAAGCTCCACAAAGCTGTGCATCTGCGCTTCACTCAGGGTCTGCGTTCCTGCGAATTTCGTCAAATCAAACGGTGCGACGGCACTATCGCCAAAGGCCAGCGCCTCGATCTCGACCAGCGTATCGGTGCCGTCCCCGTCGCCGCGCCGGTCTTGAATTGTTGTGTTGGCCGCGCTCAATGTCAGGGTATAATTGCCCTGCGCGCCGGTATAAAGTGCCGTGTCAAATCCCGCACCGCCGGTCAGCATGTCATCGCCGCCATTCCCGCTTAGCAGGTTGTTCAATGTATTGCCGGTGATCATGTCCGCGCCTGAACCGCCCCGCGCCTCCTCGACCTCGACACCGAAAGCAATCGTATAGCCGCCATTGGCAACCGTGCCGCCGTTTGCGCCGATGTACGAAAGATATCCCCCCCCGTTCGCCTCAAGCTCAAGCGTGGCGGCGCGCAGATCAATCACCGCATCGTCGTTCGCGCTGGAGAAATCGATCAGGTCATGGCCGCCATTGTCCCAGATCGTGATCAGCGCCGGATCAACGCCATAAACCGTATCGCCCGCCCCTGTGCTGGTATTCACACCATAAAGCAGCTGCAACGCGGCGATGTCCAATGCCCCGAATGCCAGCGGCTCGCCCGTGATATCGAGCCCCGGATAATCCGCATGGGCACCGGGGTTATAGGACAGGCGCGTCGCCAGTTCGGTGTTCAACGCAAACGTGCCAAGGTCGCTATCCACATCGACCCCCGGCAGTTTGCTTGTGCCGTCAAACGGATGGCTCAGCCCCAGCGAATGACCAATCTCGTGGATCAGCGTCACGTCATCCAGATCGGCATATTCCGTGGGCACAACAATCTGCGAAATCCCCGGTGCCAGCGGCACGGAAAAACCGGTAAGCGTCGGGTCGGAAAAGGCCGCAACCTGCGCGAACTCGATGTTCACGCCGCCGCCCACCGCCGTTTCCGTAAAGGTGAGGTCCACGACAGTCGAGATATAGGTGAAAATATCGCGGACGTAATCCTTCTGGGTTTCGGTCCAGGCAATTGACGGCACATCATCAGCGCTGGTTTCGCCGGCCTCTACATTCACCCCGCCCCCCAAAAAACTGAAAGTGACGTTAGACGACTGAATAACGTCTGTTGACGTATAGGGCGTCAATGCATCGATAAGCACCGGTGGATATTCTGAAACTGGGCTGGGCATTGCATTTTCCTGATTGAAAGCCAAAGGACAAAACTATGCGGCAATAGGACGGGCGCAGGCAAAGTCTGTCAACCGTTATCCTCCCGCACCTCCAGCGCCCGCACCTGCCCAATTTACCCCGCCCGCAGCCCCATTTCGCGCTGATCCAGCATCCGCCAATAGGACATGGCAACACCGGCCCCCAGCACTTGCGGCTCACGAAACGGATAGGGCTTCATCGCGGCGACAGGTATCGGCAAATCTTCGGACGGTGTACCCAACGCGCGCCGCGCCATCTCGCGCCCCATCACAAGGCTCATCGCGACACCGCGCCCGTTATAGCCCAGCCCGCAAATCAGCCCCGACTGCGGCTCAAACAAATGCGGCACCCGCTCCGGCGTCAGCGCCACGGTCCCGCCCCAGCGATATGACCATTTGACCCCCTTCAAGCCCGGAAATATCCGTGCCGCATCCTTGTACAGCCACGACCAACCGCCCACACCGCCTGTCGGCGTCCGGTATCCCATCCCGCCATAGATAAACTGCCGTCCCGTTTCGCGGCGGCAATACATGATCAACCGGCGCGTGTCCGAAATCGTATGCCCCTCAGGGCAAAGCGCGGCCAGCCGGTCCTCTTCCAACGGCTCGGTGGCAATCTGGATCGAGGTCAGCGGCAGAACCGACCGCTTCAACCCCGCCACCAGATGATCCGTATAGCCATTTGTCGCCACGATCACCTTTTCGGCGACCACACGGTGTCCGTTCACGTCCAGCACCCACTGCCCGCCTTCGGCCGCCAGCTTGGTCACCGGCGAATGACTATAAACTCTTGCCCCCGCGCCGCGCGCCACGCGGTCAAGCCCTCGCGTCAGTGCCAAGGGCTGCACCGCCCCGCCGCGCGGACTGACCGTCCCCGAGGCATACCCGTGCGCGCCGGTCAGCCGTTTCACCTCGTCCCGTCCGACAAACTCAAACTCCGCGCCCAGCTTGTTCCAAAGCGCTGCGTTTTCCTGTGCGGTCACCCGCGCGGCATCGCAATGATCCGCCCGCAACCATCCCTTCTGCCGTGCTTCGCACCGGATTTGGTATTTCTCGACCAGCTCGAACAAATCATCCGCTGATTTCAGCGCCGCTTCTGCCAGTGTTTCAAAATACTTCGGTCCGACCGCGCGGCGCAGATCGTCGGGCTTGGCCACCGGCAACATCGGGTTCACCTGACCGCCGCTGCGCCCCGACGCGCCATTGGCCACATCCCCCGCCTCAAAGACGGCCACATCCGTGCCCGCCTCGGCCAATAACAAGGCCGCGCGCAAACCGGTAAATCCGGCCCCGACAATGGCGACATCACACCGGATATCCCCGTCGAGCGCCGCGCGAATTTCGCCCTGTGGTGCGGTTACGTTCCAGAACGCATCTGATTGTTTCATGCTTTCGGCCTCCTGCGCCCAGTTCGACGCAGGATCACATCGCAATCAATCACAAAAACGACCTGTCACAGCTTTCGCACATAGTTACCGGCGTTTTTCCACCCAAAGGAGGCCGCCTTGGTCGTACGGTATCCATTTGTGTTGGGCGACCAGTCATGCACGGTACCGTTGATGATGACAAAGCAATGCGTGCTCCACCAGCCGATGTATTTGCCGGTTTTCCCATCCCCGTTAAAGAACGCGATAATGTCCGCTTTACTTTTGTTTTCCATTTCGACCTGCGACGCACCCAGCTTGTTGGCCAGTTTGTCACCGCGCCCGTCCATGCCGCTGCTGACTTTGTTCGCTGTGCCGACATAGGTAATGCAGTCAAATCCACGCATCGCCGGATCGCGCTCGTATTTGCCGCCGTGCTTGAAGAAATACCAGCCGTTGATCTTGGTATAGCTCAACAAACGACCGTGGCCGTTGCCGGTGTATTTCAACCCCGCAGCGCCGCCCAATCCGGTGTAGGATATCGTACCCTTGAACGGCTCCACCGGTGTTTGCAATTCAACCACGTTTGATTTCGACTTGTCATCCGGTTTGCCGTCGGTTGTTTCCATCGCAAAAAACTTGACCGTTTTGCCCCACAGCTTTTTGTCATCTATCAGCTTGAATAACGGCACAACCGATGATTTGCCGTACCCTTTGGTGATGTCGATGTGATTGTCTTTCTTGTCCAGACACAGCAACACCTGCGACTTGGGATCATCGCTTTTGCCTTTGACGGTAAAAGCAAAACAGGGCGAATTGACCTTCGCCACTTCGGAACCTGACAAAACCAATGGCGTCTTGTCCTCCGGCAGGCATTCACCCGGATCAATTTTCTTGACCACCTCGTCGATTGTCTTGGTCGCCTCTCTTGCCAGTTTTTCCTGTTTCTTTGCCGCCTCTTCCGCTGTTTCCCCACCCGTCAGCCATGCCCATTGGTCACTGGCGTACTGCTCCATGCCGTCATACAACTCCTGGGCCGCCTTACCGGACAACTGCTTGGTCTTGGCCGCTTTCTTGGCCGCCCCCAACAAGGCAGAGACGACACTGACTTGCACAGAAACCATTTTGCCTGCGGCTTTCTGGATCTCGCCCACCGCCTGCTTGCTCACCTGATCCGCGATCTTGGTGATCTCGCTCTTGCCGGTTTTGGTGACATCCTCAACCGCATCCACCGCGGAATCCCAGGCTCCCATAACGCTCTGTTCGACACCGTTATACAGCACCCGCGCAGCAGTTTGCGGCATCCCCTTCGCCTTGGCGATGGCTTCGGCCTCTTTAATCAGTTTGGCCATCACCTTGTCGCGATCGCTCAGCAGGTCTTTCTTGACCTTCTTGACTGCTGCCTTGTGTTCGCTTTCCGCTTTCGCGGGGCCGCCCATCAGTTTCTTGATGGTACCCTTGCCCGGATCAATCCTGAAATCCGGCTTGAACCCGCAGATCTCGCTTTGAAACGTGCCGATAAGTTGTTCAAGCTTTGGGCTCGGCGCGCCGTCCGGCTTCAGCTTTGCGGTTTTCAGTTTGCTTGCAAATCCGTTCAACAGGGTCTGAACGGTTTTCACATCATCGGGTGCGTTTTTACCTTTGCGGCCAACCGAGCCGGCTAATTTGGATGCCATGATATGTCCTCCTCAAATGGGACGGCATTGAATACGTTGGGGTCAAATTTCGGTGTGCCCGCGCCGGCGCGGTAAATGTATCCACGCGAAACAGGGCCGCCCTTGAAATAAAGGACGCTGGTGCGCCTATCCTAAAACCAAGAACCGCGTTTTGGCAAGTTTTTGCGATTCCTCGCCGGTGCCTGTCAAACGGGCAGCTGTGCGATCCCTGTGCCCACGGCGCTTGCCATTTCTGGACACGTCCGTTTTCTGGCACTAGCGTTACACAACTTCTGGCCCTACTTGATTCTTCCATAAACCAGCAGTGATTGACTCCAAAGGGGGCTTTATGCCCCGATTTCGCTCATTCTCACATATCGAAAGGTCTGACCCATGGACGGCAACTTCAACGAAAATGACATCTCCCGCGTTGTCGAGGCAGACCGCGCCCACATCTGGCACCACCTGAGCCAGCACAAGCAGTACATGAACGACGACGCAGCCCAGCAGGTCGATCCCCGCATCATCGTCGAAGGCAAAGGCATGCGCGTTTGGGACCAAAAGGGCAAAGAGCACCTTGATGGCGTCTCCGGCGGGGTCTGGACCGTCAACGTCGGCTACGGCCGCGAACGCATCGCCAATGCCGTGCGCGACCAGCTGATCAAACTGAACTATTTCGCAGGCTCCGCCGGCTCTATCCCCGGTTCGAACTTCGCTGAAAAACTGATCTCCAAGATGCCCGGCATGTCCCGCGTCTATTACGCCAACTCCGGCAGCGAGGCGAACGAGAAGGGCTTTAAAATCGTCCGCCAGATCGCTCACAAAAAATACGGCGGTAAAAAGCACAAGGTCCTCTACCGCGACCGCGACTATCACGGCACCACCATCACCTCCCTCTCCGCCGGTGGACAGGACGAACGCGGCGCACAATACGGCCCCTTCACCCCCGGATTTATCCGCGTGCCCCACTGCATGGAATACCGCGCGTTTGAACAAGACGGCGCGCCGCAGGAAAACTACGGCGTCTGGGCCGCCGACCAGATCGAAAAGGTTATCCTTGCCGAAGGTCCCGACACCGTCGGCGGCCTCTGCCTTGAACCGGTGACCGCGGGCGGCGGCGTCATCACCCCGCCAGACGGCTATTGGGACCGCGTTCAGGAAATCTGCAAAAAGTACGACATCCTGCTGCACATCGACGAAGTCGTCTGCGGCGTCGGGCGTACCGGCACATGGTTCGGCTATCAGAACTACGGCATCAAACCCGATATGGTCACAATGGCCAAAGGGGTCGCGTCCGGTTACGCCGCCATTTCCTGCCTTGTGACCACCGAAGAAGTCTTTGACATGTTCAAGGACGACGCCTCCGACCCGCTCAACTATTTCCGCGATATTTCCACCTTTGGCGGGTGTACCGCTGGCCCGACAGCGGGCCTCGAAAACATGGCGATCATCGAAGAGGAAGGCCTGCTCGATAACACCGTTCAGATGGGCGACTATATGCTCGACCAACTGCGCGCCCTGTCCGACAAACACGCCATCATCGGCGATGTGCGCGGCAAGGGGCTGTTTCTCGGCGCCGAACTGGTTGCAGACCGCGACACCCGCGCACCCGCCGCCGAAGCGCAGGTTGCCGCCGTGGTTGGCGATTGTATGAACCAAGGCGTGATCATCGGCATGACCAACCGCTCCGTGCCCGGCAAGAACAACACCCTGTGTTTCTCGCCCGCCCTGATCGCGCAAAAAGACGACATCGACCAGATCATCACCGCGGTTGACGGTGCCTTGGGTCGTGTATTCGCCTGAACCAGCGCAGTTGCGCACATCCTGAACAAACAACAAAAGCCCTGCATTCTGCGGGGCTTTTGCTTGTCTGGCTTCGGCCCACCGGCCAATTTCCGCCCTTTGCACATTCTCTATGGAACCATACATCGCGCAGCATGTTTTCCCCACAGACCCAACATGGAGAAAAACATGAAAAAGCTACTTCTTTCCGTACCGTTGATGGCCGCTCTGGCCGCTTGTGCCGACCAACAAACCAGCACGCTTGCCGGTGCCGCAGTTGGCGCATCCGCCGGTGCTGCGGTTTCCGGTGATGACGACAAAATTCTCGGCGCGCTGGTCGGGGGTGCAGCCGGTGCAGCCGCGGGCAGCTATATCGGCAAGACCCAATCAGGGTCCTGCGTCTATCAGCGTCCAGACGGCTCACGTTACAACGCGGCATGCCCGTAACACCTAGCGCAACTTGCGCGATCCCAAGCCCTCGCAGCTCTCTGCGAGGGCTTTTTGCATCCCGCCTCTCACCACATAACTCAATAACTCAGGGAAAATCCTTATACATTTCCCGCATCCGCGCGTTGCCCTTGTTCAACAGGCGCGGAATATTGTTGTCGTCCGGATACCCTTTGATCCCGCCGCCCAACAGCGCCGTCCAGTAAATCCGCAAAATCTGGTTCATCCTCGGCCCATACCCCGGCCCCATCTTGCGAAACCAACGCAGCATATCGCTGTCGATGCGGATCGTGACCCGTGTCTTGGCGCGCGGGCTGGGTGATCCATATTCCATTCCGTCCCACTCCAGGGGCAAGCTGTCCTGCAACCACTCGTCCCGCATCCCGAGTTGCAGATCCTCCAACTCGTACATCATCTGCGTAAAGGCATCTTTTTTGTTCATCGCGGCATCCTTCATCGGTGTTTCCGCCTGCCGTTCGACCAAAACATCCTTTCCACAGGCTGGATGCACCGCACGGTGTACGGGGGGTGCACAGGGGGTGCAGAACCCAATTCTGCACTTTTGTCTGTTTTTGATACTCAATGTCTCGTTTTTGACTTTACATGCGCCCAAATTCAAGGCATTCTAAGGGGGCAAACAGGTATTTTCGCCCGCTTGTAATGCCAGATTGAACCTCACTTCAGTCCAGTATAGGGTGAAAAAATGGCCCTACCTGTCGAAACCTTTTTCCTCCATCCCGAAGCGCAAGGCACGCTGCAACAGCAGATCCAGCAGATGATTGCCCAAGGCATTCTATCGGGTCGCTTCCAGCAGGGTGAGAAGCTGCCCTCGACGCGCAAACTCGCGTCACATCTTGGCGTCAGCCGCATCACCGTCACCATCGCCTACACCGAATTGCTGGCAAACGACTACCTCTCGTCCAAGGGCCGTTCGGGCTATTTCGTCTCGGAAAACGCGCCCTCGCCGCCGTCGTTCACAGCCTCTCCCGAAAGTCAGGATGCCGTCGACTGGACCCGCGCCATCGGGCAGAAATTCAGCGGCGGGTCGGCGTTGTCCAAACCTCAGGACTGGGCCAGATTTCGCTATCCTTTCATCTACGGACAGGCTGATCAGACCCTGTTTGATCACGCCAACTGGCGGCTCTGCGCCCTTCAGGCTTTGGGGCAAAAAGACTTTACCGCGCTGACCACTGATTACTATGATCAGGACGATCCGCAGCTGATCGAATTCATCGCCCGCCACACCCTGCCGCGCCGTGGCATCACCGCACGGCCTGAACAAATCCTCATCACACTGGGCGCGCAGAATGCCCTCTGGCTGACCACTCAGGTGCTTTTGACCCAGCGCCGGAATGCAGTTCTGGAAGACCCATGTTACCCCGCGCTGCGCGACATCCTGTCCCAATCTCGATGCAACGTAACCCCTGTGCGCGTTGACCAAGACGGGCTTCCGCCCGATGCGATCCCGCCTGAAACCCATGTTGTTTTCACCACCCCCAGCCACCAGTGCCCCACCAATGCGACCATGCCGATGGAGCGGCGTCACGCCCTGCTTGACCGCGCCCGCGAGATGGAGGCATTGATTGTCGAGGACGACTATGAATTTGAAATGTCCTTTCTCAAATCCCCCTCTCCCGCGCTGAAATCTCTCGATACAGATGGCCGCGTGATCTATGTCGGCAGCTTCTCCAAATCGCTGTTTCCGGGTCTGCGTCTTGGGTATCTGGTCGGTTCCGAACCGTTCATCCGCGAGGCCCGTGCACTGCGGGCTTCTGTGCTGCGCCACGCGCCGGGTCACATTCAGCGCACCGCCGCCTATTTCCTGTCGCTTGGCCATTACGACGCCCTGATCCGGCGCATGGGCACCGCCCTGCATGAACGCCGCCGCCTGATGGAGGACGCGCTGGCCGCGCATGATCTGCGCATTTCCGGTCGCGGCTATTTCGGGGGCTCGTCTTTCTGGATGCGGGCGCCCGATCACGTCAACACAGATGACCTTGCCCGCAGGTTGCAATCCAAGGGCGTCCTGATCGAACCCGGCCGCGCGTTTTTTGCCGGCTCCCATCAACCATCCAACTATTACCGGCTCGCCTATTCCTCCATCCCTGCGGCCCGCATCCGCGAAGGCGTAGACCTCATCGCCCGCGAGATTGAGGCCACAAGATGAATTGGACCTAAAGGCAAATCCCTTTTGGTCCTAACCCGAAGCCCCCCATAAGCCTAATTTGCCCCAGAATCGCACCCCCTACGAAATTTTAAGGATTAGCTGCTATGAAAATGACCACCGAAGAAGCGTTTGTAAAAGTTTTACAAATGCACGGCATCGACAATGCTTTCGGGATCATCGGCTCCGCCATGATGCCGATCTCTGATCTGTTTCCAGCGGCTGGTATCAAATTCTGGGACTGCGCGCATGAAACATCTGGTGGCATGATCGCGGATGGTTACACCCGCGCGTCCGGCAAAATGTCCATGGCTATCGCGCAGAACGGTCCCGGCATCACCAACTTCGTTACTCCGATCAAGACGGCATACTGGAACCACACACCGATGCTGCTGGTCACACCACAAGCCGCGAACAAGACGATCGGTCAGGGCGGTTTTCAGGAAATCGAACAGATGAAATTGTTCGAAGACATGGTTTGCTATCAGGAAGAAGTCCGCGACCCGTCCCGCATGGCAGAGGTTCTGAACCGTGTGATCGAGAAAGCATGGCGCGGTTCGGCTCCTGCGCAGATCAACGTGCCGCGCGATTTCTGGACGCAGGTCATCGACATCGAACTGCCCCAGATCATCCGGCTTGAGCGCCCTCAGGGCGGTGAACAGGCTGTGAAAGACGCGGCAAAACTGCTTTCCGAAGCAGAATTCCCTGTCATCCTGAACGGTGCGGGCGTGATCCTGTCCGGCGGCATTGATGCCTCTGCCAAACTGGCCGAAGCACTGGATGCGCCGGTTGCCTGTAACTACCAGCACAATGACGCCTTCCCCGGCTCGCACCCGCTGGCGATTGGTCCGCTGGGCTACAACGGGTCCAAGGCCGCGATGGAGATCATCCAGAAAGCGGACGTTGTGCTTGCGCTCGGCAACCGCCTGAACCCGTTCTCGACCCTGCCCGGTTACGGCATCAACTACTGGCCAACCGAAGCCAAAGTCATTCAGGTCGACATCAACTCCGACCGGATCGGTCTGACCAAAAAGGTCGATGTGGCAATTCAGGGCGACGCCAAGCGCGTGGCAGAGCAATTGCTGGAGAACCTGTCAGCCGGTGCCGGTGACAAGGGGCGTCAGGAACGCAAAGATCTGGTCGGCCTGACAAAATCCCGCTGGGCTCAGGAACTGTCGTCGATGGATCACGAGGATGACGAGGACGAAGGCATTGATTGGAACGAGCGTGCCCGCAAAGCCAAGCCCGACCACATGGCACCGCGTCAGGCATGGCGTGCAATCATGTCGGCACTGCCAAAAGATGCGATCATTTCGTCTGACATCGGCAACAATTGTGCCATCGGCAACGCCTATCCGTCATTCGAGAAAGGCCGCAAATATCTAGCACCGGGTCTGTTCGGCCCGTGCGGATACGGCTTGCCCGCTATCCTTGGCGCCAAGATCGGCTGCCCTGACGTGCCTGTCGTGGGCTTCGCAGGTGACGGCGCATTCGGCATCTCGATGAACGAGATGACGGCCTGTGGCCGTGGCGACTGGCCTGCAATCACCATGGTTATCTTCCGCAACTACCAGTGGGGTGCCGAAAAGCGGAACACGACCCTGTGGTTCGAAGATAACTTTGTCGGCACCGAGCTGAACGAAGGCGTCAACTATGCCGAGATCGCCAAAGGCTGCGGCCTAAAAGGCGTGCAGGTTACCGGCATGGAACAGCTGACAATCGCTCTGGACACGGCTGTGAAAGAGCAGATGAAAGAAGGCGTAACCACCTTTATTGAGGTTATCCTCAATCAGGAACTGGGCGAGCCTTTCCGCCGCGATGCCATGAAGAAACCGGTGTCTGTGGCGGGCATCAGCAAAGACGACATGCGCCCGCAGGCAAACGCATAAGAAGGACAGGCCATGACAATGCTGCATGAGTTACGCACCCGCGCGGCGTCCCGGCCTGCCCATATCGTCCTAAGCGAAGGCCACGATCCCCGGATCGTGGCCGGCGCGCTTGAAGCTGTGCGTGAAGGTATCGCGCGTATCACGTTGGTCGGTTCTGCGACAATCGTGACCGGCCTTATGAAAGAGGTGGGCGCAACCGAAGCTGATTTGATCGCCATCGAAGATCCGGCAACGTCCGATATGACGCAAGAGGTCGCCAGAACCTATTACGACCTGCGCAAACATAAAGGTATCCGCGAGGATTTCGCCGCCGAACAGGCCCGCGATCCGCTGGTATTTGCCGCGATGATGGTGCGCAACGGCCATGCGGATGGCACCGTTGGCGGCGCTGTACATACCACATCCGATACCGTGCGTGCCGCCTTGCAGGTCATCGGCAAAGCCAAGGATGCGCCGCTTGTTTCCAGCTTTTTCCTGATGGCTTTGCCGGATAATCATCCGTCAGGCCGTGCTGCGATGACCTTTGGCGATTGCGGCCTGGTGATTGACCCCGATGCAGACGAGCTTGCGGCCATTGCCGCTTCTTCTGCCGCGTCGCACCGCCAATTGCTTGATGAAGCGCCCAAAATCGCTTTGCTCAGCTTCTCGACCATGGGCAGCGCGAAGCATCCCAATGTGACCAAAGTCAGCGATGCGGCCAGCATTCTGAAAGAGCGTCATCCCGATCTTGAAGCCGATGGAGAGCTGCAATTCGACGCGGCTTTCGTCCCGTCGGTAGGCAAGTCCAAGGCACCGGAGTCCTCCGTGGCGGGACATGCGAACGTGATGATTTTTCCCAACCTTGATGCTGGCAATATCGGCTATAAGATCGCGCAGCGGATTGGTGGCTGTGATGCAATCGGTCCCGTTCTTCAGGGCCTCACCAAACCGGCAAACGATCTGTCGCGCGGCTGTACGGCAGAGGACGTGACCAACATGATCGCGGTCACGGCTCTTCAGGCAAACGGCAATGACTGAGATATGGTCAGCGCTGCCCACCACCCCTTCCCAAACGATCCTTCTTTTCGGCATCCTGTTCGTCGCCGGACTGGTGCGCGGCTTTGCGGGCTTTGCGCTGTCCGCGCTTGTAATGGCATCGGCGGCAAGCTTTATCGCACCCATCCTGTTGATTCCTATTCTGTGGTTTCAGGAAATGGCCGCGAGCCTGCTGATGGCACGCGGCGGCTGGCAAGATGCGGATCGTCCGCGCACAGCACTGCTGGTGATCGGCAACTGGTTGGGCTGGCCGCTGGGTTTGTGGATGACGGTGACGCTCCCGGTCGAAGCGTCCAAGCAAATCGCGCTGGCCATCATTCTGGTGCTCGCAGCACTTCAGCTGCTCAGGGTCAACATTCCGGCCTTGGCCAGTCGCGCAGGCACGCTCATCACCGGATTTATCGCGGGAATAGTGTCAGGCGTCGCACATGTGGGCGGTATGGTTGTGGCGCTCTACGTGCTCAGTCAGAACAACAGCGCGCGCTCCATGCGCGGAACGCTGGTGCTTTATCTCTTAATCGGCTCCCTCGGCTCACTGGTCTATCTGATCTTTTTCAACGTGATGACCTATACCGCTACGCTCTCTGCCCTTACGCTTACGCCAATTACACTGCTGGGCGTCTGGCTTGGCACCAAGCTCTTCAATCCCCGTTGGGAACCCTATTACAAACCCTTCTGCCTGTGTCTGTTGATCGGGCTGGCGGCATTCTCCCTGCTCCGCAGCATGATCTGACCTAAGAAAGGACCGACACCATGAACCAGCCCAAGCTAGATCTGTCGCCCAAGGTATCCGACGAGATTCGCAAGACGACCTGCTACATGTGTGCCTGTCGCTGCGGGATCAATGTGCATCTGAAAGAGGGCAAAGTTGCCTATATCGAGGGCAACCGCGATCATCCGGTCAACAAGGGTGTGCTTTGTGCCAAAGGGTCCGCAGGGATTATGCAGCACAATGCGCCCTCACGTTTGAAATCGCCGCTCAAGCGGGTCGGGCCGCGCGGGTCTGGCGAGTTCGAAGAAATCAGTTGGGATGAGGCCTATCAGATCGCGGCTGACTGGCTTGAGCCCATCCGCAAAGACAATCCCGAAAAGCTCGCGTTCTTTACCGGTCGCGACCAGTCGCAATCCTTCACATCCCTCTGGGCGCAGGCCTTTGGCACACCGAACTATGCGGCACATGGTGGCTTCTGTTCAGTAAACATGGCCGCCGCCGGCATCTACACCATGGGCGGCGCGTTTTGGGAATTCGGTCAACCCGATTGGGATCATACCAAGCTGTTCATGCTGTTTGGCGTTGCCGAAGACCACGACAGCAATCCGATCAAAATGGGCATCGGTAAAATCAAGGGTCGTGGCGCGCGCGTCATTGGCGTGAACCCGATCCGCACCGGTTATAACGCGGTCGCCGATGATTGGGTCGGAATCACCCCCGGTACGGACGGTTTGTTCATCCTGTCGATGATCCATTGCCTGATGAAGGCGGGCAAGATGGATCTGCACTATCTCGCGCAGTACACAGACGCACCCGTTCTGGTGAACAACGATGAAAAATCACCCGAGTACGGTCTTTATCTGCGGGACGAAAGCGGCAAACAACTGGTCGTGGACCGCGTAACAGGCAAACTTACCGCCTATGATAAACCCGGCGTCAAACCTGATCTGTCGGCCACCCACCGCGCCAAAGGCGTCACCCACCGCCCCGTCTTTCACCAGATGGCCGAGATGTATCTGAGCGATGAATATGCGCCGGAAGCTGTGGCGGAGCGCTGCGGCATCCCCGCCAAGCGTATCCGTGCGATCGCTGCGGAACTTGCCCGCGTTGCCTTTGACGAAGCATTCGAGCTGGATCACGCGTGGACCGATTTCCGCGGCGAGAAGCACAAGACCATGACAGGCCGCCCTGTGTCCTTCCACGCCATGCGCGGGATTTCGGCCCATGCCAACGGCTTTCAGACCTGCCGCGCACTGCACACGCTTCAAATCATACTTGGCACGGTCGAGGTTCCGGGCGGCTTCCGTTTTAAACCACCCTATCCCAAGCCAGCGACAGCCCACCCAAAGCCGCACGTCGGCATGACACCCGGCGCACCGCTAAACGGACCGCACCTTGGTTTTGTGCATGGTCCTGACGATCTGGCGCTGAAAGACGACGGCACACCGGCCCGCATCGACAAAGCATTCACATGGGAAAACCCGATGTCCAGCCACGGGTTGATGCATATGGTCATCTCGAACGCGCATGCGGGCGACCCTTACAAGATCGACACGCTGTTCATGTATATGGCGAACATGTCGTGGAACTCGTCGATGAACACCGGCGGCGTTATGGAAATGCTGACGGACAAGGACGAGAACGGCGATTACGTCATCCCGCATATCATCTATTCCGATGCCTATAGCTCTGAAATGGTTGCCTATTCCGACCTGATCCTACCTGACACCACCTATCTTGAGCGCCACGACTGTATCTCGTTGCTGGACCGCCCGATCTGCGAGGCGGACGCGGCGGCGGATGCCATCCGCTGGCCTGTGGTCGAACCCGACCGCAACGTCAAAGGCTTTCAATCCGCTTTATGTGATCTGGGTGCAAAGCTGGGTTTACCCGGCTTCGTCAATGAAGATGGCACACAGAAATACGCCGACTACGCCGATTACATCATCAACCACGAACGCCGTCCGGGTATTGGGCCGCTGGCAGGTTGGCGCATGGGCGAAAAGGGCCTGCAATCCGGGCGCGGCGGCGTGAACGAAGGCCAGATCGACAATTACATCGAAAATGGCGGTTTTTTCGTCGAACACATCCCCGACGGGGCGACCTATTATAAGCCGTGGAACATGAAGTATCAGGAATGGGCCGTCGGCATGGGCCTGTTCGACAGCCCACAGCCCTACTTGTTTTCGCTCTATGTCGAGCCGATGCGCAAATTCCAACTGGCCGCCGAAGGCCACGGTGAACGGCAACCGCCCGGCCATCTGCGCGAGCGGATCAAAGAGACGATGTCACCGCTGCCGATCTGGTACGAGACCGATCAACAGGGCAATGAGGGTTACACCATCAACGCGCTGACCCAGCGCCCCATGGCGATGTATCATTCATGGGGATCGCAAAACGCTTGGCTGCGTCAGTTGCATGGACACAACCCGCTGTACCTGCCGACCAAACTGATGCGCCAGAATGATCTGAGCGATGGCGATTGGGCGCGGGTCTCCTCGCCACACGGCGAAATCACCGTACCGGTAATGGAGATGGCCGCGCTGAACGAAAATACCGTCTGGACGTGGAATGCCATCGGCAAACGCAAAGGCGCATGGGCGCTGGATACAGACGCACCCGAGGCGACCAAGGGCTTCCTGCTTAACCACCTGATCCACGAACTTCTGCCCCCCAAAGCGGACGGCATGCGGTGGGCCAACTCCGACCCGATCACCGGTCAGGCGGCATGGTTTGATTTGAAGGTGCGGATCGAAAAGACGGAAGCACCTAAAGAATCGCGGCCTGAATATCCACCGATTGAATCCCCCGTCGGGAAAGGGCCCGATAAACTGGCATGGAAGGTTGGCAAATGAGAAACCTGTTTGTCTTGCAAGAAAAATCTCAGAACTTTTTCGAAAGTCTTGACCCCCGTGCGGAGGAAAACCCATGACAACATTGCCACAGACAACCGACAAAAAGCTCGGGCTGGTTATCGACCTTGATACCTGCGTCGGGTGCCATGCATGCGTGATCTCTTGCAAAGGTTGGAACACGGAAAACTACGGGGCGCCCTTGTCCGATCAAGACCCTTACGGTGCCGACCCCTCAGGCACTTTCCTCAACCGCGTGCATTCCTACGAAGTACAGCCTGAACAAGGGGCGGCTCAGCTGATCCACTTCCCCAAATCTTGCCTGCATTGCGAGGATGCGCCTTGCGTCACGGTCTGCCCCACGGGGGCCAGCTATAAGCGTGTCGAGGACGGCATCGTTCTGGTCAACGAGAGCGACTGCATCGGATGCGGGCTATGCGCTTGGGCCTGTCCATATGGCGCGCGCGAGATGGATCAGGAAGAGAAGGTGATGAAAAAATGCACCCTCTGTGTGGACCGTATTTATAACGAAAACCTGCCCGAAGTGGATCGCGAACCAACCTGCGTGCGCACCTGCCCTGCCGGTGCGCGTCACTTTGGTGATCTCGGCGACCCCGATAGCGCCGTTAGCCAGTTGGTTGCAGAACGTGGCGGCGTTGACCTGATGCCCGAACAAGGCACCAAGCCCGTCAATAAATACTTGCCCCCGCGCCCCAAAGACACATTGCCAAGCTCTGGGCCAGAGTTTGACGTGCTCGCCCCCTTCCTCGAACCGGTCGTGGCAGAGCCCAAGGGTTTCCTTGGCTGGCTCGACAAAGCACTGGAGAAAATCTGATGCATCCCGCACCTTCCGTCATCTTCTTCTCGGTGTTTTCAGGCCTTGGTTTCGGGCTGCTTGTCTGGCTAGGCCTTGGCGTGCCTGCTGTCACCGGCACTTCGGCATTTGCCTTTTTCACCATCGCCTATCTGCTGGCCGTTGGCGGGCTGATCTCCTCGACCTTTCACCTTGGCCACCCTGAACGCGCGCTCAAGGCGTTTACCCAGTGGCGCTCAAGCTGGCTAAGCCGCGAAGCGTGGTGCGCGGTTGCGGCGCTTGTATTGATGGGCATTTACGGGCTTGGACTAGTGTTCTTTGATACCCGTTGGACGCTCCTTGGCATATTGGGCGCGCTGTTTTCCATTGGAACCGTGTTCACCACTTCGATGATCTATGCCCAGCTTAAAACCGTACCGCGCTGGAATATGCCCCTGACACCGCTGAACTTTCTGTCCCTTTCGCTTGCCGGCGGCGCGCTGCTGGCCGGACAGGTCAAAGGGGCGATGTTGCTGATTGTCATCGCAGGTGGCATTCAGATCGTGACCTGGATGCTGGGTGACAAACGACTGGCACAAAGTGGCAGTGACATGGCCTCCGCCACACAGTTGGGCGGGATCGGTAGCGTGCGGGCCTTTGAACCGCCCCACACCGGCACCAACTATCTGTTGCGTGAATTTGTGCATGTGATCGGGCGCAAACATGCAACGAAACTGCGGATCATCGCCTTGGCGCTGATGAGCGTGCTGCCGGTTCTGTTGCTGCTTTTGCCGTTCAATCACATTCTTGCGGTAATTGCCGTCCTGGCCCATGTCGGCGGCGTCTTGACGGCCCGCTGGCTGTTCTTTGCGCAAGCCGAACATGTCGTCGGCCTGTATTACGGCAAGCGGTAAAGCACAGCGGCGGGGATAACCCCGCCCTACATCAACACGCGCCGTAGGGCGGGATTATCCCCGCCTTACGTTATTTCAGGATCAGTTGAGCAGACCGGCATGACGCAGTGCTGCGTCGACCATTGCCTTCGTCTCATCCGTCAGGCTCGTGAGCGGCAAACGCACCTCATCCGAGCAAAGGCCCAGCTTCGACATGGCGTATTTCACGCCCACCAGACCCGGTTCGGTAAAGATGGCTTTGTGCAATGGCATCAACCGGTCCTGTATTTCCAGCGCGGCGGCATAATCCCCTTTGGCGCAGGCCGCCTGAAGCAGGCTGCTCAGACGCGGGGCCACATTGGCCGTGACCGAAATACAGCCCACACCACCCTGTGCGTTGAAACCATGCGCTGTGGGGTCTTCCCCCGATAGCTGACAGAAATCCGCACCACAGGTGATCCGCTGCATGCTGACGCGCGCCAGATCGCCGGTGGCATCCTTGACCCCGATGATACGCGGCAGTTGCGCCAGTTCGCCCATCGTCTCTGGTGTCATGTCGATGACGGAACGCGGCGGGATGTTGTAGATGACGATCGGCAAGGCACAGGCGTCGTGGATGGCCGTGAAATGCGCAATCAACCCGCGCTGCGTCGGCTTGTTGTAATAGGGCGTCACAACAAGGATCGCATCCGCGCCGACTTTCTCGGCGTGCTGGGCCAGACGGATCGATTCAACCGTGTTGTTCGAACCTGCACCGGCAATCACCGGAATGCGCCCTGCGGCCGCTTTTACCACCTCTTCAACGACGGTTTCATGTTCGCCGTGTGTCAGGGTTGGCGATTCGCCGGTGGTACCGACAGGAACCAGCCCGCTTGACCCTTCACCGATGTGCCATTCGACAAGTTTCTTCAGTGTCTCCAAATCCAGCGCGCCGTTACGAAACGGCGTGACGAGGGCAGGCAGTGAGCCTTTGAACATGTGCACGCTCCTTTGTTGTGCCAAACTTGGACGATGACGGCAGGCATCCGCCTGACGGGGAAAAATACCGGCGTTGTGATTTGATTGCGCCAGTCTCTTGGATATGATGCAAGGCTCTAGCCCTTTGCCGACAGGAAATGCAAGTGATGACACGGATTCTGACCGCAGTGCTGCTTGTTTTCATCACTGGCCTTAGTGCCTGGGCCGAGCGCCCCCGCCCGTTGGGCTGGGCGATGGAGGCGATGCGCAACGGCAATTGGCAGGTTGCGGGTCAACTCGCGGCACGTGACGGGCAGGTCGCGGCGGACGTGATCGAATGGCAACGCCTGCGGGCGGGGCGCGGCACCTATGCCGACGTCACCGATTTTTTGAACCGCCGCCCCGACTGGCCCGGCGAGGCCTATCTGCGCAAACAAGCCGAAGACGTGGTGATAAAACAGGACGATGCCGCGATTCTGTCGTTTTTTGCCGCGATGCCTGCGCAGACGCCGCGCGGTGTGCTGGCCCATGCCGCCGCTTTGATCCGTGCCGACCAGCGGGGCGAGGCAGAGGCCAATGTCGTGCTCGCGTGGCGCACCATGGCAATGAACCCGACATCGCAGGCCCTGTTTCTGGCAACGCACGAAGACTTGCTTAAACCCCACCACAAAGCGCGCCTTGATGCGATGCTGTGGGCCAGAGAACACGCAGAGGCGCGGCAGATGTTTGACCTGGTCGGCAAGGACGATATCGCCTTGGCCGAAACCCGCATCGCTTTGCAAAAGCGGGCAGGTGATGTGAACCGGTTGATCGACGCCTTACCCGCTGCGCAGGCCGCAGATGCGGGGCTTCAGGCGGACCGCTTTGAATGGCGCATCCGTAAAGGATTGGTGAACGATGCCAAAACCCTGATGCTGGAGCGTTCCACCAGTGCAGAGGCCTTGGGCCAACCCGTTGCTTGGGCCAACCGGCGGCGTGCCTTGGCGCGGGGCGAAATGCGCTCTGGCGATCCCGAACGCGCCTATGCCTTGGCCTCGCAACATTTTCTTGACGGTGGTTCGCATTACGCCGATCTGGAATGGCTGTCGGGTTATATCGCCCTGCGGTTCCTGAATGACCCCGAAGCCGCCTTGCAGCATTTCCTGAACCACGACAGCGTCGTGCAGTCCCCTATTTCGCAGGGCCGCGCAGGGTATTGGCAGGGCCGGGCACTGGAGGCGATGGGCAAGACAGAAGAAGCCCAGCTGGCCTATGAAATGGGCGCGGAATACCAGACGTCTTTTTACGGGCTGCTTGCCGCCGAACGCGCCGGTCTGCCCTTTGACGCGACCTTGGCCGGCGCGCCCCCCGCGCAATACTGGCGCACATCGCCACTGGCGAACGCCCCTTTGTTCGAGGCCGGTTTACTGCTGCAAGCCTCCGGCGAACTGAACCTTGCCGAACGGTTCTGGACCCACCTTGCCGAACAACTGGTGCCCGAGGACCTTGCCCTGCTTGGACAGGCCGCAATTGACGCCGGCCAGCCGCATCTTGCGGTGATGATCGGCAAGCGGGCCGCGCGCCGTGGCCTGACGATCGCCGCGCCCTATTATGCACTGCACCCGCTGACGCAGATGGAATTGCCGATGGTGCCGGAAATGACCCTTGCGATTGCACGGCGCGAAAGCGAATTCGACCCCGTTGTGCAATCCGGTGTCGGCGCGCGCGGGCTGATGCAGATCATGCCGGCAACCGCACGCGACGTGGCCCGTGATCTGGGTGTCAGCGAATTGCACACCACCGACCGTTTGACCGCGGATCCGGTCTATAACGCGCGGCTCGGCGCGGAATACCTATCACAGATGGCAGGCCGGTTTGACGGCAATGTGGTGATGGTTTCGGCGGCCTATAACGCGGGCCCCGCGCGCCCTCCGCGTTGGATGGCCGATTACGGTGACCCGCGCAAAGGCGACATCGACATTGTCGATTGGGTCGAAATGGTGCCGTTTCGCGAAACACAAAACTACATCATGCGCGTGACCGAAAGCCTGCCGATCTATCGCGCGCGTCTGGGCAAAGATCCCCTGCCCGTGCCGTTTTCACAGGAGCTCATTGGCGCGACCCTGAAGTCGCTCGCGCCAAAAAGTGAATAAACCCGCTGCAATGATAATTGCCGCGCCGATGGCCACATTGGTACGGATCGTTTCGCCAAACACGCTGATCCCGATGATCGCGCCGAACGCAAGTTGGAAATAGGCAAAGGGCTGCACCGCGCTGGCCTCTGCCACTTCGTAGCAGCGGATCAACAACCAATGGCCGGTCACCCCCGTCACACATAAAAACATCATGTAAATCCAGTCGGTGCCCGTCATCGGCTCCCAGAACCACAGCCCCACCAGCGTCATCGCAACGGCCCCCGCCGTGCCGGTCCAGAAGAAACTTGTCGCGGTGGTGTCCAGCCGCGCGGCATATCGGGTGAGCAACCCGTAAATGGCAAACAGGGTTGCCGACACCAACGGAATGACGGCGGCAGGGTCAAACACGCCCATCCCCGGTTGCAAAATGATGATCACCCCGACGAAGCCCGCGCCAATGGCCAGCCACCGTCGCCAGCCCACGCTTTCGCCAAGCACCGGCCCCGACAAGGCGGCGACCAACAGCGGATAGCAAGTGAACACGGCAAGGCTTTCGACCAGCCCCAAAACGGTAAAGGCTGCGACCATCACACAGATTTCAGCCGCCAGCAAAACGCCGCGGAAGGCCTGTAAAACCGGCTGGTGCGTTTGTGCGGCCGCACGAACACCGCCCGCGTTGCGCCGTGCAATGGCAACGACAAAAGCCGCAAAAAACCAATAGCGGATCATCACCACCATTAGCACGTTGTATTCCCCCGCCAGGTGCCGGGACAGCCCGTCCTGCACCGCAAACACAAAAGTTGTGGCAATCATCAGCCCGATGCCAAGGGGGATATTGTTACTTTGGCTCATGCGGGCATCCTTGCGCCGGTCATATGGCGTTTACGCCCGTATCCTGTTGTGCGCTCCACCTCGAAACCGGCCGCGTCTAATCCACGGCGCACAAATCCTGCGGCAGTATAGGTCGCAGCGGTGCCAAGCGGGGCAGTATGCGCGCCGACCTCAAGCATCAATTCGGGCGCCCAGAGTTCGGGGTTCTTGGCGGGGGAAAACCCGTCTAGAAACCATGCATCCGCCTGTCCTTGCCACGCAGGCAAGGTCAGCCGCGCGTCGCCTTCAACGATTTCGGCCCGCAATCCGGGCAGTTCAATCACCCCGCCTTTGCCCTGCCACGCAGCCGCCAGCGCATCCCGTTTGCCGTCAAACGCGGGAAATGCCTGATGGGCGCGGGCCATATCATCGGGGGTCATCGGAAAGGCCTCGAAGCTGGTAAAATGCAGCGGCCCTGTGATGCCGGCCCTGTCCCACGCATCCCAAGCGACCAGCAGGTTCAGCCCCGTCCCGAACCCTAACTCAGCTATGCGAAAACCGCGCGCAAACCGGGCGGGCAGGTCATTGCCATCCAGAAACACATGTTGCGTTTCAGCCATGCAATTCTCAAGGCTAAAGAAAGGGTCGTCAAAACGGGTCGACACCGGCACATCGCCGTCGCGCCACGTGATTTGATCAGTCTGGTTTTGCATGGGCTACCCGCGTAAAGAGGACATAACGCAGGCATGCGTGAAGGAGCAGGCATTGGCAATATATGATCTGACGATACGCGGCGCGGGCATCTTTGGCCTGTCGATTGCATGGGTTGCCGTGCAGCGCGGTGCCAAGGTCCAGCTGATTGACCCTTTCGGGCCAGCGGCGGGCAGCAGTGGCGGTGTCGTCGGTGCCTTGGCCCCGCATGCCCCGGAACACTGGAACCCCAAAAAGGCCTTTCAACTCGACAGCCTGTTGATGGCCGAAGGGTTCTGGGCAGATGTCGAGGCCGCAAGCGGTGTGTCATCGGGGTATGCCAGAAACGGGCGCATCCAGCCCATCGCCGACGATCACGCCCTCATACTGGCGCGCAAACGGGCGCAGACCGCAAGGGAGCTTTGGCAAGTTCATGCCTTGTGGGAGGTCATCCCCGCGACCGGTGAAGATTGGCAACCCCGCAGCCCCGCCGGTTTTGTGATCCGCGACACGCTGAGCGCTTTGGTTCATCCGCGAAAGGCCTGTCAGGCCTTGGTTGCCGCACTTGTCGCGCACGGCGTGACGGTAAAGGCGCAGGGCGACGATGAAGGCAAAGTATTGTGGGCGACGGGGGTTGCCGGTCTGGAGGCCCTGAACACCGGGCGCAGCCGCCCGATGGGCAACGGTGTCAAAGGACAAGCTGCGCTGCTGGCGTATGACGCGCGTGGACTGCCGCAGCTTTACGCGGATGGCATTCACGTGATCCCGCACAACGACGGCACGGTTGCCATCGGGTCCACATCCGAACGGGATTTCACAAGCGGCACACAGACCGACGCGATGCTGGACGATGTGATCGCCCAAGCGCGTGCTGCCCTGCCGGTTCTGACGGATGCACCTGTGCTGGAACGCTGGGCCGGTGTACGTCCCCGCGCCCGCAGCCGCGCCCCGATGCTGGGCGCTTGGCCGGACCGACCGGGGCATTTCATCGCCAACGGCGGTTTCAAGATCGGTTTCGGGATGGCCCCCAAGATCGCCCATGTGATGGCCGACCTGCTGCTCGATGACCGCGACGAAGGAATCCCCGACGGGTTTCGCGTCGATCAGAGTTTCTAGGCCTGCGCCGTCATACATTGCCGCCCGTCCGGCCCGCGCACCCATAGATCACGGCCCTTGCGACACAGCGTTGCCGTTTCGAAATGCATCAAGGGAGATGTCGCGCGAAAACTGAATGTTTCAAGCGGGCCCAGCTGGTCCTGCGCCATCAACATCAGAAGTTGCGCCAACAGCGGGCCATGCACCACCAGCCCGCTATAGCCTTCGACGTCGCGCGCATAATCAAGATCGTAATGAATGCGGTGCCCGTTGAAAGTAAGCGCGGAATAGCGGAACAAAAGCGTCGATGAAAACGATACCTGCTCGTGGTGTTCTTCATCCGTGCGGGCCATGATCAAGGCGGGTTTCACTGCTGCCGGATCGGGATCTTCGCGGTACACCAGATCCTGCCACTCGCTAAGGCAATACTGCCCGTCTTGATGCACGTCATGGCGCAGGGTGACAAAACCCAACGGTCCGCTGCGCCCCTGTTTCGGCGTCGCGCTTTCGCAGATGCTGGTGCGCGTCGCAGCCACGCCGGCCCTGAGCGGCGCGTGAAACGCCAGACGCCCCGCCGCCCACATCCGGCGCGGCAACCCCATATCGGGGATCAACCCGCCAACCTTGGGATGCCCGTCACGACCCAGTTGTTCGGCCACTTGAGGGTCCCAGAAATATAGCTGGTGGAAGAAGGGAGGCAGCGGCGTGCCGGTGGCACAGCCCGCCGACACCCCCAAGGCCACGTGCATCGCATTAGCACGCGCCGGATCAAGGATGTCATGCTGGGTGATATGCGGGGTTTGTGTCGTATCCATCCCCACGGCCTAAAGGAAACCGGCCCGCCCCTGCAAGCCCGACCAACAGGGATCGGGCCTGCGGCGCGCCCTTAGATCATGTCGCGCAAGGACTGCATCAGCTGCGTCAGGTCTTTGACGTACATCTCGCCGGTTAGCTGACCGGTTTCGTCAAAGGCGTCAGAGCTTGCTGCCAGATGCAGTTCCGGACCCTGAAGGATGCGCGGACGGAAAGGCACCATGAAACTGCGTAGGATCATCTGTGCGCGTTCGCCCCCGGCACGGCCAGCAGCGGCGGACATCACGGCAACAGGTTTGTTGTTCCACGGGGTGCCGTCCGCGCGGCTGATCCAGTCCAACGCGTTCTTGATCACACCGGAGGGGCCTTTGTTATACTCGGGCGTTGAAATGATCACCGCATCCGCCGCAGCAATCCGCGCGGCGGCGTCTTGCACGGCTTGCGGCACGCCATTGGCCGCTTCGTCGTCCCCGTCATAAAGAGGGAACCGGATATCGAGCAGGTCGAAATCGGACGGGCCGAACAGACGTGCGGCTTCGTGCAGCAGTTTGGTATTGGTCGCATCGGCCCGCAAGGAGCCAGAGATACCGAGAAGTTTAGGGGTGGTCATAGGATGCCTCCTAGCAAGAAATTCAGATAGGCTATACCTGAGCCATTTGTGCTAAAAAGCAAGAAGCCCCCGCGAAATGCAGGGGCTTTGTGCGTTTTTGCTGAGGTCGAGAAGATCAGGAAGGGTTCGGCAGGATCACGATCTCGACGCGGCGGTTCTGTGCCTTGCCCTCAGGTGTCAGGTTGCTCGCAACCGGCTGGCTTTCCCCGCGACCGAAGGTGCGCACACGCTGTGGCGGCACACCGCTGTTGATCAGCACATTCGCCACGGATTGTGCGCGGCTTTCGGAAAGAGTCTGGTTATAGGCTGCGTCGCCGTCGCTGTCGGTGTGACCGACAATTTGCAATGTTGAGTCCGCGTAAACCTGAACGTTCTGTGCCAAGGCGCGCAAATCACCCTGCAAGGTCGGCGTCAGAACACTGCTGTCTGTTGCAAACAACAGGTTGTTGGGCAGGGTCACGATCAAACGATCACCCGTGTTGGTAATCGCCACGTTAGACCCCATCTGCTGGCGCAGTTCGGCCTCTTGCTTGTCAAGGTTGTAACCGATACCCGCGCCCAGCGCGCCCCCAACAACCGCACCGACCAGCGCGCCATCACCGCGGTTGTCGTCTTTGGCCAAAGCGCCGATCAGGGCACCGGAGGCCGCACCGATCAAAGCGCCGTTCTTGGTTTTCTGGTTCGGATCACCCGGCTGCGCCAGAATACCGGCGGGTTGCGTACATGCGCCAAGCGCAAGCGAACCGGCCACTGCTGCGGCCAAGGAAAGTTTCGAAGAAATCATAGCTACTGCCTTTGTGTTCGGGCCCCGTTCGGGCAGGGCGCATTATTCAATGCGGTATATATGGGGTCGCCACCGGATAAAATCACGGGGAAATATGCATCGGCAGTATCTTGCCTAGGCACACGGGCTAAACCTCTGCCCGCGCGGCCTCGAACGCCAGCATCGCGCGTTTCACTGGCAATCCCCAGTGATAACCGCCCAAAGCCCCCGATTTACGCAGGGCACGGTGGCAGGGGATCAACCACGACACCGGATTGCGCCCCACCGCAGTGCCAACCGCGCGCACCGCTTTGGGATTGCCGATGGCGCTGGCAATATCGGAATAGGTGGTCACATGACCCGAAGGGACCCGCAGCAATGCTTCCCAGACCTTGATCTGGAAAGGCGCGCCGATCAGGTAAACCGGTGCCTTGTCGCGTGTGCTATCTTCGGCACCAAAGGCGGTGAGTACCCAAGGGCGCAACCTGTCCGCATCCTCGACAAAGGTTGCGTTCGGCCAGCGCGTGACCAGATCCTGCATCGCTGCATCCTTGCCCATCTCCGCTGCGAGTGCGAGACCGCAAATGCCCCTTTCCGTGCCCATCACCAGCGCCAGCCCGAAGGGGCTGTCAAACCACCCCCAATACACGGTCAGCCCCGCCCCCGCGCGGGCAAATTCACCCGGGCTCATCGCCTCCCAACGCAGAAACATGTCGTGCAGACGTCCCGTACCGGACAGGCCGACCTCATGCGCGGCTTGCAAGGTGGTGGCGCGGTCGCGCAGCATTTCCTTGGCCTGCCCCAGCATCAGATATTGCTGATAGCGCTTCGGGGACACGCCGACCCAACGTGAGAACAGCCGCTGGAAATGTGCGGGCGACATGCCCATCGCCTCGGCAATCTGTTCAAGGGTCAGGGATTCTTCGGCCCCGTCAAGCAGTTCAATGGCGCGGCGCATGACCTGATAGTGATAGCCGTCGTCAAATGCGGGGATGTGTGTTGTCTGGTTCATGCCCCCAATCTAGGCAGCAATTGCGGCCCTTGCGACCCGAAACATGCGCAACGGCTTGCCCCCCTTGCCGGTTTCGCCCATACCAACGCCCATGGCAAAACAGCTCGATTATCATACCATCCGCGCGATTTTCACCCGCTTTCAGGACGCCGATCCAGAGCCGAAGGGCGAATTGGACCACGTGAACGTCTATACCTTGGTCGTTGCCGTCGCCCTGTCGGCGCAGGCCACCGATGCCGGTGTGAACAAAGCAACGAAAGAGCTGTTCAAGGTGGCCGACACCCCGCAGAAAATGCTGGACTTGGGGTTGGACGGGCTGACCGACCATATCAAAACCATTGGATTGTTTCGCCAGAAAGCGAAGAATGTGATGAAGCTGAGCCAAATTCTGGTCGATGAGTATGGCGGTGAAGTGCCAAACTCACGCGCCGCGCTGCAATCCCTGCCCGGTGTAGGACGCAAGACCGCCAATGTTGTGTTGAACATGTGGTGGCAACAGCCCGCGCAAGCCGTCGACACCCATATTTTCCGGGTCGGCAATCGCACCGGCATCGCCCCCGGCAAAACCGTAGAGGCCGTGGAGCGCGCGGTCGAAGACAACATTCCCGCGGATTTCCAGTTGCATGCGCATCACTGGCTGATCCTGCACGGGCGCTATCACTGTAAGGCACGCAAACCCATGTGCCCGACATGCATAATCAAGGACCTCTGCCCTTTCGAGGACAAGACCGTCCACTAATCCCCAAAGGAAAACGACATGAAAACCTATGACCTTGTTGGCATCGGCAACGCCGTTGTGGATGTGATCACCCAAACCGATGACCCTTTTCTGGCCGAAATGGGCATTGAAAAAGGCATAATGCAACTGATCGAACAGGACCGCGCCGAAGTGCTGTATGGCGCAATGAACGAACGCGTGCAGACCCCCGGCGGTGCAGTGGCAAACACCATCGCTGGGGCTGGTGCGCTTGGCATGCAATCCGCCTTTATCGGGCGTGTGCGCGACGATTCATTG
This sequence comes from Sulfitobacter geojensis, assembly GCF_000622325.1. Lineage (NCBI taxonomy): Bacteria > Pseudomonadati > Pseudomonadota > Alphaproteobacteria > Rhodobacterales > Roseobacteraceae > Sulfitobacter > Sulfitobacter geojensis. The sequence continues at coordinate 3,705,515 of NZ_JASE01000005.1, forward strand.
GGCCGGTTTTATGCCAGCGCCATGACAGATCACGGCATCGACTTTGTGAACCCGCCGGTAGCGGATGGCGAAACGCCGACCTCGCGCTGCATGATTTTTGTCACGCCGGACGGCGAGCGTTCTTTGAACACCTATCTGGGCATTTCAACCGGCCTGACCTCGGCAGATGTGCCCGAAGCGGTCAGCGGCAACGCCAAACTGATGTTCCTCGAAGGCTATCTGTTTGACCATGACGCAGGTAAAACCGCCTTTCGCGAAGCGGCACGTGCGACCAAAGCGGGCGGCGGTATGGCCGGCATCGCAATTTCCGATCCGTTCTGCGTTGAACGCCACCGCGCCGATTTCCTGTCTCTCATCAAAAACGATCTGGGCTATGTCATCGGCAACGAAGCCGAGTTGAAGTCGTTGTTCGAAACTGATGACCTTGAGGTCGCGCTTTCTAAAACTGCCGACATTTGCGCCAACGTCGTGTGCACCCGTTCAGGCGACGGTGTGGCATTGATAAAGGACGGCGCACGCGTTGATGTCGGTGTCACATCTGTAACGCCGGTGGATGCCACCGGGGCGGGCGATCAGTTTGCCGCCGGTTACCTTTACGGTTTGTCCAAAGGGGCTGACCTTGAAACCTGTGGACGCATGGGCAACCTCTGTGCTGGCGAAGTTATCAGCCACATCGGCCCGCGCCCGCAAAAGGACATGCTGGCCGCATTCAAAGCCGAAGGTTTGGTGTAAGCATATGCTGACGGATGGATATCACGACGTGCCTGACGGCAAAGTTGCGATGGTGGTCACGCAACTCGAAATGAAATCGCAGGCAGCGCGGCGCGACGTGGCCTTACCGCAGGGGGTCACCTTTCGCAAAGCCACCCCCGATCTGGCGTGGTATCGCGATGTCTACGCTCGCGTCGGCTCCCCCTGGATGTGGTTCGGACGCCGCAGATTGGACGATGCCGCGCTCATGGAAATATTGAATGACCCAGAGGTCGCGGTGTTTACCCTGTCGCGGGACGGACAGGACGAAGCCTTGCTGGAGCTGGATTTTCGCCAGCCCGGCGCATGTGAACTGGCTCACTTCGGATTAACGCCAAAGCTGATTGGCAGTGGCGCAGGCCGGTATTTGATGAATCAGGCAATCGGGCAGGCATGGGCCGCGCCAATCACGCGGTTCCATCTGAATACCTGCACGTTCGACAGTCCACAGGCGCTGGATTTTTACATCCGCAGCGGGTTCACCCCGTATCACCGCAAAATCGAGCTGGCCGATGATCCCCGCCTTACCGGCCTGTTGCCGGAAGATGCCGCACCCCATGTGCCCTTGATCCGTTAATCGCCCGTGCAATTCTGTTCGGTCATGCACTGCGTGACCTGTTTTAGCATCGCGGGTTTCGGCGTTGCAAAAGCCGTGCCGCCACACGGGGAGACGCGCATCGCATAGCCGTCGGCATCCTTGCGCACAAAGGCGAGTATATCCTCGCCGTTCTGAACCTGCCCGCACCATTGGCTGAGGCAGGTCACCTCAAGCGTCAATTGCCGGTCAAACGGTACTGTGAAACCGCTGTCGTTCAGCGATTTCCCTTTCAACGCTGCGGACAGTTTGGTCATCCGTGGCGGCCGCTGATCCCCCATCATGCCTTTGGGCAGTTCGGACATGTCCAATGTCAGACGGCCATGGACCACAACATATTCTTCCTTGGCCGCATCAAACTGCGCGTAGCTGCGCAGCACATCAGGGGCAAGACAGGACAACGCCAATGCAGGCATCGGCGCAGAGATGGCCAAGGCAAGGGCCAAAAGGCGTATCATAAGTGCTCCTTGAATTCGCTCAGCACCACCTCGTAGACCGCGCGTTTGAACGGGACGATGCTGTCCAGCAATTCATTCACCGGCAGCCATTTCCATGCTGAAAACTCCTGATGCTCGGTCACGATATTGACCTGCGCGTCCTCACCGTGAAACCGCATCAAAAACCACTTCTGTTTCTGCCCGCGAAACCGGCCCTTCCACAATTGCGGTACCAGATCTTGCGGCAAATCATAGGGCACCCAATCTGCGGTTTCCGCCACAACCGTGACCAGATCACGTGAAACACCGGTCTCTTCCTCCAGCTCGCGCAGCGCCGCTTCGCCTGCGTCCTCGTCCTTTTCCACGCCCCCTTGGGGCATCTGCCAGGCATCGGAATGGCGATCCATGCGCTGCCCGACAAACACCCGCCCGTCGGCATTCAACAACATCACACCGGCGCAGGGGCGGTAGGGCAGCTTGGCAATTTCTTCGGGGGTCATGTGCATTGATCCTTGGCTTACTGGGCGTCGTATTCTGTCTCTCCCCTTGTCTCAGGTTCGCGCCTGTTATCCAATAGCGCGCGTGATGACGCGGCGTTGTGCGTGACTTGGCCACATGTTTGCGATGTTGTCTGCCCCAACCTGTTACAGCCAGAAAGGCCCTGCCTCATGTCCAGCTATCCGCATATGCTTGCCCCCCTCGACCTTGGATTTACCACGCTGAAAAACCGCGTTTTGATGGGATCAATGCACACAGGGCTGGAGGAAACCAAAGACTGGAACCGCGTTGCCGAGTTTTACGCAACCCGCGCGCGCGGCGAAGTGGGGCTGATGGTCACCGGTGGCATCGGGCCGAACCCCGAAGGATCAGTGGCACATGGTGCCGCGATGATGGTGTCGGATGAGGATGTAAAAAACCACAGCATTGTCACCAAGCGTGTTCACGAAGCAGGCGGCAAGATCGCCATGCAAATCCTGCATGCGGGCCGCTATGCGTTTTCGCCCGACTGCGTCGCCCCCTCTGCCATCAAGTCCCCGATTTCGATGTTCGCGCCCAAAGAACTGGACGAAGCCGGCATCGAAAAGCAGATCGCGGATATCGCTGCCTGCGCGGGGCGCGCCAAAGAGGCCGGATATGACGGCGTCGAGGTGATGGGGTCCGAAGGATATTTCCTGAACCAGTTTCTGGTCACCCACACCAACAAACGCACGGACGGCTGGGGCGGTTCATACGAAAACCGGATGCGCCTGCCGATTGAAGTTGTTAAGCGCGTGCGCGAAACCGTGGGCCCCGATTTCATCATCATCTACCGGCTATCGATGATTGATCTGGTCCCGAACGGATCGACCTATGAAGAAGTGGCGCAACTGGCCGTCGAGATCGAAAAAGCCGGTGCGACCATCATCAACACCGGCATCGGCTGGCACGAGGCCCGCATCCCAACCATCGCCACGTCTGTGCCGCGCGCCGCTTTCGCTTGGGTGACCAAGAAACTGATGGGCAAGATCGGTATCCCGCTGATTGCGTCAAACCGAATCAACACCCCCGAAGTCGCTGAAGAGGTACTGGCGGACGGTTGTGCCGATATCGTGTCGATGGCACGGCCCATGCTGGCGGATCCGGATTTCGTCGCGAAGGCGATGAATGGCAAGGCCGCACAGATCGCCCCCTGCATCGCCTGCAACCAAGCCTGTCTGGATCACACCTTCGGCGGCAAAATCTCCAGCTGTCTCGTCAATCCCCGCGCCTGTTATGAAACAGAGTTGCTGGTTGAACCTGTTGCAACGCCCAAAAACATCGCGGTTGTCGGGGCCGGACCTGCGGGGCTTTCGGCGGCACTGACAGCGGCAGAACGCGGGCATAGGGTGACGGTTTTTGACCGCGCGTCCGAAATCGGCGGCCAGTTGAACTTGGCCAAACAAGTGGCCGGCAAGGAAGAGTTCTGGGGCTTTGTCGACTGGTACCGCGCCATGGTGGCAGAACGGGGCGTCGACGTTAAGCTGAACACCGAAGTTTCCGCCAATGATCTGGACGGCTTTGACGAAGTCATCATCGCCACCGGCGTCATCCCGCGCGACCCACAAATCCCGGGCCAGAACGCGGGCAACGTCGTCAGCTATATCGATGTGCTGAACGGCACCGCAAAGGTCGGCCAGAAGGTAGCCGTGATCGGCGCCGGTGGCATCGGGTTCGACGTGTCCGAACATCTGGTGCATGATGGCGAAAGCACCACGTTGAACCTGCCCGAATGGATGCGCGAATGGGGTGTTACCGACCCCGCCGAACACCGCGCAGGTCTGGCACCCGAAGGACCACAGCCCGACAAGGCCGCGCGTGAGGTCACGATGTTGCAGCGCAAGACCACCAAGGTTGGCAAAGGTCTGGGCAAAACAACCGGCTGGATCCACCGCGCCTCCCTGACCATGAAAGAGGTCAAGATGATAGCGGGCGTGAACTATGAAAAGATTGACGGCGACGGGCTGCATGTCTCTTTCGGTGAGGCCCGCGAGAACCCGACATTGGTAGAGGCGGATACGATTGTGCTTTGCGCAGGTCAGCTGTCGGACCGGTCCTTGGCGGACGCGCTGGAAGCCAAAGGCAAGGCTTGCCACGTGATCGGCGGTGCAGATGTTGCGGCTGAGCTGGATGCGAAGCGGGCGATTGATCAAGGCACGCGACTGGCGGCTGCTTTGTAAACTTCAGTGGACGCAGGGGCGCCAAGCAATGTGTCCCTGCGTCCGCGCCATTACGCCCTGCGCGAATCCACCGCCAGCCGCAGCATGGCGATTTGCGTCCTGGAAACACAGCGTTCACTTGTTTCCGTGCCCGCAACGATCCCCGCAAATACCTTGCAACTGTCTCACCCCTGCCCCCTTCCTGCCCGAATTGGCCGCCATACCATCGCTTGAAACAAGTGATGTGAAGGAGCGGGTATGGACCGCCTGACAGAGATGGAAGCTTTCGCCACCGTGGTGGATCAAGGTGGCTTTACCGACGCGGCAAAGAAAATGGGGATTTCAAAATCCGCGGTTTCAAAACATGTCTCCTCGCTGGAGGCACGTTTGGGTGCGCGATTGCTGAACCGCACCACACGACGTGTATCGCCCACCGAAATCGGCCTTGCCTATTATGACCGCGCCCGTCGTGTTCTGAATGATGCGGGTGAAGCCGACGCGTTGGTCACCTCCATGCAATCCGCGCCCTCGGGTCTTTTACGCATTTCGGTTGCTACGGATTTCGGTGTGAACCACCTGTCGCCTGCCCTTTCGGAGTTCCTAAGCGATTTCCCTGACATTACGGTCAATATGGTGCTGAACAACCGTTATGTTGAGCTGATCAGCGAAGGTTTCGACATGGCCGTGCGCATCGGTGAGCTGGAAGACAGCACATTGCGGGCCCGTAAATTAACGGAAACCACGAAACGCATGATCGCATCGCCCAAGTATTTCGAACAATACGGCCGTCCCGAAAAGATCGACGATCTGAACGATCACAAGCTGCTGCATTATTCAAACCAGTCCAGCGGCAATGTCTGGAAACTGACGGCCCCGTCCGGTGAAAAACGTCAGGTCCGTACTGCCGGTTGGTTGTCTGTGAACGACGGACAGTCCCTGCTGAACGCGGCAATCTCCGGCCTTGGCATCGCCTATCTGCCCAGCTTTCTATACGCCGAAGCCATGGAAAAAGGTCTGGTCGAGGACGCCATTCCAGACCTGCCGCAAGAAACCCAAGGTATTTATGCCGTCTATCCTCCGGGTCGCTTTACCCAACCCAAGGTCCGCGCCTTCATCGACTTTCTGGTTCATGAATTCGCCGACAAAGGCCCCAGCGACTGGTGATACCTACACCCTTTTCTACACCGCTTCCCTCGGTGAAACTTACCCCCCGGTGCGTCAAACGCGTCGGGGGGTTTTTTATGTTTATCACTTTTCAAACATTCCCTCGTGGGTGGAAAGGTTGCCACAAATCGGCCCGAAACGCTGTGTATCCATCAGCGAAACAATAACCCAAAGTACAGGCTCATGATCAAACAACACACCCTCCTGCTGAGCATCGCAGCGCTAACCCTGAGCGCTTGCGCGCAAACCACGCCACATGCCCCGACACGGCTTGAGACCAATCCGCTTGGGTTTCATGGCAGTGTGCTTGCCTCTGACGGGATGACCAAACAGGCGCGCCAGTTGAACGCGCATGCCAATGCGATTGTGCGCGCGTCTACGTTGAAAGGGGCCATGATTGGCGCGGCTGTGGGCTGCGGTCTGGGCGTTCTGTCAGCCAGCAACGCCAGCAATTGCATCACCACTGCGGCAGTCGGGGCCGCGGGGGGTGCCGTCATTGGCAACATGGCGGGCAAAAAGGATGTGCAACGCCGGGTTACATTGGCCTCGCCCAATGCTCTGGTGCGCAATCTGCGTAAGGCGAATGACAATCTGGCGTCACTCCAGACCTCTTTGCCCGACCTTCTGGCGGCGCAAGATGCCCAGCTGAACAAACTGTCGCTTTCCCTTGCCGCTGGCCAGATCAGCAATGAAACGCATGATCAGCGCATAAAGGCCATTCGCGACGACCGCGCCAAGCTGGCAGAAGCCCTGTTAAACACCGCGCAACAATCACAAAAGGCGGCGACCAATCTGCGTGCAGCGGCGCAATCGGGGCACAGCGGGTTGGACTGGCATATCGGTGCCACGGATCAACTGGCCCGCGACTCCCTGTCGTCGCGATCAAGCATCACCCTGCTTTAGCGACTTTCACGGCGCGCCCAACAGAACCACCTCAACGCGGCGGTTCTGTTCGCGACCTGCGTCTTCCAGATTACTGGCGACCGGTGCCAGATACCCCATGCCTTCGGCATCCATCCGCGCGCCGTCAACGCCATGACGTTCGATCAAACGCTGGCGCACAGAACGCGCCCGCGCCCGTGACACCGTGATATTCGCATCCAGCCCGCCAACTGTATCGGTATGGCCAACCAAAGCGACGCGCAGATCAGGGCGGTCCTGCAAAAACGTGGCAAGGGCGGCAAGGCTTTCGAAAGGCCCTTTGCCAAGACTGCTGCTGCCGGTTTCGAAGTCCAGATCGCCCAACACGCTGTGCCCCTTACCCAGCAACGCCGCCGAAACATCGCCGATCTCGACCGCACCCGCGCCCACGGGCAATGCAGCGTCGGTTGTGACTGACAACGTTTCTTTCTCTGCGGTGCCGGCGCGAATGATCTGGACGTAGGCCGAGGTGGCAGAGGTGCTTGCCAATAGCGTCACTGCCTCGCGCAGATCGCCGTCGACCATCCGCAGCCCCGTCACAAACTGGAAAGCGCGGATGTTAACGTACATGTTCGGGCCGGGCAGTGTTTCGGTCGCGAAACGAAAATCAAACCCGCCGCAGACCACATCCCGGCAATCCAGCGCAATCTCATACCCCGCTGCGATCAATTGCGCGCGCAGCGGCCGCATTACCTGAAACGGTGTCAGACCCGGTGAATCAAGTCGCCACGCCGCGCGCTGTACCGCCCCTTCCAGCGTGACCATTGCCACCTGTCCGTTTTCAAACACTCCGATCGGCGCATCATAGATATCTGGGCCGGTGTCGCGCACCACGGTCTGGCGGGCGGTTGCAGGCAAGTTGAAATCGACGGCACCCGCAGGCCCCGCCACCATCAGCAAAAAGGCAAGGCCTGCGCGGATCATCGCGCCTGTGCGTGGTATTCGGCGTTGGGGCGCATGTCTGTGCCACTGGCCACGCGATTGGTCATGTTGAAAAACCCTACCACATTGGCAATGTCCCAGATGTCACGATCGGAAAACCCTGCGTCGCGCAGCGTTTGACGGTCTTTTTCTTCGACACTTGCGCTGTGTTGGGTCAGCTGCACTGCGAAATCCAGCATCGCACGTTGTTTGGCCGTAATATTCGCCACGCGATAATTCATCACCAAGGCCTCCCCCAAGGCCGGATCACCGGACAACTCACGCACCGCTGCCCCGTGCGCCACAAGGCAATAGAAACACTTATTGACCGAGGAGACGGCAACCGCGATCATCTCGCGTTCCAGTTTGGTGAGCGCGCTGTCGGCCAGCATCAGGTCGTTATAAAGGGCTGTGAACGCGTTCAACTTGTTCACATCAAAGGCATGAGCCCGCAGCACATTAGGCACCATGCCCAGTTTTTCCTGACAGATATCGAAATATTTCTGCGTGGCTTCCGGCAACGGATCCATCATCGGCAGGTCAAGGGCGGTGGGCATGTCGTCTTGCATCATCTGGTCCTTTAATCGGGCAATACGCGGTAATGGTATCCGCCCACAGCGTCAAAGCCCAGAGCACGGTAAAGCCCATTTGCACCGGCGTTGGCATCGACGCAGAGGACGGAAATATGCGTGGCCCCCTGTGCGTGGCCCCAAAGGGCAGCCCGGCGCATCATCCATTCGGCAACCCCTTGTCGGCGTTGGTGTGGCAGCACGACAAGCCCGTGCACCATACAGATATTTTTATGTACCCCGACAAAAGCCGCACCCGCCGGTTTTTCGTTCCATCGCGCCAAAATCCCCGTTTTACAAGCGGCCCGCGCCATCACGTTACGCCGCGCCTGTCCGATGCCATCGGTCGCCCAAATCTCGTTCATGATGGCCAGCGGTTCCCAGATGCTAAACGCCGTCACGCGCGGGATTTCCACATCGGTCAGCTGTTCGATGGGTGCCACATAAATTGTTGTCGGGTCTTTGCGCAGATACCCCCGCGCGGCCAGCGCACTGTCCAGATCAGGCGTCGTGCCACGTTCACAGAAGATCGGCCGCTGAGCCATGGCTTGCATGGCGTTTTCGGCAGCTGTGATCTGATCCCCGGATACCGCGCCCAAGGCGGTCGCGGCAGAGACCCGTTGCCCCCCGCCCTGCCCGTCGCGCAAGGTAAACCCGTCTTGTTCCCAGACGCGGGCGGCGGGCCATGTCGCTTCGGACGCGGCAAACAAATCAGGCAAGGTCGGGGTCATGAAAACGCGGCCTCAAGCTGCGCCAGGGCATCATCAATCTGGTCGACATCATTGCCCCGGATCACGATATGGGCCCCGTATTTCCCGTCTTTCTGGAAAGGGTATGACCCCATCGACAACAAGGGGAAAGCGTCAGCCAAGGCCCCCAACGGACCGGCGATATCGCCCTCGCCCCGTTCGATCCGCAGGGTTTTGCTGATCAGTGGCGCGCCGCCCGTCAAGGTCGGCAATACAGAAGCAACCATCGCGGTGAACACCGACGGGACACCAGCCATCACATGGACGTTTTCCAGCTTGAAACCCGGTGCTGCGGAAACAGGGTTGTCGATCAGGTCAGCGCCCGCGGGAATACGTGCCATGCGCAAACGCGCCGTGTTCAACTCGGTGCCGGACTTGGCATAATGTTCAGCCAATACCGCGCGCGCATCGTCGCGCACATCAATCGACACACCAAAGGCTGCAGCGATACAATCTGCGGTGATATCATCATGGGTCGGCCCAATACCGCCACTGGTAAAGACATAGTCATAGATGGCCGACATCGCCTGCACAGCGCCGATAATCGTCTCGCGCACATCGCCAATCATCCGCACTTCTTGCAAATCAATACCGGCCTCGGTCAATTGCCCTGCCAGATGGTGCATGTTGCTGTCTCGGGTACGGCCAGACAGAATTTCGTCTCCGATGACGATCATGGCGGCGGTGGGGTTGGACATGGCGCTTCTCCTTGAGCGTGCTTTGGATAGGGTATAGGGCGCACCCCATGCGCTTTCAAACCCAACTTGTCCCCGCCCGTCTGATCCGCCGCTATAAACGCTTTCTGGCCGATTGCAGACTTGAGGACGGCACCGAAGTGGTTGCCCATTGCGCCAACCCCGGATCGATGATGGGACTGGCCGATGAAGGCATAAAGATCTGGCTGGAACCCAACGATGATCCCAAGAAAAAGCTGAATTATGGCTGGCGGCTGGTGGATCACGAGAATGGCCATTTCACCGGCGTCGACACCTCTTTGCCCAACAAGGCCGTGCGCGCCGCACTTGAAGCGCGCGAGGTCGCAGGGCTTGAGCGTTACACCACCGTGCGCCCCGAAGTGAAATACGGCACCAACTCCCGCATCGATTTTCTGCTGACTGAAAACGGATTGCCGGACGCCTATGTCGAAGTCAAATCCGTCACCCTATCGCGCGAAACAGGGTTGGCAGAATTTCCCGACAGCGTTACCGCGCGGGGTGCCAAACATCTGGGCGAACTGGCCAAAGTCGCCCATGCCGGACACCGCGCCGTGCTGCTGTATCTGGTACAACGTACCGACTGCACCTATGTCACAATGGCCGCTGACATTGACCCGACTTATGCCGCCGCCCATGCTGCGGCGACAGAGGCCGGGGTGGAAACCCTCTGCATCGCCACCCATATTACACCGCAGGCGGTAACAATTGCAGGGCCTCTGGTCCTTGGCCGCCCCACGCGCTAGGAAGACATAAATGATAACCGATTGGAGAAACCGGTGACTGAACAACACCGTGGCCGCCAGACAAAAGACGGCATTCGCATTTACGACCCTTCCGATTCTGCTGGCATGTACGCCGCTGGTGCGCTTGCCGCGACCATTCTGGACGAAATTGCAGAGCATGTTTTTGTCGGTCAGACCACGGCCGAGATTGACCGGATTATCGAAGACAAGGTCAATGCCGCCGGCGCGAAATCCGCGACGATCGGGTACAAGGGGTATCAACACGCCAGCTGTATTTCGGTGAACCATGTGGTGTGCCACGGCATCCCCGGCGACAAAAAGCTGAAAGACGGCGACATCCTGAACATTGATGTGACAGTGATTGTGGATGGCTGGTTCGGTGACACAAGCCGCATGTATGTGGCGGGCAAACTGTCGCGCAAGGCCGAGCGTCTGATTGATATTACACATAAATCCCTGATGCGCGGGATCGAAGCGGTCAAACCCGGCAACACCTTTGGTGACATCGGCCATGCGATCCAGAGTTTTGTCGAAGCGCAGCGTATGTCTGTTGTTACTGACTTTTGCGGCCACGGGCTGGGGCGTGTGTTCCACTCGCCGCCCAATGTTCTGCACTATGGTAAACCGGGCACCGGTGCCGTTCTGGAGCCGGGGATGTTTTTTACCATCGAGCCTATGGTGAACCTTGGCCGCGCCGAAACCAAAACCCTTTCGGATGACTGGACCGCAGTAACACGTGACAAATCCCTGTCAGCACAGTTTGAACATTCGGTCGGTGTCACTGAGGATGGTGTGGAAATTTTCACCCTATCGCCAGCGGGCAAGTTCCACCCGACCTACGGTTGATCCACCCCGTCTCGCAATTATCTTGCGTTTTTAGGTAATAACTATTGCCATAATTTCAATCATGTGGTGTCTTGCCCCAAATAGGGAAGGGATTCTGACATGAATTGGCAAGAAATATTCGCCACCCGCATGGACCGGATGCAGGCAAGCGAGATTCGCGAACTGCTTAAACTGCTGGATCAGCCTGATATTATTTCGTTTGCGGGGGGCATTCCCGACCCTGCGTTGTTCCCTGTGCAGGCCTTTCAGGAGGCGATGACCGACGCGCTATCCCCCGCGCAGAGCAGCGCCGCCTTGCAATATTCCGTTTCCGAAGGGTTCGGCCCGCTGCGCGACTGGATTGTGGGTGAAATGGGCGCCCTTGGCGTCCCCTGTACCCGCGACAACATTTTGATCACCTCAGGTTCGCAACAGGCGCTGGATTATCTCGGCAAGCTGATGCTGTCACCGAATGACACAGCACTGATCGGCTGGCCGACGTATCTTGGCGCGCTCGGGGCTTTCAACGCTTATGAACCGCATTATGATCGCCTGATCCCGCGCGGAAACCGGTCGGCCGAAGATTACGCAAAGACCGCCAAAGACAACGGCGGCCGGGTGAAATTTGCCTATGCTTCCGTGGATTTTGCCAACCCCACAGGCGAAACGCTGGACCGCGCAGCACGTGAAAACATCCTAGATCTGGCCGACACGCTCGACATCGCGGTGATCGAGGATTCGGCCTATCAATCCTTGCGGTTTGACGGCGATCCAATCCCCCCGATGCTAGCCCTCGAAATCGCTCGAAAGGGCAGCATCAACGAGTGTCGCACGCTGTATTGCGGCAGCTTCTCCAAAACGCTGGCCCCCGGTCTGCGGGTCGGATGGATTTGTGGCGCTGAACCGGTGATCAGCCGCCTTGTGCTGATGAAACAAGCGGCGGACCTGCATTCGTCCACCCTGAACCAGATGGCGATCAACGCCGTCGCGCGGTCGGTTTTCACCGATCATACTGCCAACCTACGACGGGTGTACCGCCTGCGCCGCGATGCGATGCTGACCGCCTTGCAAGAACATATGCCAGACGGGGTGGAATGGACAAAACCCGAAGGCGGAATGTTTGTCTGGGTGACCCTGCCAAAAGATATGGACGGTGCGGCTTTGCTGCGTCACGCGCTGGAAACACAAAAACTGGCCTTTGTGCCGGGGCATGCGTTCTTTGCCGATCGCTCGGGTGCGAATACGTTGCGGCTGGCCTATTCTTTGGCGGATGAAGCACAGATCAACGAAGGTATGAAACGGCTGGGCGCGGCGATCAGGGACTTGGCGTAACCTCAAGCAGGGTGACATGGGTATCGCCGTATTTGCGGCTGTCCAAACGGGTGAACCCCTTTGGTGCGAACTGCGCGGCGTTTTCCTCCCAGACGATCATCGCACCAGCGGCCAGCCAACCGCCTGCCTGCGCCGCGGCCAATGCTTGTTGGCCCATGCCCTTACCATAGGGCGGATCAAGGAACACCAGATCGAACGGGGCCTGCCGCCACGCCCCTAGTGCCGTCGCATCATTGCGCAGCAGGGTCGTCTGCTCCGCAACCCTCATCTTGGCAATGTTTTCACCAATCAGGCGCTGGCCGACACGGCCGTTTTCGACAAAACACACGAACTGGGCACCACGCGACAGCGCCTCCAGCCCCAAGGCACCGGTGCCAGCGAACAGGTCCAGCACCCGCGCCCCGTTGATCACATTGTGATGCGTCAACATGGAAAACAGGCTTTCGCGTACGCGATCCGATGTGGGGCGCAGATGCGCAGCGACGTCGCCCTTGCCAACATCGGCAAGCACCGTGCCGCGTGATTTACCCGCGATAATCCTCACGCTTTCAACAAAGCCTTTAACTCTGTTGCAGGGTCCGCGATCAATTCAGCCGCAGGTGATTTGCCGCTTTCGATCAAACGCTTACCCACCATAAATCCGCGTGGATCGTTCATTGCATCCACGGCCAATAATTCATCCCCGCGGTAATACCAGAATGCGACGCTATCCGCGTCCGTGCGGCGGGTCACAACACGATCATAGCCCGTGTTCAGGCCAGCGATCTGTAGTTTCACATCGTATTGATCCGACCAGAACCACGGCTTCGCGACATATTCCTTGCCCGCGCCCATGATATTTTCCGCAACCACTTCAGCCTGATCAATCGCGTTTGGCACCGATTCCAACCGGATACGCCCGCCGCGATAGGGAAAGGACGAACAATCCCCCGCAGCCCAAATACCGCCGACCGACGTGCGCCCCTGCGCATCGACCTTTATTCCGTTTTCCAAAACAACACCGGCGGCTTCGGCCAGACCTGTCGCCGGGCGAATGCCGACACCGACAATCACGAAATCCACATCCAGCTCGGATCCGTCCGACAGGCGCGCGCCGCTAACCGACCCTTCCCCCAGAAGTGTCTCAAGCCCGACACCTTCGCGGATATCGACGCCATGCCCCTTGTGAAGAGCACGAAAGAAATCACTGGTTTCAGGGGCTGCGACCCGCTGCAAGATCCGGCCGGACATTTCAACCAACGTGACCTGCAAGCCAAGTTTGGCCGCGACCGATGCGGCCTCCAGCCCGATGTAGCCGCCGCCGACGATCAGCACCTTCGCGCCTTTGACAAAACGCGGTGCCATGCCGTCCACATCCGCGAGATCGCGCACCACATGCACCCCGTCCAGCCCCCCGCCGATGGCTGTGGGCAAGCGGTTGGGTTCCGATCCGGTGGTCAGGACAAGATCATCATAGGCCAACACATCGCCGCCTATGGCAACGGTGCGCGCTTGCGCATCAATTGCATCAACCCGCGCATTCAAACGCAGCTGAATATCCAACTCATCATAGAAACTTTCGGGCCGCAGGAACAACCGCTCCAGCGTCATATCCCCCATCAGATAGGCTTTGCTCAGGGGCGGGCGTTGATACGGCGGCACCGGCTCCGCCCCGATCAGGGTCACCTTCCCGTCGTACCCGCCGTTGCGCAATTTGGCGACACAGGACGACCCTGCCTGCCCCGCACCGATAACAACTACATGAGCCATGAATTCTCTCCGAATAACTGGTCGCCCTTAGCGGTGGAACCTATATGCTGCATGCCAAGATAGGCAATCACATGAAAGGCATATGCTATGACAATTACCCAAGGCGACACCCTGCCCGACGCAACATTGGTAGAAATGGGCGCTGAAGGGCCAGCCCCCGTAAAAATGTCCGACAAGGTCAAGGGCCGCAAGGTCGTTGTCTTTGCCGTGCCGGGTGCGTTCACGCCCACCTGCCATTCCGCCCACGTCCCAAGCTTTGTGCGTACCAAGGGCGAATTCGATGCCAAGGGCGTAGACGAGATCATCTGTGTGTCGTGCAACGACCCGTTTGTGATGAAAGCATGGGGCGAAGCGACAGGCGCGACAGCGGCAGGGATCACCATGCTGGCAGACGCCTCATCCGAATTCACCAAAGCCATTGGTATGGATTTTGACGCGGCCCCCGCCGGCCTGATCGCGCGGTCAAAACGCTATGCGATGTTGGTGGACGACGGCAAAGTGACGTTGCTGCAAGAGGAAGAGAGCCCCGGCGTATGTGAAGTATCCGGCGGCGAAGGCCTGCTTGCCAGCATGTAATTTGTGAGACGGGGCGCGATTTATTGCGCCCCGTTTCTTTAACCTTAGCTCGACGCCTGGATCATCGTCCGTGTCGGGAATGGAATATCCACACCACCGGCATCCAGCGCTTCTTTGACCTGCCTGGTCATGTCCGCGCGAAACGCGAAATACTCGCTGGCATTGCACCAGACCCGCACCAGAAAATCGACCGAACTGTCGCCAAGGTTTGTCACCTGAATAAACGGTTCGGGGTCCGCATGGGCGCGCGCGTCGGCCATGATGGTATCGCGGATGATGGTTTCCGCATCCTTCAGATTTGCCCCATAACCCACGCCGAACGTCCACTCCGCACGACGTTTGTCATTGGTGGAATAATTGGTGATCACATTGCCCCACACCTCGGAGTTGGGCACGATGACTTGAACGTTGCTCAAATCGGCAAGTTCGGTGAAATTCAGATTGATCTGTTTGACCGTCCCCATTTCATCGGCAACCTCAACAAAATCACCAATCTTGATAGGGCGGAACAGGATGAGCATCACGCCCGCCGCCACGTTCGACAGGGTGCCTTGCAGCGCCAGACCGATCGCCAGACCGGCGGCACCGATAACAGCCACCACCGACGTGGTTTGAACACCGAAAGTGTTAAGCACAAACAAGAGCGTAAAGCCCAACACCACGTAGCGCACGATAGAGGCCAGAAAGTCGAACAACATCTCGTCGAGATGTTTGTTTTTGCGGCCCAGACTGGACACGCGCCGTTGCAGCCATGCCGAAACAATCCACCCCAGCAACAGGATCGCAATTGCACCCAGTAGCGAACCAGCAGCACTTGCAAGAAACTCCAGCGTCAGCAAATCGGACAGCGATTTACCTTGCCAGATCTCGGTCGTCATCATTGATTCCATCGTATTCTCCACCTCTTCCATCAGGATGCCCCCTCGCCGAATAGCCCGTCCATCTTGCGCGCGAGTTTGGCATCCAACGCGCTTAACCCGTCCACATCATGGGTGGTAAGCGTCACATTCACGGTCTTGTAAACATTGTCCCATTCCGGGTGATGGTCCCATTTTTCCGCCCAGATCGCCGCTTGGGTCATCCAGCCGAAGGCCTCGACAAAATTGCCGAAGACAAAGGTTTTGCGGATCGCATCGCGCCCGTCGACCATCGCCCACCCGGTATCAAACAGGGGCTTTAACACCGTATTGCGCGTCTCTTCACTTAGTTTTTCTGTCATTCCTGCTCCTCAACGCGGGCACGTTTGAACGGCCCGTATTCTGTCAAAATCTCGATTTCCTGATCGACCGCATCGCGTTCGGCTTGCAAATAATCGCCAACCGCGCGCGCAAAGCCCTCATCACGCATCCAATGCAGTGACCACGTCGGCGTCGGTAGATAACCGCGGGCCAGCTTATGTTCGCCCTGCGCGCCCGCTTCGACGGTTGCCAGACCATTGGCAATCGCAATGTCGATCGCCTGATAGTAGCACAGTTCGAAATGCAAACAGGGGTGATGTTCGATACACCCCCAGTACCGCCCGTAAAGCGTATCCGCACCGATGAAGTTCAGCGCCCCTGCCACCCAACGCCCGTCCCGTTGTGCCAGGACAAGCGCCATATCATCACGCAAGGTTTCCTGCGCAATGTCGAAAAAGGCCCGCGTGAGGTAAGGTGTGCCCCACTTGCGCGCGCCGGTGTCCTGATAGAATTGCCAGAAGGCATCCCAATGTTCGGGTTGAATTTGATCGCCGGTAAACGTTTGTATTTGCCCGCCAAACCCTTGCGCTTGTGCGCGCTCCTTGCGGATGTTTTTGCGCTTGCGCGCATTCAGGCTGCTCAGGAAACCGTCAAAATCAGCGTAGTTGTTGTTGCGCCAGTGAAACTGCTGGCCTTTGCGGATCATCAGCCCCATGTCCTGACCGCTCAGCGCCTCTTGCTCTGTGCAAAAGGTGATGTGGACGGAGGACAGGTTGTTGTTATCCGTTACCTGCACCGCCCCTTGGATCAACGCCTGTGTGCCGACGTCCTCGAAACCCGGTCGGGTCAGGAAACGGCGGCCCGTGGCCGGGGTATGGGGCACCGCGATTTGCAGCTTGGGATAATAGCTGCCGCCCGCCCGCTCCAGCGCATGGGCCCAGTTGTGGTCAAAGACATATTCACCCTGCGAATGCATCTTCGCATAAAGCGGTGCAACGGCAATCAACTGCCCCTCGATGAACGCGGCAAGGTGCTGTTGCTGCCAACCTGTGCCTTGCCCGACACTTTGACTTTCCTCAAGCGCGGACAAGAACCGGTATGTAGTAAACGGATCATGCGGCGGACTGCCGTCGGCAGTCTCGGGACAAGCGCAGGCGTCCCAATCCGCTTGGCCGATTTCGGCGATTCCGCCCATCAACCTGATCTCGATGCTTTGCGCACTCATTTGCTGCCCTCGTTGCTTGCCTCACTACTTGTGGCGATAGCAGGCTGTTTCAAGCGTCAAGCGCGGCCGCGTATCCCTCAAAGGTGATATTATCTGCCAGTTTACGCGCCTCAGCTTCTTGCGCGGCACTGCGTACGGTCCAACAACAGATCATCGCCCCTTGCGCCTTCAACGCGGCAACGCGAGGGGCTGACAAATCGCCAACTTCGTGACTGATAAAACAGGCCTGCGCGCGGTCGTAATCAGGGATGTCGCGCAAATGATCACAGGTTGCACGCGACAGGGGCCAATCCGCATAACGATACGCACTGGTCACAATCCCGCGCGGCACCGCGGGCAGGAGTTCTGCCATCCTTGCCACGGAATTCGGATTAAACGACATCACCGCCAATGGCCCTGCGTAAGTCGCAACGGCATCCGCTGTTGCCTGTTCAAGCGCACCGATGTTCGGCCCCATCGCGCCGTCCTGATCCTTGAGTTCGATCACCAAGGGTACCTGCCCTGCCACCAGCGCAAGCACTTCGGGCAAATCGGGAATGCCCTCATCCCCGCCTTTCAGCGGTATCTTCGCCAGATCATCCGCGCCCCGCAACCGTATCGGTCCCGTCTGATCCGTTAACCGGTCCAGCGCATAGTCATGAAACACCATCGCCGCATCATCGGCGCTGAGTTGCACATCAATTTCGATGCCATAGCCTGCGTCAATCGCGGCACGGATCGCCGCGCGGCTGTTTTCGGGCCGCCCCGCATTCACATCATGCAGCGCGCGATGCGCCAAAGGGATGTCATAAAACAAGCGCGAAAGGGTCATGCGATTTCAAAGATGCCTTCAATTTCAACAGCGACGCCCAGGGGCAGCGAAGGGGCTGAAACGGCCGACCGCGCATGGCGGCCCTTGTCGCCCAGCGCCTCGACTAGAAAATCGGAACAGCCGTTGATGACCTTGGGCTGATCGGTGAATTCCTGTGTCGAATTCACAAACCCCGTCAATTTGACCACCCGCACCAGCCGTTCGATATCGCCGCCGCAGGCCGCCTTAAGCTGCGCCAGCAGGCTGATCGCACAGGTTTTAGCCGCCGCAGCGCCGTCTTCAACCGACATATCCGCGCCCAGTTTGCCGGTGATCAATCCGTCCGGCCCGTTCGAAATCTGGCCAGAAACATAGACGATGTTTCCAACCTGAACGAAAGGTACATAGTTCGCCGCGGGCGCAGGCGCGTCGGGCAGGATCACACCCAGTTCAGTCAGTCGGTTTGTGATGCTCATGGCGATGTCCTTTGCAAATCATGTTGCGCGGACGCTAGCGATGTTACGCGGAAACGAAAAGACCTAGCTTTCGCGAAAAGCGCGGGCAAAATAGTCGGCCACGGGTTTCACCATATAGGCCATGGGCGAGTGTTCGCCGGTGCGGATAAACGCCTCGACCGGCATCCCGGGTAACAGGCGCACACCGGGGGGCAACCGCCCCAACTCTTCGGCAGGCAGAACCATTTCAGCGCGGAAATACGCTTCGCCCCCCGCCTCATCCGCAATCGCATCCGCAGACAGCTGCGTAATCCGGCCCCAGACCTCGGGCGTCATCCGCTGATCCAGCGCGGAGAGACGCAGTTTGGTCTTTTGACCCAAGGCCACCTGATCAATATGCTTTGGCGACACGCGCATGGCGACAATCAAGGGTCGGTCCTGCGGGATAAGATAGAGCAGCGGTTCAGCAGGACGTAGCACCGCACGCGCGGTGCGCAATGTCATACCATAAACAATGCCCGACACCGGCGCACGGACTTTCGCTTGCGCAATCTCTTCGCGCAGCGCGCGCAGGTCGCGTTGGTACTGGCGGATCGGCGCATCCAGATCACGCGCTGTCGCAACGCCTTTTTCCAGATGGCGCGAGACCAAACGCCCCAGCTCCAGATCCGTCTCGATCAAACGTTGCCGTGCGGCCGCGCGATTGGCCGCAACTTCGCCAAGAGACCCGCGCAAGCTGGCCTGCTGGCGCTCCAGCGCGGTCACCGCACTGGCAGAGGTCAGTTTGCGCGCCCGCAGCGATTGCTGCGTGGCCAACTCTTGCGCAATCAATTCCAGTTGCCGGATCAGCGCCATTTCCTGCGCGTCGATCCCACTAATCTGCGCCGTGATCTGCTGTTTTTGGTTTTCCAGTTTGGTGGTTTCGATGGCGATCGTGCGGCGGGTTGCCTGAAACAATTGTCGCTGTCCGTCCAGCAGGGACGCGAACGACGCATTGACCCTGCTTTGCTTGACAAGTGACGGATCAAACCTGACCGATCTCAGATCACTTTGCTCTGCTTTCAACCGGCTTTGGCGCGCCCGAAGTTCGAATAACTGCGCCTGTGTAAAATGCAGTTCCCTCTGTTGGCGGCGGGTGTCCAGTTCGATCAGCACCTCACCCTGCGCCACATATTGACCATTGCGCACATGTATGGCCCTTGCCACCCCGCCACCGGGATGCTGCACAATCTGGCGATTTCTTTCGACCTCGATCGTGCCCGTGGTGATAACGGCACCGGTGATGGTTGCCGTTGCAGCCCAGTAAAACAGCCCCGCGACCAGTACGACGATGGTAAGCAACCCGATCAGGATCTGGGATTTCGCCGACAGCGACTGCGCCCGATCCTTAGTCATGCCATCCCAGCCGCTTTGCGGGGCCGCTGGATGTTTTGCACATTCTTGACCATGCCGGACAATACCTCGTCCTTTGGGCCAAAGGCCACGCGCACACCTTTGTCCAGCACCAACAGCATTTCGCATTCCTGTATCGCTGCGGGACGATGGGCCATAATCAGCACCGCACCGCCGCGCGCTTTGACCCCACGGATCGCTTCGTTCAAAGCTTGCGAACCCGCGTTATCCAGATTGGCATTGGGTTCATCCAGCACCAGCACGACCGGATTGTCATAAATTGCACGCGCCAGCGCGATGCGTTGCAACTGCCCCCCCGAAAGACGCAAAAGCCCGCCTTTGACCACCGTGTCATAGCCTTGGGGCAGTTCGAGGATCATTTCATGGGCAGCGGCATGTTTCGCTGCCTCGACCACCTTGGCCTCATCGGGGGTCTGTGCCAGCCGCGCGATATTCTGGGCCACGGTGCCGTCAAAAAGCTGAATCCGCTGGGGTAGATATCCGATGTGACGGCCCAACCGCGCTGCACCATATTGGTCCAACGTGGCCCCATCCAGCCGGACGTCACCGCCGGCCGGACGCCAGACGCCGGTAAGGGCGCGGGCCAGACTGGATTTGCCGGTGCCTGACGGACCGACCACGCCCACGGCCTGCCCCGGCGTGATGTGGAAACTGACGGATTTGAGTACCGCCTTGCGCTCCCCCGGTGGCACGACGGTCAAGGCGTTGATCGTCAACCGCGCCTCAGGGTCGGGCAGGAGCAAACGTTTCTCTTCTACGGGAACCGCCGACAACAACCCTGCAAGGTGATGCCAACCCTCGAGCCCCTGTTGAACCACCGGCCACTGATGGACCAGCGTTTCGATGGGCGATAACGCGCGTCCCAAAAGGATCGATCCCGCCATCATACCACCCGCCGTCATCTGATTGCCAAGCACCAGCCATGCCCCCATGCCCAACATCGCGGATTGCAAAAACAGCCGCAGCGTGCGGGTCAGCGCCGAAAACCCGCTGCCGACATCAGAGGCGCGCATCTGTTCCGCCTGCGCGATGTCACGGTCCCGTTTCCAATGTGCAAAAGCAGCATCGCGCATGCCCATCGCCTCGATGGTTTCGGCTTCCGAAATTACCTGTTCCGCGATGGCATCAGCCTGTTGTGTAAACTGTCCCGCATCGGCCTGCGCGCGTTTGGTCAAGAGTTGATTGGCAATGGTGATCCCGACCAGCGTCGCGGCCCCGCCCACTGCCATCCACCCCAAATAGGGATGAAAAACAAAAATCGCGCCGAAAAAGATCAACGTCCACGGCAAATCGAAACCCGCGATCACCACAGGTGCCGCCAGAAGCCGCTGCACGGCATCGAGGTGGGCAAATCCCGCACGCGCCTGCGCATCAGCGGTAACGGCTGATTTGCGCACCACCGCATCAAAGACGCGGTCATCCAGATCGCGTTGAAACCGCATGCCGATCCGCGCCATAATTTTGGCCCGTATCGCGTCAAAAACGGCCATTGCGGCGAACAGCACCACCACCAGCACTGACAGCCCTACCAGCGTTTCAATCGACCCCGACCCCAGCACACGGTCATAGACCTGAAGCATATACATCGGGCCGGTCAACATCAGCAGATTCGCAAACAGGCTGAACAGGCCGACAAACCACAACAAGCCGCGACTGCGCCGACGAATGGCGCGCAGTTCTTCATATCCGGCGTTGACCCGTTGCACGCCCATGCGTTTCGCTGCTCCTAATTTCGATTCGCCACGCTGTTAGGGAGCGCAGTCCGAAGGGGCAGTAAAATCAGCTTTGGCTTAAGATAGCCTTTCGCTGGCCCGTCCCGAAGGCATCAGGACACACACAAGTTTAACGGTTTCCGCCGGTCGGTGACGGGCTTGACCCGCCAGACCCGCCGCCAAAGATGTCGCGCAAGACCTGATCAATAATCGTGCCCTCGTTGCGCTTGGGCGCCGGCGCGGATTCAGGCGGGGTTTCCCCCAAGCCACTGCGCGGGACAGGGGCCGACATGGGCAAGGGATTGTGCGGCAAACCGGCATGAACGCGGATCATCGCCTCGCGCCAGATGTCTGTCGGCAACCCGCCACCGGTCACCCCCTTAAGCGGCGTGTTGTCATCATAGCCCATCCAGACGCCGGCAACATAATCGGCCGAAAACCCGATGAACCACGCGTCTTTCGCGGCCGAAGTCGTTCCGGTTTTGCCCGCCAGTTCGCGGCCTTCAAACTGCGCCCGCTTGCCGGTCCCTTCGGAAATTACCTTTTCCATCATATAGACCAGTTGCCGTGCGGCACTTTCCTGTATCACCCGTTCGCCGATACCGCCGCCGCGTCCCATTAACGGTTCCGCGTCGCCCGTCAGCGACAGTTCGACCAAGCCATAGGGCGTCACGGAAGACCCGCCATTCAGGATGCCGGCATAGGCGCCTGTCATCTCGGTCAGGGTGCTTTCGGATGCACCAAGCGCCAGCGCCGGCCCAGAGGCCAGATCGCTTTGGATGCCGAATTGGGTCGCAACTTCGCTGACCAGAACCCGCCCGACGCTTTCAGAAATCTTGACTGCGGGAATGTTCAACGACTGCTTAAGGGATTCAGTAAGCGTCACCATACCTTTGAACGTATTGGTATAATTGCGCGGGCACCATTCGCCCGACCCCGGGATCGTCTGGCAATAGGGGGAATCGTCGATCAGGTCGTTGGGCGAATACCCCAGATCAAGGGCCGCCGCATATACGAAAGGTTTAAACGCAGATCCGGTCTGGCGCAGGGCCTGGGTCGCGCGGTTGAACACGCCCGACACCTTGGTTTTTCGCCCGCCGACCATGGCGCGCACCGCACCGTCCGCCGACATCACAACAATTGCCGCCTGCGCCTTTGATCCCTCACGCACCTTGTTATCAAAGACCCATTTCAGCCCCTCTTCAGCAGCTTTCTGAATACGCTGGTCCAAAGTGGTCTTGATCCGCATATCCGACGTCGTCGACCGCATGAAATCTGGAATTTCTGAAATCATCCAATCCGCGAAATACCCGCCGACCTGCGCTTCCGCTTCGTCGGATAACTCCGCTGGATTGGCCTGCGCGGCATCTGCCTCCGCCTGTGTCAGATACCCCTGATCGCGCATCAGGCGGATCACGGTTGCGGCACGGTTCTGGGACCGGTCAAGATTGTTGGTGGGCGACAAAGTCGTTGGCGCAGTCAGAAGCCCCGCCAGCATCGCGCTTTCAGCGGCACCCAGACCGGCGGCCGATTTGCTGAAAAACCGCTGTGCGGCGGCTTCGGCACCATAGGCACCGCCGCCCATGTAGGCACGGTTGAGATAGATCGACAGAATATCGTCCTTGGAGTATTTTGCCTCCATCGCCATCGAAAACAGCGCTTCCTTTGCCTTGCGCTGGATCGAGTTGCGGCGGCACTCGGCCTCGTATTGTTTTTCCGTCATGCCGGTCGAGGGATCAAAGGGTTCGCCCAGACAGATCAGTTTCGCCACCTGCTGGGTGATCGTCGACCCCCCGTGCCCCGACAACGGTCCGCGCCCCTCCGACAGGTTGATACGTACGGCGGACGCGATGCCGCGCGGGCTGACCCCGAAGTGGCGGTAGAACCGTTTATCCTCTGTCGCGATTACGGCGTTTTTCAGATGGGGGGAAACAGAATTGGCCGTGACAACACCGCCAAACTGGTCACCGCGGCGTGCAAACACAGCGCCATTGCGGTCCAGCATCGTCACGGAGCCACTTGCACGCCCGTCCAGCAAAGCCTCCAGCGGGGGCAATGTGGTGTAAAGATAGCCGACCGCGACGGCCAAGGCGAGGACGACAACCGCTGTCAGCCGCCAGGTAATCTTCCAAATCAGACGCAGCACCCAAGAGAAAAGTGCCGTGATCAGCCCGATAATCCCACCACGTTTTGCCCGCTTGGGCGCGGCCTTGCGTCTGGTCGATGTGGATTTTTTCACCGGCTTTTTCACCGGTTTCTTGGCGGCCGCCTTTGGTTTGGAAGGATACCGCTTATCCGCCACCAAGGGGCGCTTGCGCTTTGGTCTGTCACTCATAACTTTGCCTGCCCGGCTACACTTTTTTCAATACCATAGCCCGCTTTGTCGGGAATGTTTAGCATTAGCTGCCCCCTTGATAATCAATCATTTGCCCAATTTATGTGCGAATTTTTCTATTTGTTTAAAATTTGTGCATTTAGGGTGATTTTGCGCCGCCAGATTCCACATGGACCCTTCCGCTCACCTGCAAAATGCCAGTTTCTGCATCTGCACAACGCAGGACCACCTGCCAATCGAAAGAGGGATCATCAGTGAAACTCATCATTGCAACAATTAAACCATTCAAGCTGGAGGAGGTGCGTGAGGCGCTGACCGAAGCGGGCGTCCGCGGGCTGATGGTAACAGAAATTAAAGGTTTCGGCGCACAGTCGGGCCATACAGAAATTTACCGCGGTGCGGAATATGTCGTGAACTTTGTTCCCAAGGTCAAACTTGAACTGGTCGTGGCAGACGGCGTTGCCGACCAGATCGTCGAAGTGATCTCGCGTACAGCACAGACCGGCAAAATCGGCGACGGCAAAATCTTTGTCCTCGACGTGGAACAGGCCGTGCGGGTGCGCACCGGCGAAACCGGCGACGACGCTATCTAAGCTCAAGAAGGGAAACGAAACGATGACATTGTCGAAAAAACTACTCCTCACAGCGGCGGCGATTGCTGTACCGCAAGTGGGTCTGGCGCAGGACGCAGAAGCTGCTGCCGTCACCGCCGAAATGGTCTGGATCATGAACACCCTGCTGTTCCTGATTGGTGGCTTTCTGGTGTTCTTCATGGCATGCGGCTTTGCCATGCTCGAAGGGGGTCTGGTGCGTTCCAAAAACGTCACCATGCAGATGACCAAAAACGTTGCACTGTTTTCACTGGCCACTATCGCCTATTGGGCGTTCGGCTATAACCTGATGTACCCTCTGGGCACATGGTCAATCGAAGGTGTGCTTTCCGGCGTCTTCGGCGTTGGCATTCTCGAAGCGGTTGGTATTGATCTGGCCGGTGCGGATGACAGCAGCTATGCTTCCACCGCGTCCGACTTCTTCTTCCAGCTGATGTTCTGTGCGGCGACCGCGTCTATCGTGTCCGGTGCGTTGGCTGAACGTATCAAACTGTGGCCCTTCCTGATCTTCGTCGTCATCCTGACAGGTATCATCTATCCTTTGCAGGCTTCCTGGAAATGGGGCGGTGGCTTCCTTGACGAAATGGGTTTCCTCGACTTCGCGGGCTCGACTGTTGTGCACTCCGTCGGTGGCTGGGCTGCTCTCGCAGGCGCGCTGATCCTCGGCCCACGTATCGGTAAATACAAAGACGGCCGTGTGAACCCGATGCCGGGCTCCAACCTCGCACTGGCGACACTGGGTATGTTCATCCTGTGGCTCGGCTGGTTCGGCTTTAACGGTGGCTCGCAACTGGCGATGGGTTCTGTAGGTGACATCGCCGACGTTGGCCGCATCTTTGCCAACACCAATGCAGCCGCTGCCGGTGGTGCCGTCGTGGCCCTGATCCTGACGCAGGTTCTGTATAAGAAGCCTGACCTTACAATGATCCTGAACGGCGCATTGGCCGGTCTGGTGTCGATCACGGCAGAGCCGCTGACACCAACCCTTGGCATGGCCACGCTCATCGGTGGTATCGGTGGTGTGATTGTTGTCTTCGCCGTACCGATGCTCGACAAACTCAAGATCGACGATGTTGTCGGCGCGATCCCTGTGCACCTTTGCGCCGGTATCTGGGGCACCATCGCGGTTGTTTTGACAAACGGTGACGCAAGCCTCGGCACGCAGCTTTACTCCATCATCGTTGTGGGTGTCTTTGCCTTCGTTACATCCGGTGTGGTCTGGTTCATCCTGAAAGCAACCATGGGCATCCGCGTCAGCGAAGAAGCCGAAATCAACGGGTTGGACATGGCAGAGCTGGGTATGGACGCTTACCCCGAGTTCTCCAAGAGCTAAGGTTTCCACCTTTAAAAACGCGAAAAGCCCGGGTCATCGCCCGGGCTTTTTTATTGGTGGGTTGAAGTGCCGACGCCAAAGCGACGGCCCCCCCCCATGCGTCAGGCTTAGATGCCGACGTCGATGATCGCCGCCGCCAAAACCGGCACGCTGTCGGCATTCAAGCCCGCGATGTTCATCCGGCTGTCACCCACCATATAGATACCGTGTTTGACGCGCAGCTCTTCGACCTTTTCAGGTGACGTGCCCAGCCGCGAGAACATACCGCGGTGTTGCGCCAGAAAACCGAACCGGTCCGAACCGGACAGACGTTGCAATTCACCAGCAAGCTGTGTGCGCAGACCCAGCATCGCGCCGCGCACTTCTTCCAACTCGGCCATCCAATCGGCGCGCAAAGCGTCGTCGTTCAGAATTGTCGTCACAATCCGCGCCCCGTGATCCGGCGGAAAGCTGAAGTTCTGGCGGTTCAGAAATGCCAGTGTCGCCTGATTAAGCGCATGCGCGGCAGGATCGGCAGCCACGGCCATCAACAATCCGGTGCGTTCGCGGTAAATGCCGAAGTTCTTGGAGCAACTCGCCGCGATCAGGCATTCCGGCACCGAAGCGACCAGTTTACGTGTCGCCGCCGCATCCGCGTCCAGACCGTCACCAAAGCCCTGATAGGCGATGTCGATCATTGGCGTCGCGCCGGTGTCTTGCAAGACCTTGATCACGTCATCCCACTGGGCCGCGTTCAGGTTTGCGCCGGTGGGGTTGTGGCAACAACCGTGGAGCAAGATCACATCACCCGCATGTGCGGTTTTCAGATCGGCCATCATACCGTCGAAATCCACCCCACGGGTTTCATTGTCGAAATAGCGGTACGGAACGATTTCGATGTTAAGATATTTCAGAATGGACAGGTGGTTGGGCCACGTAGGATCAGAGACAAACACCCGCGCGTCCGGCTTGGCCATGCGCACCATTTCAAACGCCTGACGCACCGCGCCCGTCCCACCTGGGGTCGCTGCCGCCGCAACAGTTGCACGCGGCACCGCATCGCCGAGCACCAGCGAAACCATCGCATCGGCAAAGGCGGGATCGCCTGCAAGACCGGTATAAACTTTAGTGTCCTGGGACTGCCATATCTGCTGTTCGGCGGCTTTGACTGCGCGCATCACCGGTGTCAGGCCGGTGGCGTCCTTATAGACGCCCACACCAAGGTCTACCTTGGTTGTACGCGGATCTTCCTTGTACATCTGCATCAAGGCAAGAATTTTATCCGCAGGTTGCGATTGCAGAGTTTCAAACATTAAGCTTCTCCAGTTGCCACGGGAACAGTGGGGAACATGCCCCATTCCGCCCATGATCCATCATAAAGTGACCAATCGGTATGGCCCATTCGTTCCAGTGCCAGCGCAAGGATCGCCGCCGTCACGCCCGACCCGCAGCTGGTGATCACCGGCTTGGCCAGATCAACACCTGCGGCCTCGAACACTGCTCGGGTTTCATCGGGGGTTTTCATGGTTTTATCCGCGTTCAACAGGGCCTCGTAATGCACGTTGCGGGATTTCGGTATATGGCCGGCACGCAGCCCCTCGCGGGGTTCTGGCGCATCGCCGCGAAAACGGGCCGGCGCGCGGGCATCGACAATCTGCGGATCGCCCAGTTTGGACGCATGGGCCACCTGCGTGACATCCCGCACCAGATTGTTTTGCACCCGCACGGTCATGTGACGGTCACGCGGGATCGGCGGCATGTCTTCGGTTGCGTTGCCCTCGGCCACCCACTTTGGCAGGCCACCGTCCAGCACTGCAACATTGTCCTGTCCCATCAGCTTGAACAGCCACCAGACGCGGGCGGCCGACATCAAACCTGCACCGTCATACACCACGATCTGATGCCCGTCGCCGACACCCATCGCCCGCATACGGGACATGAATTTTTCGACCGGCGGGGCCATATGAGGAAGGTCGGAGCGCGCGTCCGAAATATCTTCAATATCGAAAAACCGCGCGCCGGGGATATGGGCCGCATCATACTCGGCCTTCGGGTCACGCCCCGCGTCCGGCAGATACCACGAGGCATCCAGCACGCGCATATCGGGGTCTTTCAAATGTTTGGCCAGCCATCCGGTCGACACAAGGGTTTTGGGGTCATCAGTCATGCGCAGGCCTTTCGTCAGGATGTTAATCCTGACTACCGCTGCGGGCTGTGACTGGCAAGTAGATGGAGCCGCAAAGGCCTAGTGGTTGTCTTTCATCAGGCGCGATTTCTGACGCGCCCAATCCCGCTTGGCCGAAGTTTCACGCTTGTCGTGGTTCTGCTTACCCTTGGCGATGCCCAGCTTGATCTTGGCCATGCCGCGATGGTTGAAATACATCACCAGCGGCACCAGTGTCATGCCCTTGCGCTGCGTTGCGCTCCACAGATCGGCCAACTGTTTGCGGCTGACCAACAATTTACGACGGCGTCGTTCCTCGTGACCAAAGGTTTTGGCCTGTTTGTAGGGCGCGATGTAGGAATTCACCAACCACAACTCGCCATCCTCGACCGCGGCATAGCTTTCGGCGATATTCGATCCGCCCATGCGCAAGGATTTCACCTCGGAACCCTCAAGGATTATGCCGCATTCAATATCATCCTCGATCGCGTAATCGTACCGCGCGCGGCGGTTTTCAGCGATAACCTTGTAGTTCGGGTCTGATTTCGATGATGATTTAACTTGGGCCATGATACGGGATGTAGGACGCCGCAGCCCCGCGTGCAAGTCACAGCGGCGCGGCAGTCAACAACTCGGCTGAAAACTTGCCATAAATCAGCATCGCAGCAGACGATCAGCCTGTGCTAGTCGCCGAGCTTGGCGTGCACTTCGTCCAGATCAATTTCACCGACAGGCATCTTGTTGGCCGGATTGTCGAAATCATATTTGAACAGATCAAAATCACGCTTGTAGATTTCGCGCACCAGATGCATCGACAGATCGTCAAAATAATCCTCGACCGGATGGGCGCGTTTCGGCCCGTGTCCTTCACTTTCGTTAAAGCGGGGGATGTCCTCGATGTTCACAGGGTTCGGTGTCTTGATCGAATTCAACACGTCCTGCATGCCTTCGTTGAACTTTTCGGTCCAGACGATTTTGTCATACTTCCCGCCGTTCACGATGAAGGTGCTGACATGGCCCGACATCGCGGACCAGTGGATGTCCGGGTCCATCGGGCGGCGCCAGCGGATGGTGTCGCGGGCAAATAACAGGAACCGGCGAAAGCTTTGGATCTGGTCGAAGTCCTGCTTGCCGTCATCGCCGCCCACTTCGATACCGTATTTCTGGATCAGCAAAGGCACCAGATTGCCGCGATATCTTTTGCCATTGCGCTGGATGCCACAGATTTTGTCGAAGAACGACGACAGGATGCGCGTGTAAGGGTTGCGCACGCAGGTAAAGGAATAGGAGGCGTGGTTCGTCACATTTGCGGTGATCGGCACCTGCGACGCCTCAAGCGCCCATTTATGCATGCCAGATTGCGCGTCATGGATGTCACCGTCAAAGAAATTTCCGTGATCCGAATAGAACATGATCTGACCGATGGTTGAACAGGCGCACTTTGGTACCACGCGGTATACCACGCTTTCACTCTCAGTCATCCAGGTGCCGGGAAATCCCATACTGCGCGTCCTCTGCTCATGCGACTGTTTTTGCAACAGTTCGGTCTTGGCTTAAAAAAGCAAATTAATGGTGTTTATTCAATCTGTCTTCACCATTATCAACGAAACAATCAAAGTCAAAAGGGCTCATCGTCTTCGGCATGGCAAAAATCGCCTATATATTACTATGTCACAAAGACCCCGAGGCCGTTATCCGGCAAGCGGAGCGTTTGACTGCGGTCGGGGACTACATGTCGATCCATTTTGACGCGTCGGCCAAAGCCGCACATTTCAAGCAGATCAAGGAAGCGCTGGCCAATAACCCGAACGTCACCTTTGCCAAAAAGCGCATCAAATGCGGTTGGGGGGAATGGTCGCTGGTGCAGGCGACGCTAAACGCCGTTCAATCTGCCGTGGACGCTTTCCCGCGGGCTTCGCATTTCTACATGCTGTCGGGTGATTGCATGGCCATCAAATCTGCTGAGTACACCCACCGCTTTCTGGACGATAACGACGCCGACTTTATCGAAAGCTTCGACTATTTCGAAAGTGACTGGATCAAGACCGGATGGAAGGAAGAGCGGCTGATCTACCGCCACCTTGTTAACGAACGCGAACACAAGCGGCTGTTCTACTTTCTGTTCGAAGCGCAAAAACGTCTTGGCTTGCAACGCGACATTCCGGAAGATTTGCAAATCATGATCGGTTCGCAGTGGTGGTGTCTGCGTCGCCGCACCATCGAAGCGGTGCTGAAGTTTGTCAGAAAACGTCGCGATGTCGCGCGGTTCTTCCGCACCACATGGATTCCCGATGAAACGTTTTTCCAGACCCTCGTGCGCCATCTGGTCCCCGAAAACGAAATCCGGTCGCGCACGCTGACCTTTTTGATGTTCACCGATTACGGAATGCCGGTGACGTTTTACAACGATCACTATGAACTATTGCTGTCGCAGGATTATCTGTTCGCGCGCAAAATCAGCCCCGAAGCGCAAGACCTCAAGCGCCGTCTTGGCTTGCTTTATGTGGCGCAGGGCGTGCAATTCCAGATCAGCAACGAAGGGCGCAGCCTGTTCCAGTTCCTGTCCGGTCGCGGGCGCAACGGACGCCGCTTTGCCACCCGCTTTTGGGAAACCGAAAGCACACTGGGCCGTGAGCGCGAACTGCTGATTGTGGTTTGCAAGAAATGGCATGTGGCCAAACGTGTGCTGGATCGCATCCGGCAGGTCACCAATGTCCCCGCCATTGAATATCTGTTCAACGAAGAGGACACCCCCCTGCCCGACCTTGGCGGCATCCAGAACACATTGGAAAAACGCCATCGCCACAGGCGGGCATTGATGCGGATGTTGTTTGACTATTTCGAAACAGACAAGCTGATCATCTGTATGGATCCGGCCAACCTTGACCTGCTGAACGACTTTGCCGCCGACCGCTCTACCACACGCATCATGGAAATCGAATGCCAGTTCAGCGATGATTATCTCACGGGTCACGCCATGCGTGTGGGGCTGGCGGGTGATCAGACCTCGAATGATACGCTCGAACGGCTGCTCCCGACCATCCGCAACGATATGGTGTTTGAAAGCGACCGCATCCGCGATGCGCATTTCGAGAACCTGTCGCGGATGCGTGAAACATCGGATGTGGAAAAGAACGCCGATGCGCTGACCTCGTTTTTGGCGATCCCTGCCGAAAAGGCACAGGAAATCGCCTCAACCGATTATCTTTTCGCGGATTGATCCAGCTTGAGAACGCACAACCCTTAGAGCTTTTTCTTCCACGTCCCCAGCCAGCGTTTTACTGCACCGCCCCGTTCTGCAAAATCATCCTCGATCGCCTCAAGCGTCGGGTCGATCCGCGCCATGCGGAACCGCCGCCAGCGCACCCAGATCGCCCATGCGATCGCGGCAAACAGCGTGATGATAAAGATGTTCAGGAATGGGATCCCCTTGGAGGCATCGGGCCCGTCCACCGGTTTAAGCGAAATCGCATTGGGGAAGATCGTCAGGAATTCGTTGCGCCAGCCGTAATGCTTGAGCGCGAAATAATTCGCCGCATCCGATGTCGATTTCGCATCTGCCGCTTCGGCTTGCAGGTTCGAGGTGTCGAACTTGAAATAGGGCGGCCAGCCCCAACCGGTGTCCTCGTTGCGGTAGACCATCACGTCCCCCTTGGCGCGTCGCGTCTGGATAAAGAACACATCGCGGTTCGCCACGGTGCCATCCGATCCGACATCCGCCTGCGCCCAGAACAGGGAATTCTCGCCCGGATCAATGCGTTTTTCGTAAGTGTCCGTCACCCGTACGATATCGACCTGCGGCAGCGTG
Organism: Sulfitobacter geojensis; assembly: GCF_000622325.1. Classification (NCBI taxonomy): domain Bacteria; kingdom Pseudomonadati; phylum Pseudomonadota; class Alphaproteobacteria; order Rhodobacterales; family Roseobacteraceae; genus Sulfitobacter; species Sulfitobacter geojensis. The sequence continues at coordinate 3,737,240 of NZ_JASE01000005.1, forward strand.
TAGTGAAACACTGCCAGAACCAGCACCCAGATGGTGCCCCAGAAAACCCATTTGATAACCGAAAACATCGTCACACCCTCTCAGGTAAAATTCGTCAGGTAGATGATCACCGCAATCACCACCACAGGCACAACATACACGCCCAAAATCAATTTGCGCCGGATTGACCCGTCATAGCGTTCAAGACCCCGCTGCACAAAGGTATCACGATCCACCAGCTGCTTACCCGCGTGCCACTTTTTCTTGAGCTTTGATTTGCGCACTGCACGGCTGTAAAACGACAGCGACACGTAGATCACCGTCAATGCGATAAACAGCATCCCGAAAAGACGGATAAACCCGATCATCTGTTCCCCCTCACAGCGCCCCACGGGCCAACCCGCGCAATCAGATCGCGTTCGGGCCTGTCCCGCACGGGGTCTTCCATCGGCGCGTCATGGCCAAACAATGTATCGCGCGCGCCCGCCTTGTCCACCTGATACTCGGCCACAAGGAAATCCACAACGTAAGCCTTTTTCGCCTCGGGCCAGCGCGCATAGGTCGCATAAAACAGCTCTTTGTGGCAAATGAACATCTGCCGCGCGTCCTTGGGTGCAAGCTCGGCCAACAACATATTCACCAAACCCGCGTCTTTGGTGTCTGACGCACGCAACGTGTAGAAATACGCCGGATGATCCGAGGTGATGCGCGGCCACTTGCCGCCATTCTCGGCCCAGTTCACCAGCGCATTCAGCGCGTGAAACTCCTCTGGCAGTTTGTCGCGATGGGTCCGCGCCAGACGTCGCATATCCGCCCGCGTCGCCCCCGCCAGATCCCCCTGATCCGCCACCGCATCCACCAGAATAAAATCCATCTTCTGACGCAGGATCGCCGCCGCATGATCCTTGCGCCCCTCGACAATCGTTTCGGTCAGATCGTTGTATTCAAAGAACTTCGCAATCTGGTTCCTGTCGTGCCCGTCAAAGGTGTACTTGATCGGCAAGTCGCCCAAATGGTCCTTGCCCGAAGGCGCAATCACCGCAGGATGATCCACATCCTGAAACACATAAAGCCCGCCAAAATGCGCGGTCCAAAAGTTGCGCTGGTCAAACCCCATCTGTTTCAACCGCACCGGATTGCGCACCACATCACCGGTCTTGCCCGCCAGCGTGATCATCTCCGCAATCAACACATCATCAAACCAGCCATCCGGTTCCGTCTTGAACCGGTCCACCATCGCGCCGAGTTTCTCCGCGTCTTTCACCGTGCCTGCCGTGGTATCCGCCTCAATCTCGACCCGTCGAATGTCAAACAGCCGCGCCGGCGTGGTGACGTCATAAACCGAATTCACCATCTCCCCCGCCACCGCATCCCGCGCCGTCAGGGCAAACAGTTGCGCTTCGTTTTCGGCAATGAAGTCTTGCAGGATCGCACGCGAGGTCGAGAATTTCATATTGAGCAAAGGTGCCGTGCGCTGCTCCATGCTCAGCAGAATAAACTGCCGGTTGACGCCTTGGTGGTTGAGGTAGGCCTGATCGTTCAGGTCATCGCCCACCTCGGGGGAGTAGCCGGAGATGTCGATGTGGAAGTCGGTAAGTTTTGTGCGTTTGCCGGTGAGGTGTTCGAGCGCCCGGTTGTAGCGCTCGACCAACGCGGGCGAGGAGACATGGAACAAGTTGCCGAACATGAGGCCGTGTTTGATGAGGCGGTTCATGAGAATTTCTCAACCAATATTTGGTACTCTTCCCAATGTTCTCTGCGCACAAGCCTATCGTGAGGAAGATTGTTGAAAATTTCAAAGCTCTCAGCGTATCGAACAAACTTTTTTCCGCGTCGATTCAAGCAATTGTAGAAAATTATAAGAAGTTCATCATCTGAAAAAAGTGCTCTGAACAAACGTCGATGCCGCTTAGAAGAATACTCAGATTCTTCAATCTCCCTCATAGCGTTGTAGGTGAACCTAAAGTACTGGCCTAAGTCTGATCCATGATCCTGAAGTACTTTCTCATAATTTTCACTTGCATTATCAGGGTTCTCCGACTCCTGCGTTATCCAACGCATATCGTAGCCAACGACATCCCTATAAAAATTCTCAAAGCAATCGCGCCCTTGAGAAATAATTGATCCGTCTTTTGACTTCCGTAAATCAAACGAATTCACAATTGAGTTCTGTGTATTTACCAATTCAAAAAAGAAATTTTCAAAATTCTGTTGGCTCATCGTCGAGTTCATCTTTTCAAACTCATCAGCTTGTCGAGATATCTCCTCTTTTTGATCTGCGAGCTGCAAGCTTTGAAGCCAAACGGTCACAATGATCCAAAGAAAAGCAAGGACGCCTGCAATTCCTGCAAAGGTGTCGCCGATCTCATTTGGCGGAGACAACAAGAAGACGAAGAAGCGCCATTGCCAGCCATTACTTTCCGTATGCTGTGGCCCTATCGCTAACATAAGTATAACTAGCAAAAAAATCTTTGTGAGAGCTTCCCCAACTCGAAGTGGTTTGCCACTTCTTAATTCATCAGGAATATTTCTATATCTGTCTATAACTCGTCCCAACACTTCTTTAGATCTTTTACTCACCCCTCACCCCCCGACAAATAACGCTTCTTCGCCTCTTCCATCCGCCCCATATCCCTCACGGCATTCTCGATCGCCACCTCATCCGACTTATCCGCATAACGGAACTCTGAATCCGCGTAGCGATTGATCTCCTGCACCACCATCTCCACCGTGATCGGCTGGCGCATCCCCTCAATCATCGCTTTCTTCTCGTCATAGCCTTTGAACAGGAACAAATCCGGCTGCTCCATCCACTCATCGGGCAATTCAAAGTCCATCGCCCGCACCTTCACCGCATCCGTGATGTTCTTGATCGCCCGCCCCGTGAAACGCGGATCGGCCTCCTGTATCCCCTTCAGATAGGTGCCCAGCTTGTTGATCGTATCCAACTCGCCAATCTCCGAGCGCACAGCTTCATAGACCGTCAGCAACCCCGCCTCATGCGGTTTTGAGTGCCCCTCGAACGACGCGGCAACGGCTTTCTTGATCGCCTGCGCCTCGAACACCTGATGCTCCCCCAGCGGAATATCGTGGTTCTTGCCCATCAGCAGATAGAGGATATCGACGTAATCCTCCCGCGTCTGCGGACCGTCGACAAGGAACCGCGCCCCTGCGCGTTGGCGCAAAGCATCGTCCACGTTCTCGGGGTAGTTCGAGAACATCCCGAAGGTGCAATTTCCCCGCACAACCGTATTGGCCCCCGCGAAACTCTCCATCAACACGGCGGTAATCTCCAACTGCCCCGCACTCGACTGCCTGTCCCCGCGCTTGCCCGCCAGCTGGTCAATATCGTCAATCGTGCCAAAGCCAATCACTGACGGGTCAATGATAGTGTTGATAAACGCCTTCGCGTTCTGGCCCGATTTGCCCTGATAGCTGTCGATATTATCCGTGCTCAGGTTCTGATAGCGAAACGGATAATCCGCGTTGGCACAATACTCCGAGATTAACCCCGCCATCATCTGGATCAGAGTCGTTTTCCCCGTCCCCGGCGCGCCATCGCCCATGAAGGTAAAGATAAATCCGCCCAACTCCGCAAAGGGGTTCAACCGCCGGTCGAAGTCATAGGCCATCAGCATCTTGGCAAGTTTCATCGCCTGATACTTGGCGATGTGATTGCCTACCACCTCGTTCGGTTTCTTGAACGTCATGGTCAGCTTGGTCGACGCCGCCTTATGCGCAGGCGTGAAGCCGGACACGGTGAAATCATCCGCCTCAACACGCCAGCTTGCCGATGAAAACGTCTCCAGCCTCGGGGCCGATTGCGCCCGCAGCGCGACCTTTTCCATCAAAACCTCGGCAAAGGCTGACACCGTCGCCACCAGACGGGCATCATCCGTCCCATGCGCCGCGATGTCCTGATCCAGCTCCCACAATGCTCCGTGCAGCGCGTTCTGACCATTATCGGTCAGCACTTCCTCTACATCGCCCACCTCAACAGAGGCTTCCGGCAAATGCGAGGACAGCAGATAAGCGGCTGCATTGCCAAAGACGTAGAGCGTGACCAAGGCCTCCGCCGCCAACAATTCACTAAACTCCGACTTGCGGGCGGCAGGCAAAGACCCCTCAAGGTTAGCCCGCTTCAGATCACCGAGGCCCGAATGCTCTGCCACATTCTCCGCCACCGCCAAGGCAATCGCGATAGCGCGGCGCAATGCGTGCAGCACCGTCGCCTGCATCGGCGACATCAGCGCATCATCGCCGTCCGCGCCCTCAACCCGTGCAATCAGTGACACCGCACCCGATGCTACCCGCCGTTGCGTGACCAAACCCGGTGTCGTGCTGCGAAACCTGCGCCTTGTTCCAATTCCTGACGAGCGTTCCACCGGTTCCGCCCCGGCCGCCGTGCCAATGCGCGGCGCATGGTCGAACCCTTCCAACAAGGCCTGCGCCACGGCCACATGGCCCGCAATATCTTCCTCACGCAACTCCATGGCATCTGATGTCTGGCTCATCGTTGCTCCAATCCTATTCTCTTTTTGGCCTTATATACTGTCCGCACTCACGCCCAGCGCCCCTCGTGTGCGTTTAATACTGCAACACACGCCCTGACCCGCTGACCACAAATTTCCGCACCGCGCCAAAGCCTGACGGCTGTTTTTCATCCAGAACCTGAAATACCCGTTGCGGCAGAATGATGCTGCGTTCCTGCCGTGTGGCCCCCAAGTCCGATCCCTGCGCCGCAAAGGGATCCAGCGCGAAAACCTCACGCTCCACCGTCGAAAACCATCCCGATTTCTGCGCGATGACCCGGTCCGAAACCAGCTCTTCCTCGGTCCAGACCAAGGCCCAATCCTGCCCCGCAGGTGCTTTTGCTTCTGCCAGAACCTCGCGTAACGGCCCTGCCTGTTTGGTATAGCTATGCGAATACATCGGCCCCAAATGAAACCGGCGCAGCCGTTTGGGGTGCAGATCGTCAAAATCCTCGTCAAACCCTTTGGCAATCGTCAAAAGTTTCAACCCGCCCAGCGCCTGTGCACTTAAATGCGCCTGTACTTCGGGCCAGCGCCGCTGGTCTTTGGGCAACCCGATTTTTCCCGTATCTTCCAGCTCCATCAAATAGATGACCGGCAGGTTCACCTGACTGTCGTAACTGGCCCAATGCAAACGGAACCGGCGGCGCCCTTCGGAAATATTTCCGATCCATTGCGCCTGCGCGTCATTTTGCACCCAGAATAGATCACCCTTCAAAAGCTCTTCGTAATACAACCGCTGCGACAGGGAAAACTGCAGCTTCGTCGGAATTTCGCGCGCACCCAGAATGGTCTGCACCATCTGGTCTTTCAGCGCCTCGACACCGGCCATGTTTTCAAGGTGCGCCCCCGCTTGTTGCGCGTCATTGGCCATGGTCATAAGTTCTTCGGCGACCGGAAAACCACTGTCACGATTGTCCATTGTCAGAGACCCGAAAAACCGTCCTGTTTCACGCCCCGCCAATAGATACTTCAACCCCAAGGCCTTGAAACTATGGGTCAGCTTGACCGCATAGCGCGTCAGGATTTCCACCTCATCCTCGTTCAACTGGCCCTCGGCCTGCATGACCCCTGCTACATGCAACATATGCTGCATGATGCCTTCGAATTTTCGGAAATACCGGCGCGAGGCATAGGTGTCGGACAGGCCAACGTGATCGCGACTCACCTCAGACATGAACGCTCGGAACCGGTCCGCATAGGGTGCGATGAAAATCCGGTCTTAAACCGGATGTTGAAGAGCCGTTATCCACCATACTGATTGCTGTCATGCTTCTCGATGATCGACTGGAACCGCCGCGCAAAGCGCTCGTCCGCTTTCGCTTTCGCTTCCAACACTTCTCTGGCGAACACCATGTGGTCCTCGTGCTTTTCCATCATCTCGGCCATGCGCGCATTCGTCGCCGCGCCGATCCCCGCCATGGCTGTTTGTGCTTCCTGATCCGTTTTCACGCCGATCTCGTTGATCCGGTGCGCCACATCCTGCTGCTGCGCGGTTTTCAACGATTTGGTCAGCGCATCGTACAACACAACCCGTTGTTTGGTATCTGTCTGCAACTTGTTGATCAAAACCATCTGCGTTGCCGCCTGATTTTGCAGAGAGTCGATCCAGGTTTTGCCCTTCTCGATATAGCGCTCCAGCGTCTGGGATTTGGCCAGCTTGACCTGCTCCTCTTGCACCAAGGCATTGTATTTGGTGTTCGCCTCGGCCAGCTCCGTCTCAAGCTTGGTGCGTTTGGCAGCGTCTGTTTCCGACGCAATCGCATTCTCCAGTTTGATGATGCTTGGGTCCATCGCTTGCAGGTCCGCGCGGATGGTTTCCAATTCGCCCACCGTAAATTCACGCTCGTCCAGCGTGCCGGTCAGGTTATCCTCGACCTTGATCTTTTGTTCTTCCAGCATCGCCAATTGCCCTTCAAGCAATTGAACAATCGTGTCGGACTTGGAAATCAGATCCTGCAACTTGTCGTCGATCGAGGCCGAGCGCACACGTTCCTGCCGCATCGCATCCGATTTGGCGCTGGCGAAGATGCCGACAAAGCTCTCCCAACCGGTCTTGTTGCGCATCTCGTCGAAATCGCGGCTGAATCCTGCGGTCACATCGTCCAGCCCCATAATCAACTCGGCGATATTGGCGTTCATCACATCGGTGTGGGCGTGCACATCTTCCAATGTCGCGTTTTCAATGTCGATCATCGCGTCATCGCCGGATTTCATCTTGGCACGCGCGATTTCAATGCGGCTTGTCAGCTCGGCAATTTTGCTTTGCGCCTGCGCCACCTGCGTCTGCGATTCTTTGACCTGTGCGTCCAAATTTGCCATGCGACACTCCGTTCCTTCAAAATGATAAACTCAATATAGGCGATGTAACGACGATTTACATCACCTGCGGGCCTTGTTTCTTGGACTGTGACAAAAGCCGTTGGTGTTGGAAAGGGCTAACCGGTACGATCGACATCCAGCTTGGCCCAGCCCGCCAATCCCGTAAGCGCAAGCAAAAAGAAAACGCCGCCGATTGCATAGATGCCTAGGGTCGCCTGTATGTCTGCGGATGCCATCACCGTCCCTTGCTGAACCTGCGACGACGCCAGCAACAAGCTGCCCGCGAACAACAATCGTCCGACAAAACTTTGCAACGAAAGATAGGTTGCCCGCCCCGTATCATCCAGCAGGGGCTGCATGCGCGCCACGATGAAAGGGCGCGCAAAGGAATTAGGCACCATACGCAGGAACAGCACCGCAATGGCCAATGCAGAACTGGTCAGCGCCAAGACCCCGATCAACCCGATCTGGATCGCGAAAGCGAACAGCAAAATCGCGGCCAAGCCAATCCGCTGGCGCAGCCTCACTGCAATCAACGAGGCCAGAACCGACACCAGCATCATCACTGTACTGACCGCGCCACTGACGATGGGCGGTGACCACGCCACGCCTTCCAACGCTTGGGCGATAAACGGCTGACCAAATACAAAGGGCACATGGCTAAAGCCGTACATGAGCACTGATAGCACAAACAGCCAGACCAGCACGGACCGTTGCATCGCCTGTCGAAAATGCTGCCATTGACCGGATGGTCCCGCGTTGGCGATGGCGCGTGTGCCATGCGGCGGCTCGACGAAGCGCCACGCGATACACAGTGCCACCGCTTGCGCTGCCGCGCCCGCGACAAACGCCCATTGGAAAGCGTAACTGGCCAGAAACCCGCCGGTGATTGCCGATAACGCAAGGCCCATCAAAGCCGCCTGCCAACCACGGGTCTCTTGCGCCTCTACTTCGGCTTCGCGCCCCTGTGCCTTGAGAGACTCATACAGCAGCGCATTGTCTGTACCGGAACTGAAAGCAGCCGTTGCCCCAAGACAAACCTGCGCAATGGCAAAGATCGCAAACCCCGATCCAGCAGCAATGAGCCCGGCCCCGACTGCGCCGAAAAATGCCGCCGCAATCAAGGTGCGGCGCCGCCCCAGTCGGTCGGACATATACCCCGATGGCACCTCCATCACGGTGGTTGCCACATCATACACAGCATAAAGCAGAATCGCTTCGGCGGCTGACAGCGCGTTCTGGAACAGAAGAAACCAGATGGCCTGCCAAAACGTCAAATTCTGGACAAACTTGAACCACGGATACAAGGCGACATTGCGCGTCATGCGAGCAAAACCATTGGTTTAGCCGCCAAAGCCCTGCGAACCCGCATTTTTAGTGAATGACACAATTGTTCACGATTTGCCTCAAATTTGACCCAGAACCACCGCATCGCAAGGCTATCCCTTCTCGTGACGACCTGTGTTTTGTTAAAAGTTGCCAATAATCCTATGCCCACCACATTCAATGTCATCAGTCTCGGCGTCCAGTCACTCATTGACCCGACCGAAGGCAATACCACTGCTGAAAACGCCGGTGATCTTGTCGGGCTGACGTTCGGCGATGTGTCCAATCCTTTGTGGGAACAGACGCAGTCCTTTGCGCCGGGGTCAACAGGGTTTGCCGGCGGCACAGGCACAGCCTACGATATGAACAACAACCTTGCCAATGAGACATTCAGTCTTGATGGCGGCCCCGAACAGACCTTTGATGGCACGTCGATCTACAACGCGACGATCACCTATACGGATGGCACCACGGCCACGATCACCGCTGTTCTTTTTCAAGACACGGCAGGCAATACCTATCTCGCGCCCGAGTTCTCGGCGAATGGCGACCAGACCGCATTGGAAGCAGGCGCGATCCGGTCCCTGACCTTGGATTCGCTATTCGGGAACGGCTATTCCGGCCTGACCGGTTCACGCCAGACCTCCAACTTTGCCGTTTGTTTTGTGCAGGGCACAATGATCAAAACGCCCAGCGGCGAACGTGCGGTCGAAACATTAAACGCCGGTGATCTGGTTGAAACGCTGGATCACGGGGCACAAGCGATCCGGTGGATTGGCGGGCGCAGTGTGCGGGCAACCGGTGGCATGACGCCGGTGCGGTTCGCGGCTGGCAGTCTTGGGCTGGGATGCCCCAGCCGTCCGATGGTTCTGTCCCGACAACACCGTGTAATGCTGGACAACAAGGTAGCGGAACGCATGACCGGCACCCGTCAGGTGCTTGTCCCCGCGCATAAACTGACGATTCTGCCCGGCGTGACGCCCGTCACCGATCAAGGTTTCGTGACCTATTGGCATTTCCTGTGCGACGCGCATGAAGTGGTGTTTGCCGATAATGTTCCGGCCGAAACACTGTATCTGGGTGCCGAAGCCCGCAAAAGCCTGACGCCCGCGGCCATCGCTGAAATCACAGCGCTTTTTCCAGGCCTGATGGCCGGCACAACGTCCAACACCCCTGCACGCACCCTCCTGCCCGGTCACCGCGCGGATCGTCTTGTCCAACGGTTGACACGCAACGGCAAACACGCGCTGGCTTGATGCCTACGACAGGCGCGTAGACCAAGAAAAACTGGACAAATCGCATTAGAATTGAAAGGAGTCCCGCAACCCTAGCGGAGAATCCCGATGACCAATGTAACTGACCTGAAATCCCTTTTGAACGATCCAAGCTTGCTGGAAACCCGTGCCTATATTGGTGGTAAATGGGTAGATGGCGAAGACGGCACTTTCGATGTGCTGAACCCAGCGCGCGGCGATGTTGTCGCCAAGGTCGCAAACCTGAGCCGCGCACAGGTCGCAGGCGCGATTGCGCAGGCTGAAACCGCGCAAAAAGAATGGGCGAAATGGACCGGTAAGGAACGCGCAGGCGTGATGCGTAAATGGTTCGACCTGATGATGGAGAACCAGGATGACCTTGGCGCAATCCTGACAGCTGAACAGGGCAAGCCATTGGCAGAAGCCAAAGGCGAAATCGGGTATGGCGCGTCCTTCATCGAATTTTTCGGCGAAGAAGCGAAACGTGTCTACGGCGAAACAATCCCCGGCCACCAGCGCGACAAACGCATCACTGTCATCAAGCAGCCCATCGGCGTTGCCGCATCAATCACGCCTTGGAACTTTCCCAACGCAATGATTACCCGCAAAGCCGCGCCTGCGCTGGCCGCCGGTTGCGCATTTGTCGCCCGCCCTGCAGCCGAAACGCCACTGTCTGCGATCGTCATGGGTGTGCTGGCCGAGCGCGCAGGCATCCCCGCGGGTGTGTTCAACGTGGTGCCGTCTTCGTCGTCCTCTGCCGTGGGCAAAGAGTTCTGCGAAAACCCGGCCGTGCGCAAAATTACCTTTACCGGCTCGACCGAAGTGGGTCGCATCCTGTTGAAGCAAGCCGCTGATCAAGTCATGAAATGCTCAATGGAACTGGGCGGTAATGCGCCGTTCATCGTGTTTGATGATGCCGATCTGGATGCCGCTGTTGAGGGCGCAATCCTGTGCAAATTCCGCAACAACGGCCAGACCTGCGTCTGTGCCAACCGCATCTATGTGCAGGCAGGCGTTTACGACGACTTCGCCGCACGCCTGAAAGCCCGCGTTGAAACCATGAAAATCGGTGACGGCTTTGAAGAGGGCGTAGACCTTGGTCCGCTGATCAACACCGCCGCTGGCGAAAAGGTCAAAGAACATATTGATGACGCGGTTTCCAAAGGGGCCACCGTGATCCTTGGTGGCAATGGCGCGATGGACGGTAACTTCCTGCCGCCCACAATCGTCACGGGCGTCACGCAGGACATGCAGGTCGCACAGGACGAAACCTTTGGCCCCTTTGCACCCCTGTTCAAGTTCGAGGACGAAGACGAGGTGATCGCAATGGCAAACGACACGATCTTTGGTCTGGCCTCCTACTTCTACGCCAAAGATCTCAGCCGCGTTTACAAGGTCGCCGAAGCGCTGGAATACGGCATCGTTGGTGTGAACACCGGTATCATTTCGACAGAGGTGGCACCGTTCGGTGGCGTCAAACAGTCCGGCCTTGGCCGCGAAGGCAGCCACCACGGCATCGAGGATTACCTCGAAATGAAATACATCTGTATGTCTGTATGATCCGTAGGGCGGGGTTAACCCCGCCCTACCCTACCCTCGATCCGGCGAAATCCGCGCCATCACAGCATCAAACCGGCGCAACGTGATTGACGCCTTGTTGCCTGCATAACCCTCGTAGTGGGATTTCCCCGAGCTATTGGGCAAACCCGCCCAGATCTTTGCCAGATTGTTCATGAAGCCCTTGCGCCCCAATGCACCGGCGCGAAACCTGTGCAGCCCTGCCTCAACCAGTAAAACATCTGCCAGCTTGTCCTGCATCTTGGCATCAAACCGCTGTGTCGGTTTCGCCCCCACCTTGGCCACCACACGGCGCAGGGTTTTCGGCACAAATTGATAACGACCAATCGCGTGCGGTTGCCCCGGCGTTGCTTTGATCCAGTCGAAAATCTCGGCCAATGTCATCTGCGTGGGCCGTTTGCGCGGCTTGATCCGCGCCCCGTGCTGCACCGCATCATAGCCGTCACGGCGCGACTCGGCTTCCTCGATCAGCGCGCGGATCACTTGCACGTCTGTGCCACGCAGGATTGCAGGCGCACTGGCATAGGCCGGCACATGCGCGGGCCGGTCTGAAAACATGCCCCTGTGATCCCGATCAATAAACAGCGCTGCAGTCTGCCCCGACTGCGGCGACCGCGCGGCGACAAACAGGCTGCCGCGATCTGCGTTCAGGACATTTTTGCCAAGGATCGAAACCGCTTCCGCTTGGGCCACACTGCCCGACAGCCCCGTAAAGGCAAACAACAGATTGCGCAGAACTATTTGCATGGATACCTCAAGATCGCCGCCGCCCCCTCTATCGCGCAAAGAAGTTGCCAAGCCGTTCAGAAAATAAATTTCTACAACAGCCAAGGATTGACGCAGCGCGCGCGTCATACGTAGGTGATGTTGATGCAAACCGACGATACCTCTCTGGCCCTCGCGGCGGCTGGTGGCGATGCTGGTGCTTTTGCTGCGCTGATAGAGCGGCATTATGACCGCCTGTTCCGCCTGTGTTTCCGGCTGACCGGATCCCAACCCGAAGCCGAGGATCTGACCCAGGATATCTGCGCCGCCCTGCCCGCAAAATTGCAGAGCTTTCGCGGCGAGGCATCCTTTACCACATGGGCTTATCGTCTGTGTGTGAACGCGGCCCATGACCGCCGCCGCCGCGCGGCAACCCACGCCAAGGCCGCCAAAGGTTGGGGAGATTGGGAAGTCAGCCGCCGCGCCGCCAATGAAGAAGCCGACGAAGCACTGGATTGGTTAACACAAGCCATGTGCGCCCTGCCTGACGACCTGCGCGATACGCTCGCGCTGATCCTTGATGAGATGACCCATGCACAGGCCGGCGACATTCTGGGCGTTTCGGAAGGCACCATCAGCTGGCGCATCAGCCAAGCCAAAAAACACCTCGCAACCCTGCGCAAGGAGGACACGCCATGAGCGACGACCTCGATGAATTGAAATCCCTGTTATACGCCGCCACACCCGGCCCCGATTCCAAGAAAAAGGCCGATAATATCGCCTTGGCGCAAAAAAACTTTGCCGACCTCCAAGGATCACGGGACGCGGCGCGTCTTACTTCTGATCGCCCGAAAAAGGGCCTTATCTCAGGAGTACGAAACATGCTGACCACCATCACCTCGCGCGCCGGTCTTACCGCGTCGACCGCCATTGTTGCAGTTGGCCTCGTGATGCTGTCGCCACTGGGCGAAAACCTGATGCCGACCACCTCGGATGCCGCATTCGAACCCGCGCCCATTCAGGAAGCACCCGCCGTTGTGTTGCGCAAAACCGCGCCCGAGGACGTCGCGGGCATGACCGAAAGCGCGCCAGTGGTCGCCGCCGAAATGGCCGCTGACAGCATGGCAACCGCCCCCGTCAGCCCCATGCCGATGATCGCCCCCGCGCCCGCCACCAGTCGCATGATGCTGGATGCGCCCGTAATGTTGCCCGTCCCCGAAAGCACTACAGAAAGCTTTGCCAACGCGGACACGAATCCCGTGCAGGTCACAACCCAAACGCCTGTGTCGACCTTTTCTATCGACGTGGATACCGCGTCTTACGCAGTGATCCGCAACTCTTTGAGCAACGGTCAGTTGCCGCCAAAAGACGCGGTGCGCATAGAGGAAATGATCAATTATTTCCCTTACGAATATGCCGCGCCAACTGGCACTGACGCGTTTCAGCCGACCGTCACACTGACCCCGACTCCGTGGAACGCGGACACGCAATTGCTGCACATCGGCATTCAGGGGGCGCTGCCCGATCTGGCCGACCGTCCCCCGCTGAACCTTGTGTTCCTGATCGACACCTCTGGTTCTATGGAGCAGCCCAATAAACTGCCGCTGCTGAAACAAAGTTTCCGTCTGATGCTGGGCCAGCTGCGCCCTGAAGACCAGATTGCCATCGTCACCTATGCCGGTTCGGCGGGTGAAGTTCTGGCCCCCACTGCGGCATCCGACCGCGCGACTATTCTGAATGCACTGGAAAATCTGGGCGCAGGCGGATCAACGGCTGGGCAGGCAGGACTGCAACAGGCCTATGCCACCGCCGCCGCCATGTCCGAGGAGGGAGACGTGAACCGGATCATCCTTGCCACCGACGGTGATTTCAATGTCGGGCTGAACGACCCCGACGCGCTGAAGGACTATATCGCGGATAAGCGCGACAGCGGCACCTACCTTAGCGTTCTGGGCTTTGGCCGTGGCAATCTGAACGACGCGACGATGCAAGCGCTGGCGCAAAACGGCAACGGGCAGGCTGCTTACATCGACACATTGTCTGAAGCGCAGAAGGTGCTGGTGGATCAATTGGGCGGTGCCCTTTTTCCCATCGCGAATGACGTGAAAATTCAGATCGAATTCAATCCGGCTACTGTATCAGAATACCGTCTGATCGGTTATGAAACCCGCGCGTTGAACCGCGAGGATTTTAACAACGACAAGGTAGATGCAGGCGACATTGGCGCAGGCCACCAAGTCACCGCGATTTACGAGGTTACACCGACAGGATCAGCCGCCGAACGCAATGACCCGCTGCGCTATGGCGCACCTGTGATTGCTCAGGACGCCAGCGACGAACTGGCCTTTCTGCGGCTGCGCTACAAAGCGCCGGGCAGCGATACCAGTGCGCTGATCGAAACGCCGGTTCAGGCCACCGTAACGGGCGAGGCCGGTTTTGCCACTGCCATCGCGGGGTTCGGTCAACTGCTACGCGACGGGACCTATACGGGCGATTGGACTTACGCCGATGCGATCAAGCTGGCGACGCAAACCAAGGGCGATGATCCTTTCGGCTATCGCGCTGAAGCCGTGCAACTGATGCGGCTGGCGCAAAGCCTGTCGGCCGAGTAGCGAACGTCGCCAGCCATAAAAAAGGTCCGGTGCGCGTGGCACCGGACCTTACAGAGTCTGTCTCGGGGGAGGAGGTTCAGAACTCTGTCGCCGTCAAGGGCTGTCGGGTCATGCCCGAGCTGCCTCAGTTGACGGATTTCGCATCGACGACATCCTTCTCCACCCGCTTCACGTCAGAAGCGATCTGGATCTGGCGGGGTTTCAGGGCTTCGGGCACCTGCAACTCCAGCTCGATGTGCAACATGCCATCGACATGCTCTGCGCCGGTCACCTGAACGTGGTCTGCCAAATGGAAACGGCGTTCAAAGGCACGCGTTGCGATGCCGCGGTGCAGGTAAGTTTTGCCTTCTTCCTCATCCGCCTTGCGGGCAGACACGATCAGCGCTTTGTCGCGCACTTCGACGGACAGGTCATTGTCCGAAAAGCCGGCGACCGCGATGGAAATGCGATAGGCGTCGTCTTGCAGTTTTTCGATGTTGTAAGGGGGATAGCTTTGCGTTGTGCTGTCGGCGCGCAGGGCGCGGTCCATCATGCTGGCGATCTGGTCAAAGCCGACGCTTGAACGGTACAGCGGTGCAAAATCATAGGTTCTCATCGTGTTCATCCTCATTCTAGAGCGATTGAATGTTGGACCTTCCGTTATTGGACAGGCCCTGTTTCTGTCACCAAGACCCTGATTAGGCATCTTGATGTCACTCATGTGGGAAGGATGGTTTACGGTTTCAAGACCCGTTCGCGCGTACAAATTTTGCGCCGGTGGATGTCTTGCGCGTCCCGACGGTCACCCGCCGGATTTTGGCACCGGGGCGCACTTTGTTCGCCCGCATCTGGCGTTTGAGATCGGAAATCAGCTGCGGCAGCGCCATGCCAAATGCAACTTCCTTACCGGCAGAGGTGCCCCCGCCCGAAATTACCGAAGCGATCTGCGCGCGCCCGTTCAAATGAGTAAACACCGGCGCACCGCTTGACCCGAATGTGACGTCGCAATCCAGCACAATCAGCCGGTCCCGCATGCCCATCACCTGACACTGGTTCTGCCGCGACAGAGCATCCGAACGTCCGCGCCCATAGGACACAACGCTGACCGGCCCTTTGGGGATCGCGCTGGAAAAGACTGCAAAAGGGTTCAGTTCATGGGTCGGGATCGGATCGGAAAGCCGCACCAAAGCCAAATCATGACGCACGTTATCAAGATCATAACCGCGATTCGGAGTATACCCGACATGCGCCTCTATCTGGGACACCACCCGCTTTGCAGCAGCCGTCCCATTGGTCAGCCCTGCACGAAAGGTCATGTTTGCGGGCGTTACCAATTTTCCGTTCTGATACACACAATGGGCCGCGGTCAAGACCAGATCCGGCGCGATCAGCGTGCCCGTGCAATACCCGCTGCGCCCGATGTCCAGCCGGCCGACGGATTGCCAAGCCAGCGCATCGTTCTGGGTGCCCAGCTTGCGCAACTTGGTGGATTGCGCATCCGCCGCACCGCCCAGCATCATCGCACATAGTGCGGCCATCGCGATGTTCACAAATATCTTCATGGCTTCACGAACTTTGCGCCGGTGCTGGCATTGCCCTGACCAACCAACACCCGTTTACGCCGTGGCGCATCATCTTGAAACACACCTTTGCCGGCGACTAACTCGGCCTGCAAAACCGCCAAAGTCGCGCCTAAGGCGGTGCCCAAAGAAACCCGCTGCCCGTCGACTTCGGCCTTGGCCGAAACTACTGAAACAATATGGGCTTCCCCGTCATGGAAACTGAAAATCGGGGCCCCACTGGCACCGAAATCCACCGAACAGGATGTGACCAGAACGCCTTCCTGTTGGGCCAGAACCTTGCAGACTTCCTGCAAAGACGGGGCTTCGGAACGATCCTTGGCATAACTAACGACACCAACGGAATCCCCCGGACGGGGCCGCGCAGCGGTGCCGAAAGGTTTGATCGTAGTATTACGGATGGGCCGCTGCAATTCCAACAGGGCCAGATCGTTGCGCACACGATCCGATGACACATCGCCATCATAGACAAAATCAGGGTGAACCACCGCGCGGCGAATGTCGCGGTACGCACCGGCCCGTCCGTTGCGCCAGCCCGCTAGAAACTGCACTGTCCCGTGATCAATTCGCAGCTTTGTGTCGCGATCATACAGGCAATGCGCCGCCGTCAGCACCAATCGCGGCGCAATTAAGGCACCGGTGCAAAATCCCGCTCCGCCAATATTCAGACGCCCGACAGCTTCCCATGCGGTCGCATCCACACCAGAACTCAGGCGTTTCAGCCTTGCATCCTGTGCAAAAGCTGCTGTCGTGATGACAGCCATCATCAAAGTAAGAGCCACCCAACGCCGCACCGAAAGTCTCCAAATTTGCTATAATCAAGCAGCTACAGACGACTTGCGGCAAAATTAGGGCAAATGCGTTACCGCAGGCGGGGAATCGCAGGATCACGCCGGTTTACATCCGTAAACGCCGCCGGTTTCGGCCCTCCCGATGCCCAATCCAGCAGCTCAACCGTGTGCACCACCGGCACCGATGCCGCCGATCCGATCTGCATCATACAGCCGATATTGCCCGCCGCGATGACATCGGGGTTCTTGGCCTCAAGCGTGCGTAATTTACGCGCCTTCAACTGGCCTGAAATCTCGGGTTGCATCAGATTATACGTGCCTGCCGACCCACAGCACAAATGGCTGTCGGCGGGCTCCACCACCGTGAACCCCGCCTTTTTCAACAAATCCTTGGGAAAGGTTTTGATCTGCTGACCATGTTGCAAGGAACAGGCCGCATGATACGCCACCACCATGCCCTCGGGAATGACCGACGCGGTGCCGTGTGCAGGCGCATCCTGCTCCAGATCCATCAAAACTTCGGACACATCGCGGGCAATCGCCGACACCCTTGCCGCATCAGCCGCCAGCGGATCATTGCGGAACATATGCCCGTAGTCCTTAACCGTTGTACCGCAGCCCGACGTATTGATCACAATCGCGTCCAACCCTTCACCATCCATTTCGCGGCACCATGCGCGGATGTTCTTGGCGGCACTGGCGTGGCTTTCATCGGTTTTGCCCATGTGATGGGTCAAAGCCCCGCAACACCCTGCCCCTTCGGCCACCACAACTTCGGCCCCGAGCCGCGTCAAAAGACGGATCGTGGCGTCGTTGATATCGGTGTTCAACGCTTTTTGCGCACAGCCCGTCATCAGGGCAACGCGCTTGCGCTTTGGGCCAACGGCCGCGAAACTTTGTGGATCATCGTTACGGCTGACCGGCGGGATCACCTTGGGTGCCATTTCCAACATCGCCCTTAACCGTACATCCGGCATGAACCGCGCAAAGGGCCGTCCGATCTTGGCCCCCAGCAAGGCCACCCGAAACCGCATCGGATAGGGCAGGATCCGCGCTAACATCCAGCGCAAAGCCCGATCTGTGAAAGGGCGCTTGTACCGCTGGTCAATATATTCCCGCGCATGATCAACCAGATGCATATAATGCACGCCTGACGGACAGGTGGTCATACAGGCCAGACAAGACAGGCAACGGTCAATATGTTTGACCGTTTTCGCGTCCGGGTCGCGGTCATTTTCCAGCATATCCTTGATCAGATAAATCCGCCCCCGCGGGCTGTCCAATTCATCGCCCAAAACCTGATAGGTCGGGCACGTCGCCGTGCAAAACCCGCAATGCACACAAGACCGCAATATCTCGTTGCTACGTTGGATCGCCGGATCGCGCATCTGTGTGTCAGTAAATGTCGTCTGCATGAAAGCTCCGGTGATTATGTCGGGCGCACGGCGGCTACCCCTGTAAAAGATTGGCCGAGGCCAGACCGAACCACGGCATCGTTGTACCTGCCGCCCCGATGACGCCGGTCCAGCGTCGCATGCGCAGACCGCCGTCGACCTGACGCAGCTTTCGCGCACCATAGGCCAAAACGCCGATCCACGCGAACCAGATCAGCGCAATGGAAAGCACGGTCAGCGCCACATTGCGCCCCCACAGTTCCGCAAACCCGTAACGCAGCGCCAGCCCCGCACCCGCGCAAACCGCTGTCCCGACGCCGAGTGAACGCTGTTGTACGCGGCCTCGGGTCAAGCCGCGAAAGGCCAAAGGCCCCGCTACAAAAAACACGACAAAGAGTGCCGTAAGGATCATACGACCGCGCCCATCAGGCTTGGGCTAAACAACCCCTTAGGGTCGAACCGCGCCCGCAATCCAGCGGTCAATTTCGCCACACCTGCCGCTTCGGGATGAAACACCCCCAACTGCGCTTTGGTCTGCGCATCCGCACGGACAATCGTCGCATGTCCGTCAAATGGGCCAAGCCTTTTGCGCAGATCAGCTCCCTGTGCCATCCGCAGCCAAAGCAACCCGCCAGCCCAATCCAACACATGCGCCTGCGCACCGGCCTTGCCGATCAATGCTGGTGCCAGAGAGGGCTTGCAAGACACCCGCCAAACGTCGCCCTCGCCCCCGTGGAAAGCGGTCAGATCGCGCTGCTTGATCCAGAATGCATCGGAATCGGAGGACGCCAAAACCGTCATATGGTCCGCCTGGGCCCTCAGCAGCGTTTTCAACTGCTCGATCCGGTACGCAACACTGGCCTCGAACCCTTCCACCCGCAGCACGGTCTGCCGCGTTGCCGGATCATGCGCCGCACCTGTCACTTCAAACGGGCTGCCCATCGCACGGCTCATCGCCGTCACTGCCTGCGCGTCGTCCAACCCGTGCAACACCAGCGACGCCTGCGTCTCTACCCTTGGCAAAACCTTGAATGACACTTCGCTCAACACCCCCAAAGTGCCAAACGACCCCGCCATCAACTTTACCAGATCATAACCGGTGACATTCTTCATCACCCGCCCGCCGTTTTTCACAACAACGCCGCGCCCGTCGACATAGCGCACACCCAATAGGAAATCCCGCGCCGCCCCCACGTTGATCCGTCTTGGCCCGCTGACATTCGCGGCGAAAACACCGCCAATGGTTGCGTCACCTTGCCGTCCCATCACACCACAATGATCCATCGGCTCGAACGCCAATCGCTGGTTTTCTTTGGCCAACGACGCCTCGATCTCGGCCACCGGCGTGCCCGCCTGCGCCACCATGGTCAGCGCGCCGGGTTCATAAAGCGTAATGCCCGACAGCCCCGCAACGGACAAAGCCGCTCCCGCGCCCGCCATCCCGCGTGTATCGCCCCCCCGGATCGACAAGGGATCAACCGCGTCCGCGACACAGGCCGCCAGCTCTGCTTCACTCGCAACCATCATCTCTTTTTGGCCTTATATACTGTCCGCATTCTCATCCCCACCATCCTCAATCGCGACCACTCATTGCGCCGCCAAAACCACAGCACGCCGCGCTTCGGAAACATCCAGCGGGAACACCTTGGCCGGGTTCAACAACCACGCCGGATCAAACACATCTTTCACCGCCATCTGCGCTTCCAGATCCGCCGGTTCATATTGCACATGCATCAGATCACGCTTTTCAATTCCGACGCCGTGTTCGCCGGTCAAACAGCCCCCGACCTCAACACACAGCTTCAGGATTTCGGCACCGAATGCTTCGCACAGCTCCAGATCACCGGGCTTATTGGCATCGAACAGGATCAGCGGGTGCATATTGCCGTCGCCCGCATGAAATACGTTGCCTACCTTCAGCCCGAACTCTTCCGACATCTCGCCAATCCGCCGCAACACCATCGGCAGGGCCGACACCGGAATGGTCCCGTCCAGACACATATAATCGTTGATCTGCCCCATAGCACCAAAGGCCGACTTGCGCCCAAGCCAGATCTTCGCGCTTTCCTCTGCCGATTTACTTTCGCGCAGCTCCACAGGATTGTGCCGGCGCGCAATCTGCATAATCAGCTCCAGTTGGTGATCGATCTCGGCATCCGATCCTTCAACTTCGACAATTAACAAGGCCTCGCACATGGGGTACCCCGCCTTGGCAAACGCTTCTGTTGCTTCGATGCAGGGGCGATCCATAAATTCGATGGCGACAGGCAAAACGCCGGCCTTGATGATGTCGCTGACACAGGCACCCGCCACCTCATTGTCATCAAATCCCATCAGCACAGGTCGCGCCCCTTCAGGCTTGGGCAATATCCGCAAGGTGGCCTCGGTCACGACACCCAACTGACCTTCGGAGCCGCAGATAACCCCCAACAGGTCCAAACCGCCCGCGTCCAGATGACCGCCGCCAATCTCGATGATCTCCCCGTCCATCATCACCATGGTCACGCCCAACAAGTTGTTCGTTGTTACCCCGTATTTCAAACAATGCGCGCCCCCTGAATTCATCGCGATGTTGCCTGCGATGGCACAGGCCAGTTGCGAGGACGGGTCCGGCGCATAGAAAAATCCGTCCGTTTCGACGGCCCCCGTCACCGACAGGTTGGTGCGCCCTGTCTGCACCCGGACGAGCCGGTTGTCGTAATCCGTCTCGATCACATCACTCATGCGTGCGACGCCAAGGATCACACAATCCGCCGTGGGCAAGGCCCCACCCGCCAAAGACGTCCCCGACCCGCGCGGCACCACAGGCACGCCTTCCTGATGACAGATGCGCAAAACGTCCGAGACTTCTTGCGTGGTTGACGGCAAAACCGCGACCATTGGCGGGCAGCGGTAGGCCGTCAGCGCGTCACACTCATAGGCCCGCGTTTCACGTTCGTCGTGGATAACCGCATCTGCGGGCAGCACAGACTGCAACCGTGCAACGACCCGCGCCTTACGCGCAATCACTCTTTTATCCGGCGTTGGCATTTCCATATCGGCACCTCGGGTTTTGGTAAACTAATATTACCAATTATGAAAGCTGGCAAGATGCATCTCACCACTCTATGAGCATACCATGAACTGGACCGATCGCCTTGCCCTCTTTGCCCCTTTGGATTTTGTCGCCCTTGGCACGCTGTTCTGCGTCTGGCTTGTGATTGGCTGGCGCATCGAACACGCCAGCGCCCGTCAACCGTCGGTGTCGATGATCATGGCGAATTACCGGCGCGAATGGATGCAACAAATGCTGACCCGCGAGCCGCGCATTTTTGACGCCCAGACCATCGCCACGCTGCGCCAGGGCACCTCATTTTTCGCCTCGACCTCGATGATTGCAATCGGCGGCATTCTTGCGGTGATTGGTAATGCGAACAACCTTGCCGTGGTGGCACAGGATCTGACATTGGCGGCGCATCCCCCCATCGTTTGGGAAATCAAGCTGCTCTTGGTGGTGTTTTTTCTGACCAATGCATTTTTAAAATTCGTCTGGTCCAACCGGCTTTTCGGCTATTGCTCTGTGATAATGGGAGCGGTTCCGAATGATCCAACCGATCCGCGGGCACCAGAAATGGCCCGCAAAGCTGGCGAATTGAACGTCACAGCCGCGCGCAGCTTCAACCGTGGCCTGCGGGCTGTTTACTTTTCACTCGCCTCTGTTTGCTGGCTGGGCGGCCCTGTACTGCTGCTTGCTGGTGCAATAATGACACTTATCGTCATCTGGCGGCGGGAATTCGCTTCACAGTCGCGTGGCATCCTCTTGGAAAAATAGTACAGTAGATTACATACCACCCAACTCAATTGGTGATGTCATGTTTACACGCATTATTTCTTCGACCCTTGCATTGTTTCTTTCTTCAACCTTGGTCTTTGCCGACTCCCCACAGATCGAAAACGTAGCGGCCAGAAAATCGGGCAACTACTGGAGTTTTGATGTCACCTTAAAACATGGCGACACGGGGTGGGATCATTACGCAGATGCCTGGCGCGTTGTGGATATGGATGGCAACGAACTGGGTCTGCGCAATTTGGCGCATCCACATACCAACGAACAGCCTTTCACGCGCTCGCTGTCAGGCGTGGAAATTCCTGCGGGTATGACCGAAGTCGGCATTCAGGCCCGCGATAATATTTCTGGCTGGGGCAGCGAAATCAAAAGGGTTAAGCTGCGTTAAAACAGGCGGTGCCGTTAAACAACGGTGCCCCAAAAGCGGGCCGGCTCGCGTTCTAGCTGAACCAGATGCCATCATCAATTGCCGGCGCAACCAGTTGCTTGTTCTCGTCACTTTCGGAAAATGAGATCAACATCTGTTCGCGCGACACATCTTGGGCAGCTTGGGTCAGCCAGAAATCATAACCTGCCGCATCAGGAGAACGATCCAGCACGTTTTCATAGAGCAGGTCAATGAACTGGGCATCCCCAAGGGTTTCATTCTGTCCGTAAGTTCCTGAAAATTCGGCCGACGTTAAAAACTGCTCCGCGACGTCCAAAAGGGACAGCGCCCCGCTGTCGAGCTGTTGCATCCAGAATTCCAACCCCGCCTCGTCCGGCGTTCTGGCAAAGCTGGCCTGATACAGCCGGTAAGCCTGGCCACTGTTCCCTTCGATGTCCAGCGCAAGCATCCCATCGGAAAACTCTATCCTTTCCAGATTGGTCAGGATCACCTCAGGGGCAAAACCGGTTACGTTCAGGATGGGCCTGCCGAAACCGTCAATGTCGAGCACCGCGTCGGATCTCATAGCGTCCACCACAAGCGTGTCCAGGCCAGCACCACTTTCGATAAAGACAATGTTGTCCGTCAGCTGGATCAGGTCATCCGCCTCATCCCCAAGAAAGTAATGCTTGGCGGATGTTGCTGGTGTCTGTGGTGTTTCCTGAATTTGCGGCTCTTCAGGTTCGAGCAACGTGTCCAGCTGCACCGTCAATTCGATCACGTCGAATGGTTTCAATTCCAGCGCAATTTCGCTGGCATCGGCAAAAACCATATCCGTCAGCGTTACATCGACATCATGTTCGTTGTAGAAATACGGTTGCCCGTTCACCAGAACGCTTTTGGCCTCATCGCCAACGCTCCATTGCATTCCATTCGAGCTGTCCATATCCATCGAAATCTGCACCGCAGTTACTGGCGCAGCTGTCGGCAGATGGGCTGCCAGATCTAACGTGAACCCTGTCTCCTCCAGACTGCGCGAGGTAATGTAAAAAACCATCTCCTGCGCGTCCGCATAAGCCGTCACCGCAATTTCGGGCAAGCCGTTGCTAAATCCGGCCGAGACCAGTTCCTTGCCCACCAAGGCATCCGACATCAAATCGAAAACCGCGCCTTGGGCCGAATTAGTCAACCGCCCTTGCGCATCCAGCCGAACGCCTTCGTCCGTGTCCAGCGTCAAAGCTGTGCGCGAATGGTAATCCAATGCCCAAACATGGGCACCCTCTACACCAATCGCGATCATATTCGCGAATTGTTTGACCATACTGGAGCCCGCCACCATGCCATGCTGCGTATCGGCTGTGGTTTTCACGTTCCATTCCGTGATGCGCAGATCAAGATCGTCGCCAAGTCTGTCCGACCAGATGTCGAAATCCTTGTTGATGTTCTTTACCCCGCTGTCGAGGTCGGCAAATTCATAATCCAGCTTGTTGTAATAGTAGTGCTCGGTGACACCATCAATCGCGGCGCGCGCTTCCTCGCTCAGTTGATCAATGATCTGGTTGTTGGCCGCCTGATTGCGGGCCGCAAAATCGGAAACGCCGGGAACCGCAGGAAATTCCGACCCCAGATTGCCCGCCGTGCCCATCTGCACCAGAATGTCAGGCTGATCCGCCTCGGCCACCCCTGCCGCTGCCATCCCCCGCGCCAGCGCTTCGGCCCCAAGCGATGCTTTGATACCATATGAAGTCTCGCCCATTTCCCAATATTCGTTCCCCATCTGGAACGCGGCAATGACATCGCCATATTGTTGCATGGCCGCTGTGGCGAAGACTTCGATCTCCTGTGCGAAATCGGCGTAATCTTCAGCGCTGAGGTGCTTTGTGGGAATGATCAACGTCGCTTTGGTCGGGGTGCCGCTGGCTGTTGTGCGCACGCACCAGTCTAAAAACTCAACCAACTCGGCGCGCAAGGCCCCGCCGGGCATCTCGACAACATTGATCGCATCGACACCTTGCACCGGCAATTCACCGGCGGCGTTTGGCTTGCTCGGATCAAGGTCCGCCTGCCCACCGCCAAAGCGAACATTCTGCACGCCCAGAACCGTTGCCGCATCCGCAAACGCACCCGTCGGAATCCCGTCCTCTGTCAGCCCAAAAACCGCGTTTGCACCGAACATATCGCCCGAAACAAACTGGCCCGTTTTCTGCAGACTCGAAAGTGCCACAATCGGCATTGCTGGTTCCCCTTCACTCACAACCATCGCAAAAGACATTTCCAAGTCAATACGGCCCCCACCGTCCTGAAAATGCCCGAATTGAAGACAAACCTCCAAGCAAATCGTTGATAATAGATGAAATATGGCAATTTGAACAAAATTGGCCACATTTCCGCCTTACAATCAGACGGCCGGAAAAAGACTGTTCGTTAACCAGCAACAATAAAACCGCTGGACAGCGTCGAAATCAGATTTTCGAAGGGAGGAAAGCAGGTCGTGAAGGTCTAGAACGCGTAACGCGCAAAGGCCCAGATCATGGCGATATAGGTCAGTTGGTGCATCAGTTGGTCGAGGCCAAACGCACGCCAGTACGCGGCATCTGTGGGGCCATGTTTCTTGCGCTCGGAATGACACCCTTTGATCCAGTCGATGTGATAGTGGGCGACCCACTCAACTGCGCAGATAACAATGGAAAAAACCAATGGCGCGCCACAGATCTTGAGCGCGACAAAGGACAGGATCGCATGCAGAAAAGCATGTTCCGCCCGTCCGAAATGGACATAAGTGCTGCGCGCCGCCAACATGCGCGGGGTCTGCAAAAAGAAATCTGCAAACATGTGTTTGGCCTGCAAAAGGACCAATAGCAAAAGGGCCGTGTTAAGCGCCGTATCCAAGATGCTTTCTCCTCCAGTGGTATGGTAGTGAATTCACAACGCGGCGCAATTCATTTGATTTCGAAGGCCAGCTCTTGTTAACCCTGTTACCACACCATTTGCCAATTTTCATTTCCGGACAATTTCCATCGAACCTTCACTGTTCTCATTTATCTGGAAGTACTCCAAACGCGATCAGCTGATCCTGCTGGCCGTCACGCTTACTCTGTTCCCCTTATTATTTCTCACACTCGAACTGCCCAAACGCATCATCAACGACGCGATTGGTGCAGCGTCGGATAACATCAATTTCTTTGGCGTTACTGTCGACCAGATCACATTCCTGATGCTTTTATGCGGGGCGTTCCTGTTGTCCGTGCTGGGCCACGGCATCATGAAGATGCGGATCAACACGATGAAAGGGGTGCTTGCGGAACGGCTTTTGCGCCGCTTGCGCTATTCGTTGATTGCGCGCATCCTGCGCTTTCCCACCCCCTATTTTGAACGCACCAGCCAGGGTGAACTGGTGTCGATGGTGACATCGGAATCGGAACCGATGGGCGGTTTGATGGGCGATGCCGTCGCGCAACCCGTGTTGCAGGCTGGGCAGATGCTGACCATTCTGGTGTTCCTGTTCATGCAAAGCATCGCCTTTGGCCTTGCCGCATGCGCGTTGATCCCCTTGCAAGCATGGCTGATCCCCAAGTTGCAACGACAGATCAACCTGCTGAACAAGAAACGCGTGATCCAGATCCGGGCCTTGGCCGCCGAGATCGGCGAAGGGGCGGCCGGTGCCAGCACCTTACGCACCAATGGTGGCTGGCGCTATCGGATGGCACTGTTTTCCGAACGTCTGGGCCGGCTCTATGCGATCCGCTTCGAGATCTTCCAAAAGAAGTTCTTTATGAAGTTTCTCAACAACTTCATTGGCCAGCTCACACCGTTTTTCTTTTATTCCATTGGCGGTTACCTGACCATCACCGGCGAAGTCACCGTTGGCGCGCTAGTCGCTGCCCTCGCGGCCTACAAGGATCTGTCCAGTCCGTGGAAAGAGCTGCTGGCCTACTACAATCAATCGCAGGACATGGCCCTGCGTTGGGAGATCATCATGGAACGGTTTGCGCCTAGCGGCATGGTATCGTCAGACCTGTTCGACACAGACCCCGGCGACATTCCCCCCCTTGTTGGTGATGTAACGTTCAACGCGATCAGCGTTCAGGACGCGGACGGGAATGCGGTTCTGGAAGATGTCAGCGCGACCTTTGCCAAAGGCAGCACGGTTGCCATCACAGCACCCAGCGACGAAGACCGCCGTGCCTTTGCCGAAGTGCTGATGCGCGAAGTGATCCCATCAGCGGGCAAGGTCAGCCTTGCCGGACAGCCCCTGTCCGAACTGCATCAGGCAACGATTGCCAAGCGCATTGGCCATGCCACCTCGCGCCCGGTGATGTTTTTGGGCAGCTTTGGCGATAACGTAGTTCTGCCCTTACGGCTGCGCCCTTTAGGGGATGGTACCCTCACGCCATTGGGACAAGAAAGCGCGCGGGCAGGCAACAGCACGGATCCGTCAGAGGCAAACTGGTTCGATCTGGCTGACATGCAAATTGACGGTGAAACCGGCCTACGGGCGTGGTGGCTGTCTCTGATCAAGGGGATGGAGATTGACCGCGCCCTATTTCTGCGCGGTCTGGATCAGCGTTTCGAGGCAGATGCCCACTCCGAACTCGCGGCCGCCCTGGTCAATCTGCGCGGCGAAGTCCATGATAAACTGCGCAGTTCGGAATTGACTGAACATGTCCATGTCTTTGACAAACAAAAGTTTAATCCAGCCCTGCCCGTTGCGGAGAACCTGATTTTCGCCACCCCAAAACAGGTGATCACCCCGGCACTTTTGCAAGAACAGACCGAATTCATGGAACTGCTTGCCAAGCTGGATCTTGAACAGGATCTACTGCAACTGGCCGTTGATACCGTTGATGTCCTGCGCCAGACTTTCGGCGTGGACGGCACCGATCACCCGCTGTTTCGCAAATTGGGGCTTGACCCGGCAACCTTTGAAGCCGCGGTTGATTTGCGGGCCAAACAGCGCGACGGTGCCGCCTTAAGTGTTGCTGACAAGGCGTCTTTGCTGGCCGTAACCTTTGCCATATCTGCAGAAAAGCTGGGATCTGCCTTTCCCGACAAGATCATTAACCGCGTGCTGGAAATCCGCCAAAGCCATGCGGCCGACCTACAGCAAAGCCTGTCTGGATTGATGAGCCCGATCACCCCCGACACCCCCGTTGCAGGGCTGACCGTGCTGGAGAATGTGCTGTTTGGCAAGATTGCCGAAACCGCCGGTGCGCAAGGGGACGCCCTGCGCGGTGTGGCAGTGGATGCCCTGTATGCGGCACAGCTTGAAGGGCTGGTGCTGGACCTGATCTTTGATCTGCCGCTAACGCTGGGGGGCACCAATCTGTCGGCTATGTTGACCGAAACGCTGGCGATCAGCCGCGCCACGATCAAGCGGCCGCAGGTGCTGATCCTCGACAATGTGCTGTCCAGTTTTGACGCGCCCACCCGCGCCGGCCTGCACGACCGTTTGCGCGGCCTTTTGCCAGAGGCGACGATCATTTGCTTACAGCCCAGCTTTGACGACACCAGCGGTTTTGATGCCCAGTTCGTTCTGCAACAGGGCCGGATTTCAACACTCGCCAGCGCCGCGCCGGTTGATGAGGATGACACGGTAGGGGCTGATCTTGCGCGTAAACTGCGTGCGCTGGAACAGACCGACCTTTTCGCGGGGCTGGAGCGTAAGCAATTGCGCCTGCTTGCTTTTAGTGCGCGCTGGTATCAGGCCAAGACGGGCGAATATGTGTTCCACAAAGACGATGACCCCTCCAGCGGGGCCTATCTGATCACCGAAGGCAAAGCTGACCTGTTGCTGCCCGTTGAGGGCAAGGATGACGTGCTGATCGCCACTTCCGGTGCGGGCAAACTGGTGGGCGAACTGGGACTGATCCGCAATGAACCGCGCGCGTTGGACATGCGTGCGGCCAGTGAGTTGACCTGTCTTCGGATCGGCGCCGAAGAGTTTTTGGACGTGGTCGGCAGCGATGCCCGCACGGCTTACAAACTGCTGCAAGTCGTTGCCGGATACGTATCCTAAACGACCCGCCTATACCTGACCGCTGAACTGCGCCAACGTGATCCCTGCCGCTTCCAGTTGGCGGCGCACCGAGCCGGCAATCTGCACCGCTTCGGCGGTGTCGCCATGCAGGCAGATTGTGTCGATCCGCGTCGGGATATGTTTGCCGCTTTGCGTGATGATCGCACCGGCCTTAACCATCTCGACCATTCGCGCGCCGGCCAGTTCCGCATCATGGATCACCGCACCGTCAAGAGACCGGTCAACAAGCGTGGCATCATCGTTATAGGCGCGATCCGCAAAAATCTCACCCGCCCAAGCACACCCTAGCGCCTCAACCGCCTTTTGTTGCGCTGTCGCGGCCAGCACCATGATGATCAGATCAGGATCAACGCTTAATGCCGCCTCATACAGGTCACGCGCCATCTGTTCATCTTCGGACGCCATATTCGCCATCGCACCATGCAGCTTCAGATGCCGTACCTTTGCGCCGACTGATTTCGCCATGCCAAGCGACGCGCCGACCTGAAACCGTACCTGATTTTGCAAGGTCCCGCGCGGCACCGACATCCGATTGCGGCCAAATCCCGCAAGGTCCATGAACCCCGGATGCGCGCCGATACCAACGCCATTCTGATGCGCCAGTGTCATCGTCGCGGCCATCACATCCGCATCCCCCGCATGCCCACCACAGGCAACATTGGCGGAGGTGACAATGCTTAACAACGCCGCATCATCGCCCATCTTCCACGGGCCAAAGCTTTCGCCCATATCGGCGTTCAGATCTACAGTTGGCATGGCTCAACTCTCCTCTTCGAAAGGGTTCGCAGCGGCGGAAACCACACCACTGATCATTTGATAACTTAGCAAATCACGCATGCCGGCCGGATCGCGCGCCAGCGGCGTCACGGACGACGGCAGGGAATTCAGGGCGGCGATGTAGCGGGCTTGCAGGTTTACCGCTTCTTCCATCCCGACAAATTCAAACGTCAGGGCCGCCCCGGTTTGCGCCTGCGCCACGCGCGGCAAATCGCAAGGCAGCACCGATCCGATACGCGGATACCCCCCCGTGGTCTGGCATTCATACATCAGTACATAGGGGGCACCGTCACCCGATATCTGGATGTCACCGGGCACGACAACTTCGGACACAATGCTCAGCTGCGCGCCGGTGGCAAATCCGTCCCCATCATGATCCATGCGCACGCCCATGCGATTGGCGCGGGCATCACGGCGAAAGGGCGTGGCGGTAAAGCGTTCGATGGTTTCTGCATCAAAGGATGTCGTTTGCATCGATTCCACCAGCCGTATTTTCCCGCCGCCAAAACGGTCGGATTTGGGCAGGGTCATCGCAACATCCTGCGCCGCGTCGGGGCCAAGCGGCAAGGCTTCACCGGTTTGCAACAGCGTTCCGATGCCACCTGCAAGATGGCTGGCCCGCGATCCCATCACGGGCGGCGTAGCAAAACCACCGCCCACATGCAGATACCCGTAGCTGCCATTGCGCGCGCCACCAATCGTCAGCGTTACACCCGCAGGCAGGCGATGGCTGGCGCCCCAAACCAGTGGTTCGCCATCAATCTGGGCGGCCATCTCAGCACCCGTCAGCGCAATGCGGATATCGGCGTCGCTGGTGAAACTGCCGCCACTGCCGGCCATTTCGATCGCCGCATGGGTCGGGGACTGGCCCAGCAACGCGGCACCTTCAAACAAGGCGGTGCGATCTGCCGCCCCGCCAACGGTCAACCCTTGGGCACGATATCCGGCACGGCCTTGATCCTGCAAACTCAGCGCTGGACCGGCTTGGGTAATTGTCAGATGCGCTGTCATGTCAGCACCTCGCGGGACGCACCACCAAGACCGGAAGAGTCCTTGGCAAGGATTGCATCATATTCGGCGCGGCTGATCGCGGGAAAGGTCAATTCATCCCCCGGTGCCAGCGTGAAAGGCATATCTGCATCGGGGCGGAAAGTTCGAAACGCCGTCTGCCCGATGTGACGCCAACCCGTGGGCGCGGCGTTGGTAAATACAATCAACTGACGAATGGCAATGACCAGCGCACCGGAGGGCACAGATTTGGTAAGCCCCTGTTGGCGCGGGATGTTCCACGTCTTTGAAAGTTCACCCATATAGGGCTGACCGGGGGCAAAACCGATGGTTAGAACCCGCACGCGAGAGGCGGATATTTCCGCAATGGCCTGATCAGGATCAACACCCGCAACTTCAGCGGCTTCCTCAAGCTGTGGGGCCAGTTCAGTGCCGTAAAGCGTTGGCACATGCCACAAGGTCCGGCCGGTCGGCAAATCCGCATCAAACCAGTCGCGGCTTTTCAATAGTGCCTCAAGGCGTTCTTTCATCTCCTCGGGCGCGGTGCTCGCAAGGTCGACCTCAAGAAACGTTGAGACCAGTGAAGTGCTGGTTTCCGACACCTCCGGCCACGCCGCCCCATCAACAGCAGCGCGAAAGGCAAGGGCAGCACGGTTGGCCGGTTCGGACATCTCACCTGCGAAAGTGACCAACATCCCAGACAGCCCGACAGTACGGATTTGCGGCCAGTTACCCATCACGCAGCGCCCATGTGTAAAGCCGTGGCAACAGCATCGGTGTCAGGTACATCGGCAATTGCCAACATCCGATAAAAATCATTAACGGGGCCAGAACCTCGGGGGGCAAGGCCACCAGAAAGATCGCGATATTGCGGTTGCCTGCCCCGATGGCCAACGGTCCCGCGACACGTCGCAATGGGCTGCGTCGCAACACCAGCAAAGTCGCCAGTTGCAACAGATAGCTGATCGCAAAGGCAAGCACCGCCCATTTCGCCACCGCCAAAGGATCGCTGCGTAGCGCCGGATTGAGCGCGGCCATCAGCCCCACGACGATGAACGAAAACGCCAGCACCGATAGACCATCCAGCGCCTTGACCTGTCCCTCGCTGGGGAGCGGAAAAAACCGATGCCGCAGAACAAACCCAAGCCCCGTTGCCAACACGATCACCACCAACAGCTTGAGCGCGGCAAGGATGATCACCGCGGGTGCACCCGCTTGCGGCAAGAATGCCAGTATCGGCAGAACCGTCACTGGAAACGCCGCGGTGCCGAGCACCAGAATTTGCATCATCCGCCCCGCGTCCAACCGCAGCATCAGTGCCAGATTGACGCTGCCGGTGATCGCCGGTGCTGCACAGGCCAGCACAATCGCCAGCGTCGCGGATGTGTCTTGCAGGCCCGCCAACATCAGCGCCCCCAGCAACGCCAAAGGGACGCCCGTTTGCAAAAGCGCGACCGCGCTGAGCCCCCATCGCAGATCGCCAACCGCCCCCATCGCGGCGCGGTGCCCGATGCGCAGGGCAGTCACGGTCAACAGGATCGCCACCATATGCGGCAACCACACCACCAGCGTCGCCGCAAAGGACGGCAGGGCCAAACCGCCCAGCAATCCGAGGATCAGACAGGCCCGCGCATGGGATGACGCGAGCCAAAGAAACCGTTGCATCAAACATCCCCTTAACCCGGCCCTGACCGCATGTTCTCCGGCAACCAAGTCGCGATTTCGGGGAACCAGATCAGAACGAAAACCATCAGCACCATGATCGCAAACATCGGCAGGGCGGCGCGGGTGATATAGCCCATTTCATGATCCGTCATGCCCTGAAGGACAAACAGGTTGAACCCGATGGGCGGTGTAATTTGCGCCATTTCGATGACCACCACCACAAAGATACCAAACCAGATCAGATCAATACCCGCGCTGCGCACCATAGGTTCGACCACAGCCATGGTCAGCACAATGGCGGAAATTCCGTCAAGGAACATGCCAAGGATGATATAGAAAACCAAAAGCGCCATGAGCAGTTGGAACCGTGTCAGTTCCATCGCGGCGATGCCGTCAGCGAGTGAACGCGGCAAGCCTGTAAACCCCATCGACAGCTTCAGAAAGGCCGCCCCGGCAAGGATCAGCGCAATCATTGCAGAGGTCCGCGTCGCGCCCATCAGGCTTTCGCGAAAGCTGTCCCACGTCAGGGACTTTTGCAACAATGCCAGCACCAGCGCGCCGATCACCCCGATCGCCGCCGCCTCGGTCGCGGTGGCAAGACCGGCGTACATTGAACCAATGACAACTGTGATCAGGGCAAAAACCGGCAACAGGAAACGCGAATTGGCGAGTTTTTCGGAAAAGCTCATGCCTTTCTCGACAGTCGGGTTCCAGTCTTTCGAGGTAACGCTGACGAAAGCGACATAGCCCATGAACATCCCTGCCAGCACCAGACCGGGGAACACACCAGCAAAGAACAACTTGGTGATGCTTTCGTTGACGGTCACGCCGTAAACGATCAGCGCCAGCGACGGCGGGATCATCAGACCAAGGGTCGCCGCACCGGCAAGCGTGCCGATGACCATCTTTTCGGGATAGTTGCGCGCCCGCAATTCAGGGATCGCCATCTTGCCCACCGTCGTCAGCGTCGCGGCGGAAGATCCCGAAACAGCCGCAAACACGGTGCAAGACACGATGTTGGTATGCACCAATCCCCCCGGCAAACGGGCAAGCCATGGCGAAAGCCCTTTGAACATGTCTTCGGATAAGCGCGTTCGGTACAGGATCTCGCCCATCCAGATGAACAACGGTAGCGCCGTCAACGTCCAAGATGATGACGAGGCCCAGATCGTTGTGATCATCACGTCCCCCACTGGGCGGGTCGTAAACAATTCCATCCCGACCCAAGCAACCCCCATCAGGGCCAGACCAACCCAGACACCAGTGCCAAGCAGCAGGAACAGGACAAAAAGAAACAGGATAATTGCGTAAAGCTCTGTCATGGTTATTCCCCGTGGCTTTCAACAGTGTCGCGGACAATGCGGTGTTTGCCCTTGAGCAACACGTGGATCAGATTGTCGGTCAGCGCGACAGCCAGCAGCCCGCCGCCGATCACCATCACGGATTGCGGGATCCACAACAGGCTTGCATCCTGCCCTTGACTGACCTCGTTGAATTTCCAGGACCAGTAAACAAACCAATAGGCGTAGTAGCTGAAATACCACGCGATGGCCGATGCCAGCGCGAAACACCAGATTTCCAACGCGTATTTGACGCGCGGCGATACGGCGTTCAGCAGAACAGACACGCGAATATGCGCCCCCCTGTTCAAGGCACTGGCAAAAGCGAAAAAGCTGGCGGCCGCCATGGCGTATCCCGCGTAATCAGGGGCGCCGCGAAATATCTCTCCGGTCCAGCGCGCGATCATCTGAGCAACGATCAACGACAAAATGGCAATCAGGCACAACGCTGCGATAACGCCCGCAGCACTGTATAGAAGATCAAGCACACGCCGGAGAATTTTCATTTCTTGGTCCCTGTATAAATCAGGCTGGGCATGGGCACCTCAAAACCTGTTGGCGTTTGAAACGGTGTCATGGCCGCGTTGATGCGGTCGCGCAGCCGCTGCTGAACATCCGGTTCCTGTGCGGCGACGATCAACGGAACGCGCACGCCAAACTGCATGAAAAAATCGAAAAAATCCGGCCCCGTGGCGATCAATTCCGTGTCCAGCCGACGCGTCGTGATGTCGTCGAAACCGGAGGCATCCATCATGCTGGTGACGGTTTGCGGATCAGAAAGCGCATAGGCATCGGGTGCCGGATCGGCGCGGCCCATATCGGCCTCTTCCTTCAGCACTGCAAACAATGCCGCATACAGCGTTGAATCGGATGGTGCCGTCCACTGGCTAAAACAAAACCGGCCGCCCCTGCGCAACGCGCGTGCGGCCTCGCGCATGGCCAGCGCCGGATCCCCCATGTGAAACAATCCCATGTTGCAGGCGACAGCATCAAACGTCCCATCCGCAACCGGAAGCGCTTGCGCGTCCGCAACCTCGAACGGCAAATCGGGAAATCGCTGCCTTGCGGCGTCAATCATACCAGCAGCGTAATCTACGCCTGTTGCCTCGGCCTCCAGCGCAGCTGCCGCTCCTGCAACGTAGCCGGGGCCACATGCCACATCCAGCAAACGCATGCCGGGGCGCAGCCCCAAAGCATCCAACATTGCAGGCACGATCTGCAGGGTCGCCCGCGCAGTGTGCGTGGCATAGACCTCCGCCCGCTCGTGCCAGCCTGTCCGCTCGGCGTTTATAAATGCGTCATATGTCATATCGGCAAATAGGGCCGCTTGCGCGACCCTACCCTTTTGCAATCAACGGTTACTTCATCGCCTTGAAGCCGTCGACAATGGCCGCACCATCGTCACCCGCCGCTTCAAGCCATTCGGATGTCATCGTTGCGCCGATTTCGCGCAATTCGCCCATCAGCGCATCACCCGCCGGCGCAACAGTCATGCCGCCCTCGGCCAAGCCGTCCATGGTGAATTTTGTGTAATCTTTCGAGGCCTGCAAACCACGCGCCGAAGCTTCGCTTGCGCAGGTCGTGATCGCCGCTTTGTTGGCATCTGACACGCCGTCCCAAACGTCGTTGTTCACCATGACGTAGTTGTACGGCAACCAGGCGTCGACCTCATAGAAATGCGACAGGCTTTCCCAGACTTTGCGGTCATAACCGGTGGCACCGGAAGAGATCATCGATTCCGCAACACCGGTTGCAAACGCCTGTGAAATCTCTGCCGCTTCAATCGTCACGGGCAACATGCCTGTCAGCTCTGCCAAACGTGCCGTAGCCGAGTTATAGGACCGGAACTTGGTGCCCGCCATATCCGCAACGCTGTTCACTTCCTTGTTGAAATACAGACCTTGTGGCGGCCATGGCACAGCATAAAGCATTGTCAGGTTCTGTTCGGCCAGCACTTCTTCAAGTTTCGGCTGGGCCGCTTTGAACAGTTTTGCACTATCGTCAAATGAAGGTGCAAGAAACGGAACGGAGTCAAAGCCGAAAACCGCATTTTCATTCTGGTGGCCGGATAGCAAACGCTCGCCAATCTGGACCTGACCTGTTTGGATCGCCCGCTTGATATCCGCGCCAGCAAACAGCGAACCGCCCGCATGCACAGTGATTTCGATGTCGCCATTGGTGCCCGCGGCAACGCAATTGGCAAATTCAACGCCATTCTCTGAATGAAAGTTGGAGGCAGAATAGGCCATCGGCATGTCCCATTTTTCGGCCGCCATCGCAGGCAACGCGCCCGTCAGCGCCATGGCAGCAGTTGCCACACCTGTCATCAGTTTTGTTGTCAGTTTCATTGTCGTCTCCCTTTTGGTTTTTTGGTCGTGTGAAATCTGGTCGTTCAGGAAAATCTTTGTGGATGGTAGGGCGCAAGATCGGTGTTCACCTGCGCACCACTGATCAGTCCCGCAACCAAACGGCCCGTTTTCGGACCACCGGTCAGGCCGATGTGTTGATGCCCGAATGCCGTGAAAACGCCGGACTTGCCGACTTGTCCGATCAACGGCAGGCTGTCGGTGGTGGCCGGACGGTGGCCCAGCCATTCGATTTCGGATTTGGCTTTGAGGTTGGGAAAGGCTTTTGCCGCCTGCCGGCGCAGAAAGGCCAGCGGTGCCTTGGAAGCCCCTGCGTCCAGCCCGCCGAATTCGACGATACCGGCACAGCGCACCCCCTGCTCCATCGGGGTTGCCACGAATTTGCCGCTGGCAACCATCGTGGGGCGGGTCGGGCCGCCTGTCGCGTCTTCGAATACGATATGGTACCCGCGCTCCGCTTCCAGCGGCACGTTCAGACCCAGCTTGGCCATCATCGGTTTTGACCAGACACCCGTTGCCAGCACAACTTCGCTACAGTTGACGGTGCCTTGCGTGGTGTGCACCGCTGACACAGCACCGCCGCTCAGGTCAAAATCTTTGACTTCAGCCTGCAGGATTGTGCCGCCCATCCCTTCGAATGCTTTTGCAAGCGCCTGAACATAGCCACCGGGGCTGCGGATATATCCGTGGTGTTTCATGATCGCCATACAGGTGATGTCATCGCCCAGTGCCGGTTCATAATCGCGCAAATCCTGACCTTCGATCAGCGTCGGGACAAATCCCGCCTCCTTGCGCAACGCCCATGTATAGCTTTCAGCGTCGAAAGCCGCGCGATTGGCATAAGCAAAACAATAATCACTTTCACTGACCCAATCACCCAAACCCAGGTCGTCGCACAGGCTTTTGTGCTGCTGCACCGCGTCGCCAACAATCGGGGTCAGTCCCAGTGCGATCCGGCGGGTATCCGCATCATTGGCATGCGCGAGATATTTGCGCAGCCACGGCAGCAGTTTGGGAAGATAACGCCAGCGCATGAACAGCGGAAAGTCGGGGTCCATCAGCATTTTGGGCGCTTTGGCCAGCAATCCGGGCGCAGTCACCGGCACCATTGCACAGGCCGCAAGCACGCCAGCATTGCCATGCGACGTCCCGGTCCCCGGCGCACCGCGATCAATGACCGTTACGTTGATCCCTGCACGGCGCAGCCAGATGGCCGTGGAAACACCAACAATCCCTGCACCGATTACGGCGACATGACGCGTCATGCACGCGCCTTAAATTTGCATTTTGTCTTCAAAGTCGATTCTCCCCACGCTTATCTTGGCATGGAAAATTCAAACATCAACAAAATGTTTATAAATTGTCATCGTTATTTATGGGCTGCACAATTTTTGACACCCAGACAGGTCTGCGTCATGGTTTGCCACCTGCGAAAAGGACGAAGCACGTTGGTAAACACCCAAGCACCGTTAGGCATCTTGATGCTCGACACCCGTTTTCCGCGTATTCTGGGGGATGTGGGGAATGCGGACACCTGGCCGTTTCCGGTGCACTATGGCGTCGTGAAAGGTGCCACCCCGCAGGCAATTGTCTGCGATGACATCGAACCCTTCGTGCAGGAATTCATTGCCGTCGGGCGTGATTTGGTAGCCCAAGGATGCAACGGCATCGCGACAACCTGTGGCTTTCTGGCGCTGATCCGCCCGCGCCTTGCTGCCGCTTTGGGCGCACCAGTGGCCGCCTCCGCGCTCGAACAGGCAGGCCAGATCGCACCGATGCTGGCACCGGATCAACAGCTGGGCATCCTCACCATTTCTGCAGAATCCCTGACACCTGCCCATCTGGGCGCAGCGGGCGTGCCGCCGGAGACGCCTGTACAGGGTATGGAAAACAGCCGCTTTGCCGCCGCAATTCTGGGCAACGAACCCACATTGGATGTCGAAAGAGCGCATCAGGAAATGGTGAGAGCCGCGCAAAACCTTGTTGCGCAGAACCCTTCGGTCGGAGCGATTATTCTGGAATGCACCAATATGGTCCCCTATGCGCCCGACATCGCGCGCGCGACCGGTCGCGGCGTCTTTTCGATCTACACCTATCTGCGATGGTTTCACGCAGGGCTTACGCCACAGGTTTTCTAACGCGCATCTTCCAAAATGAGGTCGCTGGCTTTTTCACCGATCATAATGGCAGGCGCGTTGGTATTGCCGGACACGATTTCAGGCATGATCGAACAGTCGGCCACGCGCAGTCCCGCAACCCCGTGCACCCGCAAGCGCGCATCAACCACAGCGTCCGGCCCCTGTCCCATCTTACAGGTGCCCGTCGGATGGTAGATCGAGGCCGTATTGTCACGCGCCCAGTCCAGCGTGTCGTCGTAGTTGTCGATGTCGAGACTGGAGTGAGGCCGGAATTCTTCGGATATTTTGGAGGTCAGCGGCGCATTACGTGCAATCCTGCGGGCAATGTTCACACCTGCGACGATGGTGTCACAATCGGTCTTGGTCGACAGATAATTCGGAATGATCTTGGGATAGGCGCGCGGGTCGCCGCTGCCCAGCCGGATCTCGCCCTTGCTTTCGGGGCGCAGCTGGCAAACCGACATGGTAAAAGCGGAAAACCTGTCCGCGCCCTTGCCGGGGTTTTCGGCGGACAAGGGTTGTACATGAAACTGAATGTCGGGTGTTTCCAGATCATCACGGGTCTTAAGGAAACCCGTGGCCAGACTGGCCGCCATAGTCATCGGACCAGCGCGGAACATCGCAAATTTCAGCCCGATCTTGGCCTGTCCCCAAAGTGACGAAACTTCGTCATTCAGTGTCGGTTCATGGGTTTTATAGACCAGCCGCGCTTGCAGATGATCCTGCATGTTTTTACCGACGCCGTGCAGTTCCTTTTGCACGCTGATGCCGTGCTCGGCGAGTTGATCGGCCTCGCCGATGCCGGACAACATTAGCAATTGCGGCGAATTGATCGCCCCGCCACATAACACCACTTCGCGGGCCGCCTGCACCTCATGCTGCGTGCCGCTGCGGTCTGTGTAAAGCACGCCGGTCGCGCGGTTGTCCTTGATCACAACCTTGTCGACCTGTGCATGGGTAATGATTTGAAGATTGGGCCGTTTTTTGATCGGGTTAAGATAGGCCACGGCCGCGGAGCACCGCCAACCGTTGCGCGATGTCAGCTGGAAAAACCCAACGCCTTCCTGATCCGCCCCGTTGTAATCCGAGTTGAACTTATACCCCGCCGCCTGTGCCGCCGCGACCCATGCATCCGTGATCGGCCGCTGGATACGCATGTTACTGACGGACAGCGGCCCCTGATCCCCGTGAAAGGCATCAGCCCCGCGTTCGTTTTTTTCGGCCCGCTTGAACAACGGCAGCACGTCGTCCCAGCCCCAGCCCGTGTTCCCCATTTGCCGCCAGCGGTCATAATCCTGCGCCTGTCCGCGCACATATAACAATCCGTTCAACGATGACGATCCGCCCAGAACCTTGCCACGCGGCCATTCGATCGACCGCCCGTTCAGCCCCGGATCAGGTTCGGTTTTGTAACACCAATCCACTTTGGGATTGTGGATGGTTTTGAAATAGCCAACCGGAATGTGGATCCACGGATTAAGATCACGTCCTCCCGCCTCAAGTAGAATCACTTTGTTTTTGGGATCGGCACTGAGCCTGTTGGCCAGAACGCAGCCCGCAGAACCCGCACCAACCACGATGAAATCAGCATTCACTTTCAGAAACCTCCCTTAGGTAAAGAAAATTCTATACAGAAGCTTCTTTTCGCGCTAGTGTTTTTTGAAACTATAAGTCTCATTAATTGACAAAAAGATTCAACCGGGAGGAACTACAATGAAAATATCTGATAAACTGGGCGGAATTTCGCGGCGCGATCTGTTCCGTGTGGCAGGCCAATACGGCATGTCATCCACTTTGCTGGCCGCGGGCAGCTTTGGTGGTGCGATGAGTCTTGCCAATCTGGCGAGTGCGGCGGAATCGTCCTACGAAAAGCGCTTTAAGAAGGAAGCGAAGTTCACATTCAAATTCGGTGCCGCCGGATTTAACGAACGTAACCTATTGATTGAACGCGCAGGTTGCCTTGAATTTGCCCGCGATCTGGAAAGCCGAACAGACGGCGAGATCCGCGTAGAATTCATCGGTGACAACCAGATTTGCGGTCAAACTTCTTGCGTCGAAAAGACCCAGCAAGGGATCGTGGACATCTATGCCGCCTCCACCCAGAACTCTGCCGGTGGCGCGCCCTACCTCAACGTGCTCGACTATGCCTACATGTTCCGCAACCGTGCGGATCAGTACCATTTCCTTTATTCACCAGAATCAGCAAAGCTGCTGCGCGAACCATATGAAAAGCGCCACGGTCTGAAATTCCTGTTCTCACACGCCGAACTGCGCGGCATTCAGCTGGGTCTGGCTTGGGAAGACAAAGACACTGTGACATCGGTCGAACAGCTGGCCGGCACCAAGAACCGCGTCACCGGCACACAGCTGGGCCGCATCGCGATGGAAGCGATGAACCTCAATCCGGTGCCTGTAGCATGGGAAGAAACCCTTGATGGTCTCAAGCAAGGTCTGATTGATGGCGCGGAAACCTGGGCCTCTGCCGTGGCCTACGCCAACATGTCCCCCGTTGTGTCTCAATCGGTTCACCTGAACTTCTTCTGCGGGACAGAACACACAGCGATGTCGGCCAAAGCTTTTGATTCGCTTGGCGGTGAATTGCAGGATGCGGTGATGGAATCGTCCTATCTTGCGCAGGTCCACGTTCAGGCTGCAAACGAAGCGGCGCTGGTCAAAACAGTGGGCCAGTCCGATCCGCAACTGCCCGGCACCATCTTTGCCCAGAACAATGTGCGCAATGCCTTCCTTTCCGACGCCGAAATTAAAAAGGCCGAGGAAATGTGTTCGCCCGAGTATCAGCCACAGCTGTGGGAAGAATGGCGCGAGCGGCTTAACGGCTGGTCCGGCGGTCACGACACCTATCAGGAAATCTATGACTCCGTGCGCACCCTGCCCGCGGATACCCTGCCGGAAAACGTTGAACCGCGTCGCTGGTGGAAATCATAACAGAGCCGGATTAGGCTAAAATCTGGGGCCGGTCTTCTTGCGGGGGCCGGCCCTTTTGACTTCGCTATCGGGAGACTAGCGCAGGTCGGACACCTTTGGGAGGAACGGGTATGTCAATTTGGGCCGAAGCGGGAGCCGTCATTCCCGCAATTTTTGCAGGGAGCGCATGGAAAATGCGCGATGCCTTTTATACCGACGGGATGTGGGTCGTCTGCTTTTTCATAACGTTGATCGGGGGCATTCTGGCCAACCAGTTCTTCAAACGTCTGCCCTTTATGGACAGGCATCTGGAACGCGGGATCGCCGTCGCAACCTATCTGATGATCGCCGCGATTATTTTCTGGGGCGTCATCGACCGGTTTATCTTTTCAAGCCAATGGTCTGGGTCGACCACTGTGCCGCCCTTCCTGTTCATGATCATGGCATGGTTTGGCTGTTCCTATAACGTCCGCCTGCGCACCCACCTCAGCTTTAGTGAGTTCCGCGCCAATATGAAGCCCAAGGGCCAAATGGCCGCGCTGACGCTCGACGGTGTGTTGTGGTTCGGTTTCTGCTGGATCGCCATCACGACATCCCTGCGCTTTACCGCCTATTCGGCGGATAATTTCCAACTGGTCGATGGCGTGGATAACACGATGAAATGGTGGTTCTACATCACCGTGCCGGTGGCCTTTATCCTGATGTCAGGTCGCGTCGTCGGCAACTGGCTGGACGATTGGAAAAACTACAAGGCGGGCAACCAGATCATTCAAACAGCGGTTATCGGGGGGGAAGTCTGATGTCAGACGGTACATGGGTCACACTTATCTCATTGGCGGTGACGATCTTTTTCATGCTGGGCACACCAGTGTTGCTGGTCATTTTTTATTGGGTCATCGGCTGTAGCTTTGTCATCGGCCTGCCTCTGGATAACACCGGCAACGAACTTCTTAACGTCTTTAACAAGGGCTTTGCCCTTCTCGCCATGCCGCTGTTCATTCTGACGGGGGATTTGATTAACCAATCCGGTATCGCACGAAGGCTATCGGATTTTGCCTATGCCTGTCTGGGCTGGTTGCGCGGCGGTCTGGCCATGGCAGCGATTGCCGCCTGTGGTCTCTTCGCGGCGATATCGGGGTCGAATTCCGCCACCACGGCAACCATCGGATCGATGTTGCATCCTGAAATGGTTAAAGGCGGCTATGACGAACGTTTCTCTGCGGCGACAGCTGCGGCGGGCGGTACGGTAGGGATCATCATCCCGCCCTCGATCATCTTTATCGTCTACGGATTCCTGATGAACCTGCCGATTTCGGAACTGTTCATCGCGGGCATTGTGCCCGGTGCGCTAATGGTGCTGGGCATGATGACAGCGGCCTTTATCATCTGCACCGTAAACGGCTGGGGCTTTCTGATCACCCTTTCACCTTGGCGCGTGTTCAAAACCGCCGTGGGCGCGTGGCTGGGTTTCTTCGCCATCGGCCTGGTGCTTTGGGGGATCTACACTGGCAAGTTTTCCCCAACCGAAGCGGCGGGCGTGACGGTCGGCTTCTGCATCATCGTCGGTCTGATCTGTTTCCCGATCAACAAACTGATGGGCAGTGACCCGGACCAGCCCGTCAGCCAGAAAAGCCTGTTGTCGATGATCGTCGTCGAAGGCTTCACACTACCCAGTCTGCCCGCCATTGTCTCACGATCGGCGCAGATCACCGGCATTCTGGTGCCCTTGATTGCGGTTTCCGTGGCCATGCAACAGGTGCTGTCCTCGCTGGGGGCCAAGGAAACCATCGGTGATTTTGTCACCGGCATGGGCGGGTATTACGCGGTGCTTTTCACCTCGATGGCGATTGTCTTTATCACCGGCATGATCCTTGAATCCCTACCCGTTACGATCATCCTTGCACCGATCCTTGCGCCGATTGCCGTGTCGGTTGGCATCGATCCCATCCACTTTGCGGTGATCTTTCTTGTCGGGGCGTCAATCGGGTTCATCACGCCGCCTTACGGGCTGAACCTTTATGTCGCGTCCGGGGTGACGGGTGTCCCGTATTTCCGTCTGCTACGCTACGCTACGATGTATCTTGTCGCGCTGATTTCCGTATGGTTCTGTGTCGCTTTGATGCCGTCACTGTCCAAGACCTTGCTGCCGGGTGGCGGAATCTTTGAAATTCTGTCAGGTGGAGGCGGGTAATGGGTCTTGCTCCCGGCAAACCAATAATGAAGTGAGACCATAAAAATGCCCGACGCGCGCGATTCCGACAAAGCAATCCCAACCAATCTACGGTTGCTTTTGCTGCTGGAAGAAGTTGCGCGCGTTGGCGTTCCTGTCACCCCCACCGCCACAAACGAGGTGCTGGGCCTTCCCAAGCCAACGGTGCATCGCCTGTTCCACAGGTTGGAGGAAGAAGGATTCCTGCAGCGCGACGTGGACGGGCGGTCCTATTCCGCCGGACAGCGGCTGCGCAAGCTTTCCGCCAACGTTCTGTCGTCCTCGCGCATCCGCGTTGCGCGCCTTGCCGTGCTGCATGCGCTGACCGATGACGTGGGCGAGACCTGTAATATCGCCACAGCGGACCGCGACGGCATGCTTTACATTGATCGGGTCGAAACCAAATGGCCGCTACGCATCCAGCTTCCCATCGGCACGACTGTCCCGTTTCACTGCACGGCCAGCGGCAAGATGTACCTGTCCTCCCTGTCTCCGCGCCATCTGGCCAAATTTCTGTCGTCGGCCGCGCTTGAGGCGCACACAGACAAGACACTCACCACATCCGATGCGTTGATGGCAGAGGTCGCGACCATCAGGGAACGCGGCTATTCAACCGACAACGAAGAATTCATGAACGGCATGGTCGCCGTTGCCGTGCCGATCCGCGATGATCTGGGGCGGTTGATGTCCACCATTTCGCTGCATGCACCCGACCAACGGGTCAGTGTGTCCGACCTTGAAAACCATCTGGATCGCTTGCGCAGCGCCGCGCAGGATCTGTCAGAGATGATGCAAAGCTGATCCGCGCATCCAGCCATCGTCGAACACCACCTGTTCAACCCCGGCCAGGCGTTTCACCCGTTCCAGCTCCGCCTCAAACGCCGCTTGGCGTGCCTTGCCCCATCGGACTGTTCCCTCGGACCACAACGCCTTGACGCGCAGCAGGTTTTGATCGCGAAACGCTTTCATATCAATACGCCCGACAATCTGGTCGCCTTGTAGGATAGGAAAGACATAATAGCCGAAGGTGCGTTTCGGCTCTGGCACGAATACCTCGATCCTGTAGTTGAACCCGAACAACCGCTCTGCCCGCTTGCGGTCGCGCAGCGCCGGATCAAACGGGCTTAGGATCCGCAACCGGTTTGTGGGCGCAGCATCCAGCGCGGCATCTTCGTCCAGTCCGGGACGGGCAAAGGCCTGTTTGACGCAGCCATCGGCACCGGTAATCTCCACCCGCTCTAATCGTCCCGCAGCCAGTTCGCCCGCGCACCACTCACGCGCCTCCGACGGTGTGATATGCGCCCAGAACGCTGCCAATTCGCCATGTGTCGCAAACCCCAACCGCGCAAGGGCCTGCGCACAGCACCACTCGATTGTCTCGGCCTCATCCGGCGCATGGACGTCGTCACACAGGTGTTGTTCCAACACCCGTTC
The DNA here is from genome assembly GCF_000622325.1 of Sulfitobacter geojensis. Classification (NCBI taxonomy): domain Bacteria; kingdom Pseudomonadati; phylum Pseudomonadota; class Alphaproteobacteria; order Rhodobacterales; family Roseobacteraceae; genus Sulfitobacter; species Sulfitobacter geojensis. The sequence continues at coordinate 3,781,383 of NZ_JASE01000005.1, forward strand.
GGTCAAGTCATAGCGTTTCTTAAACCCGTCCCGCCCGACCACACATAACGCCCCCGAGCGCCAGAGGTACTCAAGCGCGGTTTTGGACGGATGCCAGTCCCACCAGCCCCCCGATCCCCGCGTTTCACCCTTGCCCACATCCCCCGAGCACACCGGCCCTTCGGTTTTGATCTGGTCTAGAATGATCTGAAACTGCGCCTCGAACCCCGCGCGCCTGTCTTTCTTCCAGTGTCCCCGCAGGCGTTTGGCATCCCGTTGACGGCGCAAATGCCACTGGGGGTAGAATGCCATCGGAATGACCGCTGCATCATGCGTCCAATGCTCAAACAAGGCACGTTGCTTTTCATAGAGGGTCTTCAAGGCCGCTGGTCGATAGCGGGGCCGCCGCGAAAACAGGATCAGGTCATGCGCGCGCGCCACCGTATTGATGCTATCCAGCTGCACAAAACCAAGGCTATCGATCAATGCCAACAGATCATCTCCAGACGCCCCACCCTGAGGCACCTCGGACAGCCTGTGCCGGTCCAGAAAGATCCGCCGCGCCTGTGTGTTGTCCAGCCGCAGCATCCTAGCGGCGGCGGCGGCGCAACGTATCCCCGAAAGATAAAGTCGGCGTCAGGGTCACATTCTGCGGCACATCCGCATCCGGCTCATCCAACGTCTGGTTCAGAATGATCCGCGCCGCAGCTTGCCCGATTTCGATCCGGCAAGCATCCATCGTCGCCAACTGCCGCGGCAGCCCTTGCAACAATTCGACATTGTTAAAGCCGGCAAGTCCAATCTGACCCGGAATATCGATCCCTTGATCAATCAGGTGCAATAAGCCGCCTGCGCCGATCATGTCATTGGAGTAATACAGGAAATCCAGATCCGGCGAGCGCTCCAACATCTCTTGCGTCATCTCGCGCCCCTTCGCCAGCGCCGAACCACCGGAGTAAAACGCGCGGTCCTCAATCTCGACGCCCGCCTTGGCCAGCGCTTCGGTGAATCCTTCAAACCGTTTGCGCGCACGGTGGTCCAGCGGCATCTTGGTGCCCATAAACCCGATGTGTTCATATCCTTCTTTCAGGATCGCATTGGCCATCTCGCGCCCTGCGCGGCGGTGTGAAATTCCCACCATTGCATCCACCGGCTTACCATCTGTGTCCATAATTTCGACCACAGGAATGCCCGCATTGGACAACATCGCGCGGGTCGCATCCGAGTGTTCCAGCCCGGCAATGATCACACCTGAGGGGCGCCATGACAACATTTCGTACAGCACCCGTTCTTCTTTCTCTGGCATGTAATCCGTTACGCCAACCACGGGCTGTAGGGGCGTATCCTCGAGAATTTGGTTCACCCCGTTCAACACTTCGGGAAAGACCATATTCGACAGCGATGGAATGATGACAGCCACCAGATTGACCCGCTGTGACGCCAGTGACCCCGCGATCTGGTTGGGCACATACCCCAATTCCTTGGCCGCGGCTAAAACCTTGCTACGGGTTGTGTCCGATACGTCCCCCCGGTTGCGCAGCACGCGGCTTACGGTCATTTCCGACACCCCGCAGGCATCAGATACATCACGAAGGGTGAGCGGACGTTTTGCAGGAGTGGTCAATTTGGACACCTTATTTGTTCATATACCAGTTAGCGTGAAGTGACCCTTCCGATCAAGCGCGGTGCATTGGGACGATGACAAGCGGTTCGCACTGGGTTAGACACTGGCTCGCGTGGTCCCGTGGCTCAACTGGATAGAGCAGCCCCCTCCTAAGGGGCAGGTTGCAGGTTCGAATCCTGCCGGGGTCGCCACGATTGGCATTGAAATATAGGTATATCGCGGGACGTTCTGCGATTTCGTAAAGAAGAAGCCGTAAAACTCCCTCCGTGAAGCTCTAGCGGCGCGGTCGAAACACCGTACAATGCCGGTACGCGGCAACAGCCAGCTTTGCCGTAACGATACACATTGCGAGCCCCAAAAGCATTGGCTTCGACATTGTAGTGCTCGTTGAGATGATCTACCGACAAAACAATGCTGGTATTGAGGGCGATCGGGCGAGCTATCGCGATTTACGGGATCGGCGCGACTGTACCTATACCTTGAAGTCAGAGCTTGGGCGGGATGTTTCCCTGTCCATGTGGCTGACAGATCCATAGCGCGCCGAAAAACTCGTCAACCTGCGGCTGTCCGTCGGCGTTTGACGTCACTATTCTTTAACCAATTCAATCCACGTGTGCACATCGTCGTCCATTACTTCACGACCCTCAACGTGGGATTGATACCAACGCGCGACAATAGCACCGCGCTTTTCACTCTTGATTTCAATACCCTCAGATTTGAGGAGTTGATCGAGATGTGTTTCAATCTCCTTTAGCGCGCTGAAATCATGTCCCTTCCGAATTGACTTAGCGCCTAGAAGCAACCACGGCACATCCACATCAAACTCTTCTCCTACCGCCACCAACGCTTCTACTGGCATACCCCGTTCGCCTTTTTCATAGCTGTGGTAAGCGCGGGGAGAGACGCCAATAGCCTCCGCCATAGCAGCTTGAGAGAGCCCGATTTCATTGCGAATGCTGGTCAGGCGTACGCCCATCCCAGATAATAAATCGGTATTATGTCGCGCCATGTCGAACTTCCAGTTGACGAATCTGTCACTTAAAGCAATCTTTGCAATATATGACGAATGATTTCTCTTCGACTAACCTGAGCATGTCAGATGATGCGAGACAAGCAAATCCTTAGAGCTCGCTGGAGCAATCGCATCAAGAAGGGCGGTCAAAATGGCAGAAACCGAGTTATCAGAAGAATCGCAAATTCTTAGACTGGGCAAGACACCAACCCAATGGATTATAGCCATGGCACGTTTGGGTATTAATATTTCAGAACGCACGCTGCGCAAGCGAGCCAATGCCACCGGTGCATTTCATCGTCTTGGCCGCACAATGCTGATCACACCCGCGCAGATTGATACCATTTTTGAAGGAGTTCCATCATGTCACTCAAAATCTATAAAAGGGGGAACTATTTCTGGGCGAAGGGGTGGGTCGAATACAATGGTAGGCCAATCGCAGGTCCATACCGGTGCAGCACTAGAGCATCTGCAAAAGCAGGCGCACAGGACTGGATAACGATTGAAACTGATCGGCAAATTCGCCGTCACGTGGTTGGTGACGAGATATCGCTGACCTTCTCTGATGCGATTATGATGTATGAAGCGTCGCCGAAAACTGCCCAACGTCTTATACCAATTGTCCAAGAAATTGGAGATTTGCCCTTGGCCTCGATTACTGGCGCTCTTTTAAAGAGCCTTGGTCCCAAACTGAAACCAATGGCCGGTACCGATACGTGGTGGCGCGAGATTGTAACGCCTGCGCGCGCCGTAATAAACAATGCACATGAGCTTGCAAGAACACCACTTATCCGCGTCAAAGCCTACGATACATTAAGGCGCGCCGCTCAAGACAAGTTCCGAGGCAAACAGAGCCGTGTCGAGCGAATGCCGTCAGACAAGGATTGGATAAAGTCATTTTGCCAAGCAGCAGACCCCTACAATGCCGCCCTTGTGCGATTCATGTTCGAAACCGCCGCTCGCATTGATCAGGCAACTTCACTCACGCCAACTGACCTACGTCCAGCAACTAACCAAGTTTGGATTAAGGCTCAGAAGGGGCATCCGGGTGAATGGATCACTGTCTCACCACAGATGATGGATGAGTTATTTTCCTTGAAGCCTAAGCGGCCGAAAAACCGAAAAACTGGAAAGCTCATGCGTCCTCGCGTTTTCGGCTATGGCAGTCCAACAGGGTATAGAAAACGATGGCAGACAATTTGCGAAAAAGCTGGCATTTCTTACCTATCAGCGCACAGCGCAGGTCGGCACGGCTTCTTCACTGAATTGGTGGTACGACAGGGCGTCGATCCCGTCACAGCAGCTAAAGCGGGACGCTGGTCCGACCCCAACTTACCTTTGCGCATCTACGCACACGCCGAGACTGACGAAGCCGATATAAGAGCTCGGTTTCGCACGGATCATGTTTAAACGGACCATGATGTGTGGCCTAGTAGCCAGCAATGATGGTGCGCGTTATCGGGCGTTTGAGTCGGTGGCTATGACATTCACGAACCAAACACTTTGCGAGCCTACGAATTACTTGTTATAAATCAACAAGTTAATACATATCTGGTTGAAAATTCAATTATAGATTGAAATTGGGTTTGTTTCGGTAAATCGACGTTTCTTAGTGTCTCTCCTGTTGAAGCCCTCACCTCGCGATGTTGGCGGAGCTATTCGAAGCCAATCTATCCAATCTTGAAATGCTTTTCGCCGCGCACTCCTCGCTTCTCGGTAATAACGCCGCATTAGTCTATGGCGCCGTTCAATTTCACGATTTTCCTCAATTTTTTCCCAAAACTCAGTCAAGGTAGGTCTGTTCTGAAACGTCTTAATTTCTTCCGCGGTGGCTTGACCAAGCAGATACCGGTCGCGTCTCTCAGCCATGCTCGCAGAAAAAGCCTTCACTTTCTCATTATTGGTGAGGGCCACCAGATAGATTTTTTCGGCTTTTAGTATTTCAGCGATAGTATTGAACCTGACTTCGGCTCGTGCGAGCGCCCAGGCCAATCCGATCCCGTCACCTTCATCCATAGCTACCTGCAAGGATATTTCGGCCTGATCCATGATTATCCTGGCCCAAAGACCGACTCGTTCTGGATCCAGCTGAGAAGTCGCCCCGTGTTTTCTGGCATTATGACCAATAGTGACTTTGCCCTCAATTGTTTTAGGCCCGGAGCTTGCCAGTGCATTCGCTCGGTTTGCAGCCATCTGCCTTGCGGTTGTCATTCTACAACCAATTCGGCCGGAATCGGACGGGCTTTTTGAAGAGCATCAAAATCAGATTTAACCTGACGGCGACGGGTCTCGAGTTGGGGTAATTTGATTTCATGGAAGTGGAGATCGTAGTTCATCGAGCTGACCGATTTTCCCATGAGATCAAGAAGATCTATACCTATCTCTTCCAGCTCTTGATGCGCTTTACTTGCGATGTCAGGGTCGGGTTCCAATGCGCGTTTTGTGAGCTCGCTTAGTTCAGGACCTTCACGACCTCTATCGTAGCCTCTGAATTTGGCGAGCTCTTTCTCAATTTCCTTTCCTAAGAGATTCCTTAAGCAGCGTTCCCGCATTTTTCGGTGCTGCAAGATTTCCCATTCTATGGATATGAGGTTTTCTGCAACGACAAACTCGTAAGGCGTAAATGGTGTGAGCGTACGCATCAACTGCGCCTGAAAAACTGCGAAGCTACCGGCCTCTTCGCCAGGAATTGTATCGCGCTTTGGTAAGACATCCGCGAAAGAGGTCAGGCCAAAATCTAGTGGGTCTGCCGGAACATTCTTTTGTGCCAACTTCCTTCCCCTTGGATATAGAGATGTATTGCAAGCATTGTAGCAACGGTGATTGTCACTTGGCAAACGGCAATGAGGGCAAACAGTGATGAATGCGCTGCTACAACGGCAATTCTCAGAGCGTTTGGCAACTATAAGGGGCTTAAGCCATCGTCAATCCTGCGTGTCTCCGAGCCTTGCAAGGCTCTGCGCAACACCCTTTCCCTGACACCCCCGAACCCTCTTTTTTGGACTCGGCTACTGAGGTATATCCGGCCCTCCGCCGTGGTGCTGTTGAAAAAGAAGGTCGTATTAGCTTTTGCGGTTTTTTGAAAATTCGCTGCGCTGGTCATAAAGGCGCATAATTTCTATCGTTTGGTCGCTAAAACGATACAGCACTGTGAAAGGGATCCCGGGCAAGGAGTATACAAAAGCATCGGGTTGTTCCTCTTCCAAATAGCCTACACGCGGTTGGCTTTTGAGGAGGATTAGAAGAGATCGGTATTGCTGGTCAGCCTTGGTACTTCCTGCCGGAAAAACTTACGAATAGTATTGTTTAAACCGTCGCAGATTTGCCTTGGTTTCGTAAAGAAGTTCGATCTGCATCTGTTAGGCTTGGTTAGGGGAAATATCAGCTTCCGGTTCGGGAAGCTCATGGTCTGTACCAACGGATTCAACCATTCAGTCATTTTACCCTCTGGAATGAATACACCCTTGTCCGCCTGCGTTACCGCCACTTGGATCATTTGAGCCTTCGCCTCGGTTTTGTTCTTCAAGTCCAGTATGGCTTGCTTTGCCACATAAGCCGCGCTGCGGTCCTTGCGCTTGGCTTCGCTCTCAAGCCAATCCTTCAGTTCAGGATCTAAGCGCATGGTAAAACGGGGGCCGATCATATCTGTCATCATCCAAAAATCGGAAGGTAAGCACTTGTCAGACACCGTATGCCACTTTCGTGACTTGTCAAAAGAATGACCTGCGAAAACTTGGAGAACGCCATTTCTAGTTAGAATGTGGGTATATCTCCTTTCTTCATTTTCATGCGAGCTGACCTAGCAAGAACCATCCCGACTGACCGAAACCACTACACACAGGGGATCGAACCAGCCCGTTCACGCAGGCGTGGATGTAAAATTTGGTATTCCAGTCCCTCCCGCCAGGGCGGCATTATCGAACTGGTGACCCACATATGCGCCTGCGATGTTCGCGACGACTTGTATAATTTCAAACACACAAGTTTATGACCGACCTTGAATCCAGGCCATCAGCGACCGCCTGAACAACACGCCTCGCAAACTTGGATCATTCAGAAACCAGAGAAAACCATGTCGAGGGCACCTCGGATCTCATAGTCGTATCCGGAAAGATCAGCGATTGGTTGCCCCCTCAGCAGCGCGGTGGGGACTGCTGCCATTTCAGCGGTGTGCAGGGCGTGATCCTTGCCTTGAATGTCGAAAACAGACTCGAGACGCCCGATTACGCTTGGCCCAGTTAAAACCGAGATGAGAGGGGCAACGACCCGGGAACCGGTGTCGATCAGATCGGTCTGGAGGTCGAGCACCAGACGTTCGCCGTCGAGCCTATAGACTTAGAACTGCGCCATCAGTTGACCTTTAACACCTGCAGGTCCTTCAATGGCGTCCCATTAGCCTCAATCCAAGTGTTGCGTTCGGAAATCGCCGCCGCATTTTCTGCGGCCCAGGCCTCCGCCTTCGCCGCTCGAACCGCTTCGGCAACGGCTGCGTCGCTAATTGCCGATACATTAAGCCCCAGCTCCCGCGCCGCCACGAGATTCGATGCCGTCAGGGTGATGTTCGTCCGTTGTTTTTCTTTTGTGCTCTGCATTATCAAATTCTCCACTAACCCCGCACATACACACACGATGGGTGTGTATGCCAATGGTGTTTTCCGGCAGGAATCGTCGCAAGATGATCAACGCACCGCCACCTCGGCTCATACCTGCGCTCTCTGGTCCATGGGGTACGTTATCGGGGATTTGAGTCGAGAGAGGGGGGAGCTCAGTTAGAAAATTCAGGAACAAGCCCATACACAGTAGAATTTTTAGAAAGTTGGGCCTTATTTTCGAAACTGAAGGTGTTATGATGTGACTTACTTTTCAAAGAGTTTATTGGGCAAAATAGCATGGCGAAGAAAACCGTACCGTTCCAGCTAATTCCCGAAATGGACGTGGCTCACACTATTGCGCCACGAAAAGATATAAGGAAGGTACTTGACGTCCACGGCGGTGAAATCATGCGTCAAAAAACAATAGAAATATCGCAGCTCCTTTGGCACGATCAAGACTCCACCAAAAAGGACGTAAACATCAGGATTGCTAGGGCCCTTGAGCTCTTTGAAAGCCTTGAACCCGCTGACGGCGCTGAGGGCATGATTGCGACGCAAATGGTTGGAACTCATTTTGCTGCGCTCGAGTGTTTACGCCGCGCGACACTGCCAAACCAAACATTCGAAGGTCGTGATATGGCCCTAAAACACGCTGAGAAACTGATGGCCCTTTACGCTAAGCAGCTTGCGACGTTGGACAAACACCACGGCAAGGGACAACAGAAAGTGACCGTGGAGCATGTTCACGTTGAAGCTGGCGGACAAGCGATCGTTGGAAACGTTGAGACTGGTCAGAGGGGAAAAAAGCCCCTTCGTTCAGTTAGTGGCATTGAATCGGATGCTATTGAACATGTACCGGACCCACAGATCCCTGAAGTGCAAACCAAGAACGCGGTTGCACGCAAGAAGCCCTAGTCCATGACGGGTTCACATCAGCGCAATACTGAGGCCATGCGACAAACCCCACGTTGTGGGGCGAAAACAAGACGCGGGACCGCATGCCAGGCCCCTAGCGTTCGAGGAAAGAAAAGATGTCGAATGCATGGAGGTGCAAAGGGGTCCGGGGCACCAGTGGGCAATCAGAATGCATTCAAACATGGGATGTACACGCATGATTCATTGGAGTTTCAGAAACACGTCCGCGACCTCCTGCGCGAAGGCTCCAGAATTATCGAAGAGTTCTAGGCCTGGGTACCGGTGCTTGGGATCACCTCTTCGGGCCAGCGGCGGCACCTACCGCGATCTCCGCCTGTATCTGTGAGGAACTCAATCGTACCATCCATGGAGAAACTCCCTCAAATCCATGGACGACGGACTCGCAAACTACAGCGAAGATTGGAAGGTGGGGTCTAAGCCGCGCTTACGTTCAAACGGCCCCTTGTTATTGTAATACAATCAAGAGACGTTGTTGGGGAAGAGCGGACGAGAAGCGCCACCGTGACTTGCAATGGCATCAAATCGGGAGATTCCGAAGACCTCAATGCCAGCACACCCATGACTTGGGGCGCTGGCATTGAGGTCCCGCTTGCGAAATCCTTAAGGCAGCAACCAAAAGTCGCCTATC